>JAXJWX010000054.1:0-7633 GCA_036307765.1 Paludibacteraceae bacterium | reverse complement strand
TTTTTAGATGTAAAAAGTATGGTGACCTAACGTCCCACAGGGGTTTAATACCAACTTCTGTGCTGCCTTACTCCATACTTTAGATGTAAATCGACTGCAAAGATACTAAAAATTTTTTAATATACAACTTCTATGGGCTTTCTGTGGGCTAAATGTTGCTGGTTATCTATTCGCATGCCACTTGGTTACCACTCGATTACCATTGCGATGTTCATGGGTGGTTGTTGAGCGAAAGCCTCATTCTCCTATCGATTCTTGCTGTTTGGTTATCTAAGATTGAATCATTTGCGTGGTCTTTTCATCGCGTTGGCTGTTGTAGAATGCGTCGAGAACTTTGGCGAAGATGGCGTGGGGCATGATATGGTCGAAGAGCGTCATACTAGAGCGGACTTTGATAGCATCAATCGTGCCAAGTATTTCATAAGCAGTACTTTTGCCTTTGTGCTTTAGCAATGCAGTAGATATTTCAAGCAATCGTGCTCTGAGTGTTGGATGGTCTAAATAAGCGCGTGCTTCTTCGATGGAGGATATTCCATAGTATTCTGCCATGTAACTCATACCTAATCCACGCATTTGTGGAAAGATAAACCATATCCAATGGCTTTGTTTATACCCCTGCTTGATTTCATGGAGGGCATCTGCATAATCGTTCTTTTGGGCGTCAAGGAAACGTTGAAGGTTGAAAGGATCTTGAGTTTTCATATAAGAGAATGGTTTAGTTGTTTTTGAATATGCTGCAAAGGTACAACTTTTTGCTTAATAAAACAAGCATTTTGAGATAAAAATTGCTTATTTAATTAAGCATTTTGTGTTTTTATATATTCCGAATAGCTATTGTTACTATGATTCATATTCTATAAGATTAGAGAATTTATAGGGTAAAGTGGTATATACAACACACGGGAAGTGTAGTGTTTACTATCCTTCCCGCGTGAGTGTATTTTTTTTTGAAAAAAGTTTTCGTGTGCCGAAAAATCGCTTGCGATTAATCGTTCAAGCCCATTGGGCGAGATAAGACGATTGTGCCGAAGGTTAGTAACTTTTTATTCCATTAGTTTGATCATTTTTTCGATGAAGGCGATTTCATCTTCTGAGAGGTTGTATTTTGTATAGAGTTGTTGGTCAATCTCAGGAATCGACTTGCTCCAGTCAATATCAGATTGAGCTGTGAAATCTTGCATAGGAACAAATTGGAACACATCTCGAGCATTGAGTTGTGTTTTTTTCTTTATAGATACTAAATATCTCAAAAAGCGTGTTTTAAGATAAGAAACTATATTTTCACACTCCTCTTTTGAATAATCTTGTGTCTTAGGATCGTACGCTATTATCATGTATGTATCTGCAGAAACACTGTTGGGTTCACCATAAAATGGCTTCCCTAGTACATATGGGTCATTTCCAGAACCTCCAGCTTTAGGAATATATACTTTATGTTTCGCCACAGCATCATGTCCTTTAGGAATATCACTATATTTAATCCAAGCAAAACCATCTGACACAAGTCTCTTGTTGAGATAATACTTAATGTTGTGCTCTGCATCTTTTGTTAAAACATAGCCTCGCCAATTTGAAGTTAGATGTTTAGGTGTTGTAAAAAAGTCACGAGTACCTACTAGTTGCATAAAAGAATGTACTTCGGCATAGTTAGGTAATACATCACTAATTTTCCTAATAATGTCTCCTGCCATCTCATCACGCACAACAACTCCCAGTCCATTTGCATTTAAATAGTCGTATTTTCTCACTATAGCGTCACTACGATGCAAGAAATACTCACATCTTCCCTCATAATTAAGTTCATACAAGAAGTAACTTATACCACCTTTAATTTCAACATTAGAAAAGCAATCAGTAGCATTAACATAATCATGCAACACTTTAAAATGATTGCAATTTATCATTTCATCAACCCATTCGTCAGGGATACTTTGACCAGCTTTTGTCATCCATCTACTTGGTGTAATTAATGATATCACTAATGGACACAACTTTTTAGAAAGTTCTATAAAGTGATTATATATAGATACTGAATAAGCAGCATTAGTAATGTTATTACTTGTTGTAACATTTAACTGATACGGTGGATTCCCTACAATAGCATTAAATTTCATATCTTTGAAGCGTTTGAATACTTGTCCTTTGTTGATTTTTTCGATTAGTTCTTTTTGGTTGTTTTTGATTTGGTTGATGAGGTCATCGAACGCATGCAAATTGCTCTTACCATCACGGAAACCAAGCAAGGTTCGGCTGGTGATACTCTTCGCCATCTTGGTCTTGCAGATGACAAAGATATTCTCCTTAATGACTTCATCCCAAATACATTGCTGCTCCTCAACCGTATCGCAAGCAAAGAGCGAGTTGGCTGTCTTGGCACGATAGATAGAATATGCTACATACAGCGGATAAAGACCCGATTTGGAATTGATCTCCAATATCTTGGCATCAGGACGGAAGACGCGGTCGGTTACTTCATTTTGCTCTACATAACGAGGCTCATCGATTTCGGCAGTGAACTCATCATTATAGAATGTATAACCACCCAAGCAATCGGACATGTGCATATTAACCACACGCCATGGGGTAAGTACCGTTTCCTTATCAGGATTACGGAAACTATTAAAGATAGCGGCAATCTGACCAATGCGCTGCTCTATGCCCATCGCGTCGGCTGCTTCTGCCAGCGCGCGGATACGCTTACCTGCAGCAAGGAAAATATCAGGGTCATAGTATTTACGGATGCCGTGGAATACCACTTTGTTGATACCCTTAGGCATAAACTCTTCCCATGAGAGGTCGTCGATGAGGTCAGCAAAATTGTCAAGTGTTACTTCTTTGATATTACCCGTGAGTTCAGCACCATAGATGAGCAAAGGCATACGGATTGAGATACCACGAAGAATGCTGATGGCAGCATTGCGTTGGTCTTTTGCTTTCTTCATCTCTTTTAGTTTTTCTTCTTCCTCTGGTGTGCGTTCTCTCTTAGGTTTCTTTTCGATACGCTCCAGTTCTTCGCGTTGCTCATCGGTCAAGCCCTGTGTATTGATGTCAATATCACTGGTTTTCTTCATGGCTTTGGTTTCACCAATGATCTTTTTTAGTTCCTCAAACTGTTTGAGTTCGATATCTGAGAGTTTGAGCAAATCATCGTTGTAGAGGGATTTATCTTCAAAGCCCGATGCCACAACACGCTCTACATATACTTTCTTAAGTTGCTCAAAGAGGTGCTCAGCAGTAATCTTATCCTTCATTTGCGTGCCGTCGCACGATACGATTGGGCAGAAATTGAGGAACTCGCCGAGCGTCTTGCGGTCGTGTTCTGTAGTGCGACCCGCTTTGGCTTGTACTTTAGCTGTTTCTGCAACAACCTTCAATGTGCGGTCGGGAGCGAAATCGAAGACATAGCAGTTTTCTTTGATCTTGCCATCCTTCTTGGCAGGGGTCTGTACACGGAAGATGGTTTGCATATAGGCAGATGCTGCCGTATTGAATGTACCAGAAAGCATAAAGACGGCTGTCCACTCTGGCACACTAACACCCGTAGTCAGTTTACCGCAAGAGATGGTGATGGTATAATCGTTCTTGGCAATCGCTTTTTGCACGAGTTCGAGTGCGTCGCCACGCTCGGCATCATCATCGCCATCACCCGCTACATTCACAATCTCAAAATTGCCAAACACAGGGTGTGTTTGCAGCATAGCCGAAAGGGCTTTTGCCGATTTTACACCAGGCACCATCCATAGTGTATGGTGGAAATTATCGCGGAACTCCTCGTTGGAGAATGGGAACATGCTATCAGGGTCAGGTTTAACCATCAAATCGAGGAACGCACGCACATCGGCAGCATGGACAAACGAGCCGTCGCTATTCTTGGTGCGGAAAAACTCGGTAAAATTGAATGCCACATCCATATCCATATATTTCTCCATCAGTTTGCCGAGGTCGAAAGTGAAGATATTCATAGCAGGCAAGCCAGCATATGGATTGGCATCACCAAAGTGCTCGTTATCCCAAGCGGCTTTTGCCTTTTGTTCCATGACATAATCCCAAGTGAAAATCTCATCCTCTTTGTATTGGTCAAAGAGGTTGAATGGCGTACCAGATAGTTGCAATACCTTTGGGTCGTTCTCCGTGAGAGCAGCCAACACATTCTGTCCGAGCGTGGTTTGCGTACCCTCGTGCGCCTCATCCACAATCACACAATCCCATTTGGTAGAGAACACGCGGTGGTTCTTAGCGAACTTACCGCCCACCTTGTCTGTGCCTCGGAGGTCTTGCATAGAGGCGAAATAGATATAATGCACTTTGCCAAGGGCACAAGCATTCTCCATGGCATATAGCTCCGTACCATTGTCTTTGGAGCCATACATATACGGAATAGTTTCAAAGAAGAATATCTTGCTGAAATCCTCGTACCAACCTTTATCAACTACAGGGCGGTGGGTTACAATAATCGTGCGTTTGAATTGCATGCGGCGTACTACCTCTAACGCACTCAAGGTTTTACCAAAACGCATCTTGGCATTCCAGAGCATTTGATTGGACTTCTTAAACTTTTTGCACGTTCTTTCAATAGCATCTTTTTGCTCAGGGCGGAAGATGATAGGCGACTGGTCAATGGTTATCTCAGTAGGCAGAAGCGATGTGCGTTTCTCTTTGGCGGCTTGTATAGCGCGTTTGGCAGTATGCAAATCGCACTCGAACCACTCTACTCCCATGCCATCACCAAAATCGTGGCGTTTGATGCCTGAACGCAAAAGGATATTGTGGATATCTTTGTCATTGAGGATTACCAATTCTTTTCCACACAAAGACATAGATAACTCCGTATGCAGTAAATCAAACTGAATACCTGCTGTAGCAGTATATTGTTTGATGCGCTGGCGTGCTGCCTCGTTGAGCATGTGGCTGTTAGGTTCTGCTCCGAAGGTAGTTCCATCCAAAATAGTGGTTTTGCCTATCTTAAGACAACCACTGTGAGCAATATCGTTGATACGGAAAATGTAAATCAACTCAGCCCGAAATGTAGAATACTGACTTGCCATGGTATGATTATTTCAGTAGTTCGTGAAAATAGATTTCTTTTTTTCTCTTGCCGTCGTGTTCCAAATCCCAATCTTTGATGCGGCATTGTATGCCAGTATGCTTGCGCATATCTTTGAGTTCGCCGCTCTTGCAGCCAGGGCAGGGTTCGGTTTTTGTTGCCGCTTCATCATCGAAGATAGAAAGTGTCGTAGGGATTTCCTTATCTACACAGGTGCATGGAATAACTCCTTTCAGACCATCCATCTGCCAGAAGTTCCATGTGATAATATCGATAATATCTTTCATTGTATGCTCGCTTGGGAACTCGTTCGCACCAAAACGAAGTTTGTAGAAGCGGATATAAGAGGAGAGCACATTTTCGCGTGCGAGCAATAGATTATCGCCCTGCCATTCGTAGCCATAAGTGGATTCTAATGCAATACGCATCCATTTAGTCCATTTATGATCTGGAGTGCCAGGTCCATAATTCTCATAAATAACACGGAACTTGCGGTCGAGGATACCGATACGATCCATAGGGTCGATAAACTTGCCAGTAACGGTATCATAACGAGAGGTTATATAAGGTGCTTCGCCACAAGTAATCTCCATACGCACCTCTTTGACATAGTCGCGCCACGTCTTGCCTGGCTCATCGGAGAACTCGATTTTATTGTGATTGGTAATCCAACCGTTTTCGGTTTCGGTATTAAATACATTGGGTCGCCCGAACCATTGCTCATCAATGAGGTTGTTTTGCTTGTTGCATACCCATGACGGCGTAAAGACTTCTGCTTTGTCCTTACTACGGGCATCTTGCACATCTTTGGCTTTTTCCGAGCGCGGTTTGATAAGCCCTTCATAATCCCCTGTAATAAGGTGTATTTCAATAGAGTTGTAAAAAAGATATGCTTCACCCAAATGCGCATAATCATCCGTTGCCCAAATGATATTCTTTTGGGATGAATGGTCATAAAGCAGTAGCGCAAGATAATTCTCGGGGATTTTGCTTTCAGGTATGTCGGGGTTGTCGATGATCATCTGTTTTTGGTTTGTAGGTCTATTGACCAAAAACAGAATAGCATACAAAAAAGCGCAGGATCTGTATTTGTTACTTGTCCTGCACTCTTGAGGCCTTAGGATGCCTTTTCTCAGTCAGATACAAGCAACCCAGAGCCTACGCCGAAATATGTATATAATCCTCCCATATAGAATATGAGAGTGGTATATACCAACGCAGACATCTATTGTTGCATTGTTTTGAACTGAGATTTGAAAGTTCCTAAGTTTCAAGAGTGTCAAAACAAGCGTCAATAAACGCTGTTAATAAATATATGTCCTCCTGTTTTATGTCGGTGAGCGACGGGTATGTTAGTTAATCTTCTTGCTCGTAGTAATACGAGTAGTCAATTCCTTTCATAAAGATCTCGCGATCGTTAATTTGGTCGGTCATCGCACCGCGGAGTAATTCGCGGATAGCAGAACTATCTGTCGTACTCAGGCGCATGGCTTGCAAATAGGCCTTCTTATCTATTTGGCTCCAATCCACACATTGTTTGATAGACGACTTGAAAATCAAATCCAACCACAAACGGGTGCTTCTGCCATTACCCTCCATAAACGGATGAGCAATATTCATCTCTACATACTTGTCCACAATCTCATCGAAAGTACTTTGAGGCATTTGTTCTATCTGTTCCAGATTATAGCGCAAGTACTCTGCACGGCAAAAGAGCGTGCCGTCTTTCCAAATAGTCTTGGTGCGAATCTGCCCCGCGAAATCGTATAATCCACCAAAGAGATAAGCGTGTATCTGTTGCAGCGATTGGATAGTGCCTGCTTGCATGTCATCCAATATACCGCTTTCAAACAAAGTATATGCTTTCTTGCGACTCTGTCCGTCGATAGAGTTATCGGAGAAAGTGAACCAATCAAGAAAGGCGGTAGCACGCGTATTCGGAAAGTTTTTGGCCACCATCTCAACGCCTTCGAAATCCAACACATCCGACTTACGCATCTTGCCATCAGGAGCTTGGAATTTGAAGTCGTGAGTGGCACTCACGGGTTGAATACCTTGTGATGTAAGTTTCTTTTTCAACCAACGCCAATAGTTACCTGCTTTCACATAGTCCTGCTCATCGTTGATAGCTGCAATAATATCTGTAGCGGAGAAATACCACTTGTTTTCTTCCTCGCTCCAGATAGCGCGTACCTTATGGTCGTTGTAGAATCGTATGGACTTCTTGTTAATCATGTGCACTGATACCATCTCTCGATGATTGACCTTTGCGGCGCAAAGGTACACTTTTTTTTTGAGTTGTGCAAGAAAAATCGCTTTTTAGGGCGATTTTTTGTTTGGAGGATAGGCAACTATTTTAGGAAATGAGTCAACCTTTTTAGGAACAGAGTCTACTTTTTCAGGAAATAAGTCAATCTGTTAGGAAGCCCAATCTTAACAAAACGCACTTTGTCTTATACTGAAATAGGTTTACTCATAAAATGAACAAAAAGTATCAATTATTAAGATTCAAGTTTTATGAAGCGAACTCTAAATCGTTATTCTGCATCATTCAAGCAACAAGTTTTGGATGATTATTTTCAGTCAGGC
>JAXJWX010000053.1:0-16101 GCA_036307765.1 Paludibacteraceae bacterium | reverse complement strand
TCCTAAGACTGGCAAAGCCCTCCAAATGGTGCCACTCGAGGGACAAATGCTCGAGGCACAAAACTGGGCTTACTGCACCGATAATGTGAAGTCTAAACAACACCTCGTAGATATCCAATCCAATGTCAAGAACAGCCAGTTCGCTACACCTCTCTTCGAGTTCTCTGGCGCTTGCTCTGGTTGTGGTGAGACACCATACCTCAAGCTCATCAGCCAACTCTTTGGTGATCGCGAGATCGTAGCTAATGCTACTGGTTGTACCTCTATCTACTCTGGTTCTGTACCTTCTACTCCTTATACCACCAACGAGAAGGGTCACGGTCCTGCATGGTCTAACTCCCTCTTCGAGGACTTCTGCGAGTATGGTCTCGGTATGCAAATCGCTCACCGCAAGATCCGCGAGCGTTTGGCAGCTCTCATGACCAAGGCACAAAGCTGCACTTGCTGCACCGAGGAGATGAAGGCGCTCTTCCAAGAGTGGTTGGATAACCAAAACGACGCTACTATCACCAACCGTCTCTACGAGCCTATCGTAGCGGCTTGCGAGGCTTGCCAATGCGATACCTGCAAGGATATCTTGACTTATAAAGATCATATCGTTAAACGCAGCCAATGGATTGTCGGTGGTGACGGTGCTTCTTACGATATCGGTTACGGCGGTCTCGACCACGTGATTGCTTCTGGCGAAGATGTCAACATCCTCGTACTCGATACCGAGGTTTATTCTAATACTGGTGGCCAAGCATCTAAATCTACTCCTATCGGCGCTATCGCTAAGTTCGCTGCTGCGGGCAAACGCGTACGCAAGAAAGACTTGGGTATGATTGCTACCACTTATGGTTATGTATATGTAGCACAAATCGCTATGGGTGCTGACCAAGCACAAACCCTCAAGGCTATCCGTGAGGCAGAGGCTTATCCAGGTCCATCTCTCGTGATTGCTTATGCTCCATGTATCAACCACGGTTTGAAGGCTGGTATGGGTAAATCTCAAGCTGAGGAGGCGAAGGCAGTAGAGTGTGGTTACTGGCACTTGTGGCGTTATAACCCAGCACTCGAGGCTGAGGGCAAGAACCCATTCTCACTCGACTCTAAGGAGCCACAATGGGATAAGTTCCAAGACTACTTGATGGGTGAGGTTCGTTTCGCCAGCGTAGCAAAACAATATCCTGCTGAAGCAGCAGAATTGTTTGCTGCAGCTCAAGAGAATGCTAAGTGGCGTTATCGCTCATATCTCCGTATGTTGTCAACCAATTGGGATAAGGAGTAATCTAAAAGGAACGCGCTCATGCGCGAGAATATGCAAAATAGCCGCACCAACCGTGCGGCTATTTTCGTATATTTTTGTATCTTTGCGCTTTGAATACGAACAAAACGAGAAAATAAAAAAAAACAAAAAAATAAACTTTTTTTTTAGCCCCTGACAAGTTTTAGCGTCAACCGGTGACAATTTGTTACCAGTTCAAATTGCGTGCTGCGGACCTTAGGAAACTTGACGATAATCACAAAAATTGCAAAATAAGACAGTTTGAGCGAAAGAAAATTGCAAAATAAGACGGTTTAACATGCGAAAAATTGCAAAATAAGACATTTTATTTGTATGTGTCATGACATTAAACAACTGCGGCTCCGCCGCCACACTCTACACCTTACACCTTACACCAGAAAATGGTGCCTTTTTCGCCATTTATTTGCATAAATGCAAAAATTTTTGTATCTTTGCGGGCTAAACAGACTATCATGCTTAAAAATCTGCTTTATATCATGCTTGGTGGCGCTGTAGGCAGTGCGCTTCGCTATCTTACTAACTTGGCTTGTCAATCTATCCATTGGCTGGGCATGCCATGGGGAACATTGTCGGTCAATCTGATAGGTTGCTTTGTGTTGGGCATCTTGATTGGCTTGGGCGAACGCTACACCTTTTTCCCCAAGGAAGTGTATCTAATGCTGACGGTGGGCTTGTGTGGTAGTTTTACTACTTTCTCTACATTTGCAGCTGATTTCTTCCGCTTGCAGCATGCAGGTCAATTCTTTCTCGCTTTGGCTTATCTGACAGCCAGCGTAGTTCTTGGCTTCACCATGTTCGCTTTAGCACGATATATAGTCGTTCGCTAATCACCCATTACCAATAACCAATAATCCATAACCAATAGCCAATAACCCAATCGCCCATCTCATCTTGCAAATTGTCGCAATATTAAAGTACAACTTTAAATTTGCGCACTTTTTCTAACATCATTTTGTAAAAAATAAGCACCTTAATTGCACAAAATACCTCTAAAAAATAAATAAATCCATTATTTTCTTGCACAAATAAAAAAAAAGCAGTAATTTTGCGCAATCTTAAAGTTGAACTTTAAATTTGCGAACATTATGGAGTATATTTATCGTGCTATTTCAGACAGTATTTTAGAGGCTATTCAGTATTATTCTGTTATTACGATTACTGGTCCTCGTCAGGTTGGAAAGACTACTTTGTGTAAGAATTTATTTCCTGATTACGAATATATCAATTTGGAGCGCCCTGCACAACGAGCTGTAATAGAGCAAGATATAGAAGCCTTTTTCAAAACTAATACAGCTAACCTTATTATAGACGAAGTGCATCATCTCCCACAAATGTTATCTTATATCCAAGTACTGGTAGATGAAAATCCTGACCGTAAGTTCATCCTTACAGGCAGTAGTAATTTTGCACTCCTACATCAAATAACTCAGACCTTGGCGGGTAGAACATCGCTGTTTACTTTACTACCTTTTGCGATGAATGAACTCCCTGCGACAAAGGAGTTGTCAACCAACCAATTGATGTATCAAGGTTTATACCCAGCTATTTATACCAAGAAGACGCCTGCACGCCTACTTTATCGTGATTATTACAACACATATGTGGAGCGAGATATACATCAGTTGCTAAAAGTGAAGAACCTACAAGCTTTCCAAACTTTCATACGCTTATGTGCAGGCCGTGTGGGTAGCGAATGTAACTTCTCTTCGTTGTCTAACGAGGTAGGAGTATCTACACCCACCATAACTGAATGGATTAATATTCTCCAAGCATCCTATATTTTATGGAAATTACCTCCATATTTTGCCAACATTAACAAACGGCTTGTGAAGACCCCTAAGTTGTATTTCTACGACACAGGACTGTTGTGTTATCTACTTGGTATAGAGAATGATAAGCAACTTGCCACACACCCACTAAGAGGTAGTATATTTGAGAATATGGTTCTTAATGAAGTCTTAAAGAATCGCCTCAATCAAGGAAAAGACAATAACCTCTGTTTTTATCGTGAGAACAAAGGCTTTGAGGTGGATTTGGTTTGTCCTCAAGCAATGGGTTTAAATATTATGGAAATCAAATCAGCTCAAACATTTACAAAGGACTTTATGCGTGGTATCAAGCATTTGGAGGAAGTATTAAAAGAGCCTATCCTTAGTTCTTGTGTGGTGTATGATGGAGACTTCGAATCCCCATCTCCTACAAGAGGGATAATCAACTTTAGAAATCTTGCCAAAGATTAACTTCTCTCCATTTTTGCACAAAAAAGTGCATTTTTTACTAAATCCTGACAAGTTTTAGCAGTTTGACACAGTAATTTTGCACCCGAAATAGGTTTTCAAATACTAAAATTCCGACTTTCTACCAAAATATTTGCATTTATGCAAAAATTTTTGTATCTTTGCGGGCTAAATAGGAAACATTTTCCCAACACTGTCGGGACAATCCAAATTGCTATCAAAGAGATTGAGCAACAAAAAGCCAGATATATGCTTCAGCAGGGCGAATGACTTTCTGACTTCGATAAAGAGATTAAAAAAACTACAAACACTACCTTTGCAAAAGATATCATTAACCCATCATGGCTAAGAAACAAAATACCACTCCCAATAAAGAGATAGGTACAGCGCAGGAGTTGTATAACTTCCTGATGGAGGCCTGCAATATCCTTCGTGGTCCTGTCAGTCAGGACAACTTCAAGGATTATATCACGCCGCTGCTCTACTACAAGCGTCTGAACGATGTCTATGACGAGGAGACCGAAGAGGCGCTGCTCCTTAGCGGAGGCGATACAGAGTTTGCCGCTTTGCCTGAGCAACACCGCTTTGATATCCCCGAAGACTGCCATTGGCAAGATGTGCGCGAGCGTACCGAGAATGTGGGTTCGGCCCTTGTGGGCGCTATGCACAAAACCGAGTTGGCTAACCCTGACACGCTATATGGTGTGCTGAGTATCTTCTCTGCGCAGAAATGGACCGACAAACGCGTCCTCTCTGATGAGCGTATCACCAACCTCATCGAGCACATGTCTCGCCGTAAACTGGGCAACAAGGATTATCCTAACGACCTGATGGGTGATGCTTACGAGATCATGCTCAAGCGCTTTGCAGATGACAGCAAGGCACAAGCGGGCGAGTTCTATACTCCTCGTGCTGTGGTGCGTCTGCTGGTGAAGATTCTCGATCCTCAACCAGGAGAAACGGTCTATGATCCCGCTTGCGGTTCGGGTGGTATGCTTATCGAGGCCGTTCGCCACATGAAGAACGACAGCCTATGTTGTGGCAATATCTTTGGACAGGAGAAGAATGTCACCAACGCCGCTATTGCCAAGATGAACCTTTTCTTGCACGGAGCTTCCGACTTCAATATCATGCAGGGCGACACTTTGCGCGACCCAAAGATCCTGCAAGGCGGCAGTATTGCTCGTTTTGACTGCGTAATTGCCAATCCGCCTTTCTCACTCAAACGATGGGGCGAAACAGAATGGCGCAGCGATAAGTTCTCGCGTAATATATGGGGTACCCCTACCGACGATACAGGTGCCGACTATGCTTGGATTCAGCACATGGTGCAGTCTATGAAACCAGGCACAGGTCGTATGGCTGTGGTGATGCCACAGGGTGTGCTGTTCCGTGGTAATGCCGAAGCAGATATCCGCAAACGAATGGTGGAGTCGGATTGGCTGGAGGCAGTCATTACGCTGGGCGAAAAACTCTTCTTTGGCACGCAACTCTCACCATGTATCTTGGTGCTTCGTCGCCATAAGGTAGCCGAACACTCTGCACGCGTGCTGTTGGTTGATGCCTCGAAGATCTTGACCGTGCGCCGTGCGCAAAATGAACTGACCGAGGAGAACGCCGCAGAGATCTTCCAACACTATCTCGACTATACCGACAAGGAGGATATCTCTCGCGTGGTAACACTCCAGGAGATTGCGGAGAAAGATTTTGTGCTATCGCCTAACCGCTATATCCAGTACCACCAAGAGGAGCAAGAACCATACGAGGTGGTCAAGGCACGCTTCCTAGCAGCCTGCGAGGAAGTTCGCGAAGCAGAGCAAGCATTTAGAGAATTGATGTATTAAGAATTGATTATGGCACAGATTACTATCGATACATTAAAATCCTTCCTTTGGGCGGCTGCGGAGAACCTTCGTGGTCAGATCGATGCGGCAGGATACAAAGAATATATCTTTCCTCTGCTGTTCTTCAAGCGCATCAGCGATGTGTATGATGAGCAGTATGCGGCTTTCGTAGCAGAAGGTGGTGAGGAGTATGCCGAGATGCAAGCTCTAGATTTGCCTATCCGTATTCCTGATGGCGAACATTGGCAAGATGTGCGTCAGGTGACGGAGAATGTAGGTCAACGCTTGGTAGAAGCTTTTATCGCTATTGAGCAAGCTAATCCCGCTCGTGAGAACGATGGTCGTTTGATTGGCGGTTTGGAGGGTATCTTCGGACCAAAAGATGGCTGGACCAACAAGAACAAGATGCCCGACCATATCATCACATCCATTATTGAGGATTTCTCGCGCTATAACCTGTCGCTCAGTTCGTGTCCAGCGGACGAGATGGGACAGGCATACGAATACCTGGTGGGTAAGTTCGCCGATGATGCTGGTAACACGGCACAGGAGTTCTATACCAACCGTACGGTAGTGGAGCTGATGGCGGAGATCCTGCAACCACAACCCGACGAGAGTATATACGACCCTACTTGCGGTTCGGGTGGTATGCTTATCAAGAGTCTCGACCACTTGCGTAATCAGGGCAAAGAGTGGAAAGGTGTGCATGTCTTTGGTCAGGAGGTGAATGGTCTGACTTCGGCTATTGCCCGCATGAACTTGTACCTGAATGGTGTAGAGGATTTTTCTATTGTGTGTGGTGACACATTGCGCAATCCTGCATTCTTGGATGGTAGCCACTTGCGCACTTTCGATATTGTACTGGCTAACCCGCCATACTCGATTAAGGAATGGGACCGTGCCGCTTTCGAGAACGACAAATGGGGACGCAATTTCTTAGGCACACCGCCACAAGGCCGAGCCGACTACGCTTTTATCCAGCATATCCTTGCCTCCATGGACGAGAAGAACGGCCGCTGCGCTATCTTGCTGCCTCACGGAGTGTTGTTTAGAAAAGAAGAGCAGGAGATTAGGAAAAAGATGATTGAGGCAGATTTGCTTGAGGCAGTAATAGGTATTGGTCCTAATTTGTTTTTTAATGCCACCATGGAAGCATGTATCTATATTTGCCGATCCAATAAGCCAGTAGATCGAAGAAATAAAATCATGTTTATAAATGCAGTCAAAGAGGTTACTCGCAGAAATGGAGAAAGCTTCTTGGAGGAGCAACACATCCAAAAAATCGTAGATGCGTATAATGGGTATGTAGATGTAGAGAATTTCTGTTCGGTGGTAGATAAAGAAGCGGTTGCTGCATATGAATATGATTTGAGTGTGCAAAAATTTGCTTTTATACCAACCGAGCAAAATCAAATGCTTATTTCTACTGATGTTGCATATTCTGCTTGGTCTGAACAAAGTGTAAGACTGAATAATATTGTGGATACCTTTATAAATATGCTATGATGAAGACTTTTAGATTTGACGAAATAGCCTACAATTCGACACAAAAGGTAAAGCCAACTGAAGCTGATAAGGAACACTACATTGGCTTAGAGCATATTGATGGTGAGTGTCTATATATTTCAAGATGGGGATCAGATGTTGCGCCTATTGGTGAAAAATTAGTTATGCGTAAAGGCGATATCCTGTTTGGCAAACGCCGTGCATATCAGCGCAAAGTGGCTATTGCTCCTATTGATGGAATATTCTCCGCACATGGATTGGTTTTACGCCCTAAGGAAGATGTGGTAGATAAAGATTACTTTCCTTTCTTTATGAGTTCCAATCAATTTCTTGATAGAGCAGTACAAATTTCCGTAGGAGGTTTATCTCCTACAATCAATTGGAAAGATTTAGCACGCCAAGAATTCACTCTTCCTTCTTTGTTTGAGCAGAAGGTTTTAGCCGACAAACTTTGGGCGGCATATCGTGTCAAAGAATCCTACAAAAAACTCCTTGCTGCCACCGACGACATGCTAAAAGCAAAGTTTATGGAGATGTTCGGAGAGGAAGATGGAAAGGAAGTAAAACTCAGAGATTTAATAGCTACTAATTTTGCTGGCGAATGGGGTAATGATGATATTTTAGGAAATGGAACACAAGTTATCAAAACAAATAATTTCAAAAACGATGGAACTATTAGTTTTGATAATATAGTGACTCGTAACATACAAGTAGATATTTTAGAGAGAAAAAGATTAAATCGTGGAGATATTTTGTTAGAACGCTCTGGTGGTACAAAAGATAACCCTGTGGGGCGTGTCGTGTATTTTAATCAAGAGGGTGAGTTTGTTGTAAATAATTTCGTACAAGTACTAAGAGCAAATGATTTAGTCGCTTCGAAATACTTATTCTACAACCTATTCATATACTATCATACACATAAGATTGATATCAAAAGAATGGGGCATCAAACAAGTGGTATTCAGAATCTGAAACTTCAGGAATTCTTAGATAGAAAGATAGTACTCCCCCCTCTCCCTCTCCAGCAACAATTTGTAGAAATCGCCACCCAAGCGGAAGCGACCAAAGAATCCTTGCGCAAGAGTATCGAGAATATCGACCAAGTAATCAAAAGTCTAATCAACCAGTAAAACGCAATCAATGAGTATGCAAATATCATTAACGGAAAAACAAAAAGTAGAATTTAAGGATCTACAAAAAATACGCATCGGAGATAAAGGTTTTCGCGACCTTGCTGTAACTTGTGTGGCTTTTGCAAACGCACAAGGTGGACAGATATACATAGGTTACGATGATAAATTATGTGCTCCTAAACCTAATCAAGAAGTCTCCGCAAAAGAAGCTAATGATGCAGCAACACGACTTAGAGAGTTGTGCTTTAATGTAGCATTGTCGTCATCTGGTATCTTAGCCGATGAAAATGGAAGTCAGTATTTTATTTTGACTATCTCACCTTCTGTGCAATCGATAGCTACCACTTCTGATGGAAAAATATACATACGAGTAGCAGACAAGTGTATGCCTGTGCGTAGTGAAGATTTGCAAAGTTTGATGGTATCGAAAGGTAATTTTCAATGGGAAATTATCCAAACAAAATTTAGAGTAGATCAGGAGATAAATCTCAAGCTAAACAATTTAGCCAATCGCATTCGCCATTCAGAGCGTGCAAAAGAGCATATTCGTCAGATGGATGACTATGAGATAGGCGAAACATATCACTTGATAGATGAGGGATATTTAACCAACTTGGGTGTAATATGGCTCGGCAGCCCTAAACAACGAGCATCTATATGTTATCCTAATAGCGTGCAATACATCGTTTATGATGCCTTAGAGCAGAAGGTTCGTAGAGAAGATTGGCATGATCATACCCTCGCTCCAGATGAAATGCTAATGGCTATCGAGAAAAATGCAATTGAATTAACATATTCTTATGAATTTCCGAATGGACTTTTCAGAAAAGAAATTCGACACTACCATCCTAAATTGGTTCGAGAGTTATTGGTAAATGCTTTTGCCCATCGCAGTTATACCATATCTAAGGATATTACGATAGCGGTCTATCCTTCACGCATAGAAATTAGTAGTCCTGGTGGATTACCTTTTGGTGTAACAAAAAACAATATCCTTCATGAGAAGGTAAGAAGGAATCCCAACATGATAGATCTACTTTATGTTTTGGGACTTATGGAAGGTGAGGGATCTGGATATGACCTAATATATCAATTGAATGCTACAGAAACCAAGAATCAACCTATCATAGAGGATTCATATAGCGAGGTTCGGGTTATTCAAAGTGCAGATATTTTAGATCCTGAATTATTACCACTATTAGACTATGTATTGCAGAATTATCAATTGTCGCAAAAAGCGCTTACAGCATTTGGTATCATAGCAAGAAAGCAAAAAATATTGACCACAGATCTGTCCAATGCGCTGCAATTGTCCGACGAAGATCGTTTAAGAAGTTATGTGGACTTATTGGTAAAAGATAATTTAATATGCAAGAGTGGTGTAAAAAAAGGAACATATTTTATTGTTAATCCAAAATTGTTGCAAAATGCTAAAACGGGTGTAAAAACTACATTGCGAACCATAGAACCACATGTATTAAAAACACTTGTTTACGAAGATTTGCGTTTGCATCCTGGAAGCAAAACTATTGAAATAGTAGAGCGATTAAAAGATGCTGATATACGAGATATACGAAAAATATTATATGAAGCTGTAAGAATGGGTGAAATTGATACGATGGGCGGAAATCGAAATCGTACATATAAGTTATCTAAGTAATGGCATAAAAAAAATAAACGAAAAATAAATAAAATAATAAATTCCAAATAAGTCTCACATAATCAGTAGAATATGTTTATTTTTTGATTATTACCTTTTAGGATGAATTTAGTTAAAAATCCCCACTTAAGACAAAGAAAATAGTATTTTTTACTAAATAAAGTGGCATAAAAAAAACAAATAGAAAATAAATATTAGTAAGCATTTAGTCTAACTTGCATAATATCAGTTATTTATATTTCTTTTTTTCATTTGCCCCACTTAAAATAAAATTACCACTTAAAATACAAATGCCTATAAATACATATCGCTATGGCAAAACAAACCTTTAACGAAGCGAATATTGAGAACATGTTCTTAGACGCTGCACAAAAGTGCGGCTGGCACTATATTCCCGCTACCGAGATAGAGCGTCAGATGGAGGATGTGCTGGTGGAGTCATGGTTGCGCGAATCGCTCATCGCGCTCAACAATATCTCTGCTGAGCAAGCCGACCAAGTCATCTACAAGATGCGCAGCTATATCCAGTCTGCCACCAAGGAGACTATGGTGCAGAATAACAATGCATTCCGTCGTTTCCTCTTTGACGAGAACTCCTTCCCCTTCGGCAAGGATGGCGAGAATATCAATATCTGCTTCTTTGACGAGGAGGACATGAGCCGTAACTACTGTGTAGTAACCAACCAATGGGTTTACCCTCGTTCCACCACCCACGGCGGCAAACGCTTGGACCTCGTGTTTATCATCAACGGTATTCCTATGGTCATCGGAGAGGTCAAAACACCTTTTGCACCAGGTATCACATGGGCAGATGGTGCCAACGACATCGTGAAATACCAAAAGAGTATACCCGCGATGTTCGTCACCAATATCCTTAATTTTGCTTCTGACGGCAAGGAACTCTTCTACGGAGGTATCGGTTTGCCTGTGGACAAATGGGGACCATGGTTTGGTACAGAGGACCGTCAGCATGGTACATTGACACCTACCTTCGATAATTTCTGCCACCTCATGAGCCCTCGTCGTTTGTGGGATATCTATCGCTATTATACCGTATTCACAGCCGACACCCAAGGTCGTGCGATAAAGATCGTCTGCCGCTACCAGCAATACCTCGGCGGTAACGCCATCGTAGAGCGCGTGGTGAATACCTACAAGACCCAGTCAGGACCTAAATCTGGACTGATATGGCACTTCCAGGGTTCGGGTAAGTCATGGCTCATGGTGTTTGTAGCGCAAAAGCTTCGCCGTCTCAACGAACTCAAAGCGCCTACCGTAGTCATTGTGGACGACCGTATCAACCTCGAAGACCAGATAACAGGCGACTTCACCCGTGCTGAGATACCTAATATCGCTTCGGCAGGCAGCAAAGAGGAGTTGGAAAAATTCTTCATCGAAGACCAACGCAAGATACTCATCACTACCATCTTTAAGTTTGGCGATGTAGCTCAGGTGCTCTCCGAGCGCGATAATATCATCGTCATGGTGGACGAGGCGCACCGCACACAAGAGCGTGACCTTGGTCGCAAGATGCGCAAAGCATTGCCTAACGCCTTCTTCTTTGGTCTCACAGGTACACCTATCAACAAACGCGACCACAACACCTTCGCCACTTTCGGTTCAGAGGAAGACACCAACGGCTATCTGAGTAAATATACCTTCCAGAACTCTGTGGACGATGGTGCTACCTTGGAACTCAACTTCCAGACCGTACCTGTGGAGATGCACCTCAACAAAGAGGTTCTCCAGCAGGAGTTTGATGAGATGACCGACGAGATTGACGAGGCACAACGCCAACAACTGGTGCGCCGAACCAATGTGGAGGCATTCTTCACCAGCGAGAAGCGCATACAGGAGGTTTGTAAGTATATCGTTAAGCACTACCGCGAGAGCATCGAACCATCGGGCATGAAAGCCCAAGTGGTGGTCTATAACCGCGAGTGCTGTGTCAAATACAAAAAAGCCATCGATGCTCTGCTCGGACGCGATGACCAGTCTGTCATTGTGATGCATACCGAGGGCGACAAAGCTGATGACTACAAGGAGTATCAACTCTCACGCGACGACCAAAAACGCGTGCTCGACCAGTTCCGCGACCCATTGTCGCCATTGCGCTTCGTGATTGTCACATCCAAACTGCTCACGGGCTTTGATGCACCTATCTTGCAATGTATGTATCTCGACAAACCAATGAAGAACCATACACTCTTGCAAGCCATCTGCCGCACCAACCGCAAATATACCCACGACAAGACCTGCGGTATCATTGTGGACTTTGTGGGCGTATTCGATAATGTGGCTAAGTCTTTGGCCTTCGACGAGGAGAGCGTAAAACATGTGGTGAAGAATATCGACGAGATCAAAGCCCTCATTCCAACCTTCGTGGACGAGTGTTTGCGTTTCTTCCCTGGCGTGGACCGTACGATCGGCAATTGGGAGGGCTTGCAAGCAGCACAACAATGCCTGCGTGACCCAGAGAAGAAAACGGAGTTTGCGAAGCATTTCGCGCGTTTGCAAAAGGCATGGGAGACCGTCAGCCCATCTTCGGTACTCACTCCATACGAGGCCGACTATACATGGATGGCCAATGTTTATCAGAGCGTGCGCCCAGTCAGCGGCGGACCATCGCTCATCTGGACATTGCTGGGCTCTAAGACTATCGAGATTATCCATAAGAGCATTGATACCATCAATATCGGCACGCCGCTGGAGGATTTGGTTATCGATGCCGATGTCATCTCACAAGCCATTACCGAGGCGGAGGCAAAGAAGAAAGCCACCGAGATTGAGCAGATACTCCGTCTGCGTTTGCGTGAGCACCATGGAGATGTCAACTACCAACGCTTTGCTGAGAAACTCGATGAACTCCGCTCACGCTTAGAGCAGAGCTTGGAAACTAGTATCGACTTCCTGCGCCAGCTATTGACATTGGCCAAAGAGATGCTGGCTGAGGAGCAGAAAGTCATGGCAGACCCTATCGACCGCCGTATGCAAGCCCGTGCCGCACTCACCGAGTTGTTTGAGTCGATTCGCACACCTGAGACACCTATCATCGTGGAGAATGTGGTGAACGATATTGATACAGATATTGTGAATATTGTGCGTAAGTTCCGCGATGCCTTTAAGTCTGTAACGGCTCAACGCGAGATCAAGCAAAAACTGCGTTCCATCCTCTGGATTAAATACGGTCTGAAAGACCAAGATGTCTTTGACCGTGCATATAAGTATATAGAAATGTATTATTGATGAACGGACAAGTAACGGTGGAATAAGATGAATACGGATTGGATAATAGAAATAGCATTACCAATAGCTACGTTTGTATGTAGCGTCTTTGGTGTGTTTGGATTCTTTCGTTCAATCCGAAAGCCAAGAGCACGCCTGCGATTTGCTAATGGGAAGAGGAAAATAACATTCACGCCACTGTATTATCGCAAGAAGTCTGATAAATACTACATGGATCCTCCGACTGATTGCTATGATTCACACGCATATATTGAAATGCATAAACACTATAATAAACTGCATGAAGATGATTGTAAGTTCCTTATTCCTTTTCAAGTGATAAATACAGGAAAATTGCAACTTGAGGATTATCGTGTGGAAATCAATGTAGTGGGAGGTAAATGCCAGTTATTACATAGTCAGGATAATTTCAAAAAGGGAAACAACATTCAAAATTCTCTTTTGGATGGAGTAAATATAAATAGATTGCAAATTGAATATGAGCCAGTTGCTCCATTAAAAAAACTTAATCAGAAAGATCATGACGATTTTGCAATACGATTTACACCAGATCCTGATGTCATGCAATACGAACTACATTGGCGGATTATAGCAAAAGATTTTTATAGAACAGGAAAACTATTTATCAAATTTATTCCAACAATAGAGGAATATGACGAACTGCATTTTGTTAACTGCCAGCGCGATATTCCAGAAGGAGCAGAAGTTATTAAGGACTTAAAGCCCTATATTCGTTCGTTAGCAGATAAATTGAATTTTTGGAAATAAGATAAAATTCAAATAATCAACTTTTTAGCATGTGGACAAATGAATATCTTGTTCAAAATATTACTAGCAGCTGTAAGCACCATCTTTTGCGTTGCGCTGGTTTACATCATATGCAAAGTATGGAAAAGGCGAATTTCATATCACGGACCACACAATTTTGCTTGCCAAGACGAACCACACAATAAAAAACTCAGAAAAGTACAGGACGAAATGTTTGAAGAACTTTATAACGATAACAGAGTATAAAGTAAGAATAATTCCCCCTACCACCCCATAAAAACCAATTTATTTGCACTTTTTCACCACCTCCTGACAACTTTTAGCAGTTTAATATACTACCTTTGCCGCGAAATTTAAAACATATAAACTATGGACAACAATACGAACATTCAATTGGCATCAAACGATGAGATTTTGATTTACCAATCCCAAGATGGTATAATTAAAATCGATGTTTTGTTTGAAAACGAAACTGTTTGGCTGAACCAGAATCAATTATGCACACTATTTGGCAAATCAAAAGCCACTATTAGTGAGCACATTAAGCATATTTTCGAAGAAGGAGAATTGGATGAAAAAGCAGTTGTTCGGAATTTCCGAACAACTGCATCAGATGGCAAAACATACCAAGTCGATTCAGGTGCCTATGTACATAAAAATGGCATTTCATGTACATACTTCGCAAAATATGTATAGCAGATAATATTGAGCAACCATCCGGAATTTCCGGATAGTTCAAACCGAAGCTACTCTCTCCCAAACATCCATCTCATATATACCCTGCTCCTTTCCCCTCTTTACTCACCCTTAGCTTGCTCCTTTCTTATTAAAAAAACGCACGGCTGAACAAAAAAAAGGAGCAAGCTAACAATAAGCAATAGATGAGAGGTGGCAGGGGGGGTAAGTTTTTTTTTGTTTGTCAAGAGCTTTGGTAGTTTGTCAAGAGATTGGGTAGTTTTGCCTGCGCTTCGTCTCGGATCTGACAAACACGTGCGTTACTCACACCCAACAACAACCCTACCGCTTGCAAACTCATCGGTTTTCGTACACCGATACCATACAACAGCCGCAATACCTCACGCTCACGACTCGGCAAGTGCTCTAACGCTTGCAACAAGGTGCTACGACCCTGTGCAAACACCATCGCTTCATCTGCCATCATAAACGAAGCATCACCCAATATACTCGCCTCGTCCATGACTATATCGGCACGCGTGATGTACTCCTCTGCATCTTCAAAAATAGGCGCATCCAATACGAATAACAATTTGCCACTCTGCTGGATAAACGATACTATCCGATTGCGGATACACACCATCGCAAAAGCAACGAAACTGCTGCCAGAGGAGGGGTCGTAGCTGTCAATCGCCTGTATCAAACCCATGTTCCCCTCCTGAATCAAGTCCATCAACTCAGCCAATCGAGTGAACTTAGGGTGGCGAGCCATATTCACTACCAACCGCAAGTAGGAATGAATCAAACACTCGCGGGCAGCACTATCGCCCGCATATAGGCGCTCAAAGAGCGATTTTTCTTCGTCTGGAGATAAACGCTTAAATTTGCGAATCTCCTGATAATACAATAATTCTATATTCATAATTAGATCACTTTGTTGTCAGATCGCCCTTCGGGCTGTCAGAAGTCGGAACGGCTTCGCCTGTCAGATCCCGTGAGTCCGACAGCCTTTAGGGCGTTCTGACAGTAAAACGGTCTGACTTCCGACAGCACCAGAGGTGCGGTCTTAGTTGATGATAAGTTGGACTTTCTCGCCTCGTTTGAGGGCTTTCTTGATACGCTGACGCATGCGCTGGTGCATCTCTGCTGCTTGGAGTACAAGTCCAGGCAATTGATATACGCCTACCGAAATCTCTCCCTTCACGCTTTTCATTGGTCCATTGCCTTGCACGAAAATCGATGGGAAGTTATCCAATGTAATCTGGTATGTACCACACGAGAGGTAAGCAGTAGGATGTTCGACTGTGTCGCAGACACGCTTGTCGTTGATAAAACATTCGCCGTTGACTCCCCAACGCGAATAATGCTTGCGATTGATGTAGATGGTCATTTTTTTTAGGTTAGAGGCGAGAGGTTAGAGTTCTTTGTACATGAGGTTGAAGATATAGCCATATAGGGTGGGTAGTTGGGCACCAGGCATGAGGGATTTGCCAAGGCGAGAAAGATAGCGCGTCCATTGGCGCATGTAAATCTTGGTGAGGACTGGGTCACGAAGTACGGACCAAGTGGCATTCAATGCCAAAGTAAAACGGTCCTGAGTGGTTAGTTGTTGAGGTTTCATAAAGGTATAAATAACAATACTTCGTTATTTTTTAACTAAATTTTTATAATTATGTTACATTATATTACAAATTTCAACAGCTCGTAGAAGTTCACCTACCAGCTCAAAAAAGTGTTCTTTAAG
>JAXJWX010000052.1:0-12338 GCA_036307765.1 Paludibacteraceae bacterium | reverse complement strand
CGATCTTGACAACCTCGTTCTCATCGGTGGTCCAAGTTCTGCATTCCAAGTAGATGTATATCTCCCACTTGGTGAGTACAACATGAGCGAGGATTCTTATCAATTGACCGCTGAGAGCTCTATCGCAGTGATGGGTTCTGATGCTACCTTCATTGAGGGTTATGCATATGAGATCGATGCATTCGCTCCATCTGCTAAGGCAGTTGTACGCTGCGAGTGGAATGGTATGAAGCTTGAGTTCCACCTCACCATGACCGCTGCTCCTCTCGAGGCAACCGTTGTAGTTGTTGAGAACGCAGTAGTTGAGATTGAGAAATACCAAATTTGGGGTGATATGTATGACTACGCTCTCAAGATGACTGGCGAGTGGGTTAACGAGGCTGATGGTCTCACCTACCCAGTATTGGTTGAGGTACCAGTTTACTACCCAGAGGCTACTGAGCCATCTGATATCATGTCAACCGTTACCGTTGGTAGTTGGGGCGACAACGATCCATGGTTAGGCTTCGGCGAGGGTACATTGACTGTTACAACTGTTGACGGCGTAGTTACCGCTACAGGTATCGTACAAAACCCAATGGCAGGTGTAGCAATCGACATCACCATCTCTGGTACTATCGTTCCAACCGCTGTTGAGGATGCAACCGTAACTGTTAAGCCAGTTAAGGTGATCAAGAACGGTCAACTCATCATCAGCAAGGATGGTAAAGAGTACAACGCTCAAGGTGCACAATTGAAGTAATTCTAGAATAAGACTAGTATAACTAGCCACACTAGCATAACTAGTACGACTAGCGCGGCTAGTACTACTAGATAATTCCCAAAAATGGGCTTCCTCCTCGGAGGGAGCCTATTTTTATTTCTCGTCTCTAAACAGTAGCGCCCTTGGAGCGTTCACTAAACACTAAACTATTTTTTTTCAAAAAGATTTGCATATTCTGCAAATTTTTACTACCTTTGTCGGCGACTTTATGAACGAAGGGCATATCTAACAAGTCCGCAGTATTAACACTTTAATTTATTAGTCTGTATGAAGAAAATTTCTACACTTCTCATGGCGACTGTAGTAGCGCTATCTATATCGGCGCTTACTCCTTATGATTTAGGCAAAAAAGATCCTACGGGACGTGCTACTGAGCTTGCTAACAAAGAACTCCAACACCACAAACAAGTGGCTAAAACGCTAGGCTTGGACAAGTTTAAGGGTAAAACGACTCCAATAACTGCTCCTAAAGAAAAAAAGGCATCAGCTAAGGCACAAAAAGAGGTGATAACCCTCAATTATGATGCATTTGCATTCATAGAATATAATCCTGATCTTGGCGATTGGATGCTGGGTCTCAGTTGTGATGACATTACTCGTCCTGAGTATGGTCACAATTTGCAACTCAACTGGTATGCTCCCGCTGGTAATCCTTGCGGAACATTCTCCAAAGAGGATTTTATATACGATTTGACTCACCTGCTCACTCCATTCAGCTATGGTTCTATCATGTTCTCCGAGATGAGCATGACACTCACCCATGAGGCTGTCAATGCCAATCTAGAGCGATATATTTTGGAGGCTACACTTGTTAGTGAAGATGGTGATACCTATCAGGTACACGCTAAGCACGAGAATATCGTGGCGAAAGGCAAAGTGGATATCTATATTGAAGATGCTACGCTGACTCAAGAGGGTTGGACCTTTACGGTTGAAGGTAAAAACGCAGATTTGGATCTGAAACTGGTGGTTGACAATTATGATATTATCGGTGCCTATGGCAAGAATATGATTCTTTGGGAGAGTTCCAAGATTGCTTATAAAGGTGTAACTCTTTCTCCTATCTCGTTCAAGGCTGTTGTAAATCTAGCTTCTCACGTAGAAACGGGGGCATTGGCATACGTGACCGAAATTAACATGTTGGCAAATGATACTATTGATTATCACTTCATTCTAGCCGCTCCTCTACCAGCACCAACTGATACGATCGAATTGACTGCTGTTGATTTGGAAGTAGATGATTCAAACGCACTATGGGTGGGAGCTATTGACTTCTATGCTACCACTACAGAGTTTTCTATCCGTGGTGGATGGCGAGCTGAATACGCAGAAGAGGGTACCTATGAGGCTGCTATCTTCTTGGACGATGTTCAGATGAATACCATCACTAGCCTCAATGCGCAAGTGACAGTAACGCTTGCTGATGATAACAGTTGGGCTATCGAAGGTACTATGCTTGGTAACGACAACAAAATCTACAACTTGCACCTCTCATACAATGTCCCAGAGCAAACGGATACCGTACTAGTATTGTTTGCCAACTCAGCGCAAGCTAAGTACTATCCTCATATGGACAACGACATCCAAATCTACAACGAGAACGACCTCTATAGCGCTTCTATCAACGTGTCTGGTGTAGGTCTGGGCGAAGAGTTTGACGAGGAGTATATCATTGCATACTTTAGTTACCTCGAGGCTAAAGACGGCACGCCTATCACTGTGGCTGAGATCAAGGATGGCAAACTCTACCAAGTAGGCGATACCACCAAGATGGAAGCTGACTACGTGACCTTTGAGGGTGTCCTCTACCAAGTGCGTCTATGGTATGTGGCGCCAACGCCAACCCAGACAGTCAAACTCGATATCAAAGATGCAGAAATGATTGTTGACTACGAATACAACCAAGCATATAACCTCGTGGGATATACTGAGGATATGCAAACGGCTTTCGTAGTAACGGTATATGCATCTTCTAAGGAGGATGTTCCTGGTACCTTCGTTAACGATGGCTTGTTCGGTAAGTTTGGCGAGGGCCAATACGATTTCGATGCTAGCAATAGCTATATCGGCAAATGGAATGCCGACAAAGAGATGTACGACTTGTACTATATGGAAAAAGGACAATTCACCGTTACGCTCGACGAGGAAGATAATCTCACTCTCACCGCTTCTGTCGTATGCGAAGATGCTGTCCAATACGATGTGACGTTGACTTCTAAATACGAAGAGCCACATATCGAGTTTGACTCTGAGGAAGGTCCTGTAGAACGCATCTATGGTGCGGATGCAGAGGTGTTAATCAACGACCATTCCGCTGACTATGGACTAATATCTGTTCAAATCATGGATCCTGTGGCAGGTGATATTACTGCTCTGTATTTTTGTTATATGGAGTCTGATCCTGAGACCATTATTCCAGAGGGTACGCACGAAATCAATAACACCTGGTTCGACGGTACCGTATTGGCTAGTACAGGTATGGACTGGGAGGGCAATGTCATGCCTTCTTACTACGCTGGTTATGCAGACGGTTGGCTAGTTGAACCATTCTATTTCTTCCAAACAGGTACTGTAGAGGTGACTAAAAACGCCAATGGTAAGCTAAACTTCGAAATCAACGCACTTAACTCATGCAATATCCCAGTTCATATTGTATATAACGCTGCTACTTCAGGCGTTGAGAACACTCCAGCAACCCTTGATAGCGCTCGCAAGCAAATCCGCAACGGACAACTGCTCATCATGCGCGACGGCAAGACCTACAACGCATTAGGTACACCAGTGAAATAATCCTAAAAGTATGTTTGTATGAAAAAGATAACAGTTCTTTTCTTATCATGCGCAGCAGCGATCATGCTGGTTGCTGCTCCACAAACCAAGCTTGCGACGCTGTCGCCTGATGCTGATACGAAGCTGCACCCACAGGTGCTGCATGCCCTGACCCACGACCTGAGCAAGCGCGCGTTGCCCGCTAACCAAGAAGTGGTACGCCAAGCGCCTCAACACCGTCTTGCACCTTGCGCTAAAGCTACCACAGAGACTATCAATCTGACTGGTGATGGCTTCTTGGTGGGTCCTGAGTATGAAGTGGCTACAGGTGAATGGTATATTGCGTTAGAGGCGCAAGGTTATACCTTCCGCCTCTGTTGGTATGGCGATGAAGATGATTATTGCGGTACCTATACGTTTGATGATATGAGCATGGACTACTCTTGGGGATGGTATCAATCGGCAGATATGTTCTACGAAATATATTTCCAAGATGTGACGATGACTATTTCTGAGAAGGTAGAGGGGAGTCTCAAACAAATTGTATTGGATGCGACAATCTTAGACACCAATGATCGTACCTACCAGGTACATGCAGTACATAGTAGTTATTCTCCTAAAACTATAGTAGAGAGCGTATTAGACAATAGCAAGGTGACTATGGACTTTGGATATTATGTATTGGAGGGAAGCAACAATGACCTTAGTGTGAAGTTGGGTGTCATCTCTGATGTGATTGAGGGCGAATATACCAAGGCTAATTTTGATATGAACCAAACCAAGATTATCTATAATGGGGTGGAGCAACAGATGTTGCAAGCCAATATGATGATTGGTTTGAGCGAGTTGGAGAATGGCGCGTTGGGATATGAGGCAGCATTGCATTTCTACAACCAAGATACCGTATTGCACAAGGTGCAGATGACTGTGCCATTGCCTGCGGCGAAAGATACGATTAAGGTAGCGTGTCATAACCTCTCTGTAGATGAGTCCTTTGCTGATTATGGATTCGTGATGTTATTCGCATCTAATACGGATTACGATATTTTTGCCATGTATGAGGATGATTATGCGGAAGCGGGTGTATATGATGTGGCATTGACCGTAACCGACAAGAAAACTTGGTTGGATTGCTCTTCTATCCGTGGCACCTTGACCTTGAAGGAAACTGCAGAAGGCTGGGAAGCAAACATCGAGGCATATTGCGACGACTATAATTGGTACTCTATTGATATGAATTTTGAAGTGCCAGTGCCTACCAAAACGGTAAAGGTAGAATTTGAAAACAGCGCTTTGGCTAGTTTCCGTGCCGATCAATTGAATATGATTCAACTCATTCAGTATGCAGATGATTATGAGGCTTCTATCACTATCTATAATACGGGTTTAGGTGAGTCCTTCAATATGGAGAAAGTGTTGATGGATTATACCGAGTTCTATGATTGGACCGGAGAGTCTAGTGTAGAGATTGCAGACATCAAGGGCGTGCTGAACCAACGCGGCGATACCACAGTCATCAATGCCAGCTATATTGGCTTCAATGCGGTACAATACGATGTGGAGTTCTGGTATGTGGTACCAACTCCAATCGACACGGTAGAGATTGAGATGCCTGTTAAGTTTACTAACACATTGCAAGATGGCTATTATATTCTGTCTTCTTATACGCCAGATAATTCTATCTTCATCTCGTTGAGCCCTTTGACCGACGGAGAAGTGGCTGGTACCTACATCAATGATGGTCTATTTGGTAAGTTTGGCGCAGAAGGCGGTCGCTATGACTTCTATAGTGGTAACACCTTTATCTATGTAGAATCTGAGTGGCAGAACTACACCATTGAGAAGGGAGAACTGCTAGTTGAGCATGCGAAGGATGGTACTATCATAGCAGATGCTAAGTTCATCGCCCGCAACGGGGTGTACTACCATGTGAAGATGACTTCTGAGTACAATAGCCACCTCGATTTTGATGAGCCAGAAGAGATTATCGATCGTGTTTATACTACAGCGGACAATGTAACTATTGATGATCAAACCATGAATAATGGTTATATCTATTTGGCATTGACTGCGGCAGATGGTTCGGATATGGCAGCATTCTTCTTCTTTGCGGAGGAAACGGACGAGGATATCATCGTGCCAGTTGGAGTATATCCAATTGATTCATCAGAGGAGTATGGTACAGTATTTGCTAACCCAGGCGTACAAGGTGACGGCGTATGGCCATCATACTATGCTCGCATGCTGGAAGATGGTTCGTTGATTACGCCATTGTGGTTGCTCGTGGACGGTACGGTAGAGGTGAGAAAGGATGAGGAAGGCAATGCGCATTTGGAGGTGAATGCCGTGAACTCTTACGGCGTAGAGGTACATATCGTATATGATGGTACTCCTATTGATACTTCTGTGGAGAATACCCATAGCCAATCGCCAATGACCCATAGCCAAAAGCTGCTGCGCAATGGTCAGTTGTTGATTCAGCGTGCTGGCGAGACCTTCACAATTTTAGGCACTCGCATCGCACAATAATCGCACTATTACCGCACAATAACCGCACAATTCGGGGACCCCATGTGTCCCCGAATTTTCTTATATGTACATTTTTGGCTTTTCAAATAGATACATTATTAAAATACTTGCGCGCGCGAGAAAAATGTATTTTGTTGAAAAAATATTTGGCATATTCAAATATATTTCGTAACTTTGCACGCTATTACCAAATAAACATGAAATAAATGTTTTACAACATATATTTAAACAATTAACTTTATTATTAACCAAAATTCAAATCATTATGAAGAAATTATCTTTCTTTTTGATGGCAATGCTTGTTTCATTAACAAGCTTTGCAGCAGCTTTGGGAGAAGGTTACGAGAAAGTAACTGACGTCTCTGCATTGGCTGCAGGCGACAAAGTCGTTCTTTATTGTGATGATGCTGAACTTGGCATAACAGGCTGGGACGGTAACAAGACTGCTACCGCTGCTGCTGAAGGCTGGGTTGAGTACGTCGTAGAGGCTGCTGATGGCGGTGTTCTCCTCAAAGACGGAGAGCAATACATCGCTTTGACAGCTAAGAACACTTTTAGCTACACTGCTACAGGTAGCGTGTGCAAAGTAAATGCCGAAGGTGTGTTGTACATCACATTGAGTGGTACAGACTATTTGTTGTATGAGAATGCAAACAATGGTAACCCTCTCTATCGTATGTACGTTGACAAAACAGGTAATGCTCAGTACAAACCTGTTTACGTGTACGAGGTAGTTGCTGAGGAAGAAGTTCCTGTAGTGACTAAAGAGGAGAAAACTACATGTGTTCCAGGTACATTGGCTGATGGCAAGGTAACTCACGATTTGCCATGCTGCGTGATTGTGCAAGAACAAGGAGAATCAACTACCGCGCTTAAGTCAGTTGCGCCATGGGAGGCTCCTGCTAACTCTCTCATGACTATCACTCCTAAGGAGGGCGTGACCATCTTGACATATGTGATTAACACCAAGAATACTACACTCGGTACATATCTTGGCAAGTCAGAATTGACCAACGCCACTAAGACTGCTACCAGCAATGGTTTGGTTACTTTCACCGTTACCAACGGTACCGAGCCTGTAGTGATGAAGTTCGTTTCTGCTACCCAAAAATTCCACGAGATTACTTTCACTTACACCGTAGCTGGTGGTACTACCGACCCAGAACCAGTAATGTACACCGTTACTGTAGCTGCTGAGAATGGTACCGTAGAAGGTGCTGGTGAGTATGCTGAGAATGCTGAGGCTACTCTTACCGCTACTCCTGCTGAGGGTTATGAGTTCGTTAACTGGACCGTAGATGGTGCTGAGGTTTCTACCGAGAACCCTTACACTTTCGTTGTTACTGCTAACGTTGCTCTTGTAGCTAACTTCAAAGAGGTTGTTACAGAAGAACCACTTCCAGAAGGCGTTCCTACCCAAGAAGAATTGTGGGCAAGTTTCCAAACAGCAGCAGGCTTGAGCTTAGGTACATTGAGCGAGATAGCTGCTAGCACAAATCCTGTACCATGCAAAGTAATTTGTACTCCTTTAACTGCTACTGAAGTGCAAAAAGCATTTGCAAATGCAGAGTGGGCTTGGCTCAAGAATTATATCAAGGAAGTGCAAAATGCGCAAAAGGGTAATCCTGTAGCATCTAGTACAGTTCCAGAATTGACAGACGATTTGACTCCTGCAACTTGGCGTTATGCTATTGCTGCTTTCTTCCTCCAAACACAATACGCTGCTTGGCCATATTCTGCTGACTTCACCGAGGCTGGTAAACCAGAGAATTGGGGTCCTGCTTATCTCGCAGCTCAAGAGGGTACTACTCCAGAGCCAGAACCAGTTATGGAGACTGTTTACTTTGTAAACGCTCTCAACTGGACTGGCACTATCAATGCTTACGCTTGGGATCCTGTTCAAAACGCCAACTGGCCAGGTGTTGCTGCTACCAAAGAGGCAGAGCAAATCGCTGGTTATGATGTATATTCTTACACTGCTGAAGCAGGTACATACAAGAACATTATTTTCAATGGTACAGGTGGTCAAACTGCTGACCTCGTTTGGACTGCTGGTAAATATTATGTAAAAGACGGATGGTACACTAAAGAAGAGGCTGAGGCTCAATTGGCTAAACCTGTTGAGTATGAGTCAGTTTACTTTGTAAATGCCCAAGGTTGGAGCAAGGTGAATATCTACACTTGGACTCCTGAAGTAGGTGGATGGCCAGGCGTGGCTATGACCAAAGAGGCTGAGCAATTGGCTGGTTACGATGTATATTCTTATACAGTAGAGAAGGGTACCTCTTTCGGCGGTATGCTCTTCAACAACACAACTGGCTCAAAAACTGGTGACCTCAAGTGGACAGCTGGCAAGTACTATGTGAAAGATGCTTGGTACACCAAAGAGGAAGCAGAAGCTAAACTTGCTGGTCCTGTAACTCCTCCTGTAATCACTTATGTATTGATGGGTGTGAAGGGCGACTGGGCTACTGGTATTGCATTGACTCAAAACGCCGACAACGCTAACGAGTACGTTCTCCTTGGCCAAGAAATCGCTGAGGGCGACGCTGTTAAGGTAGTAACCTTGACCGATGGCGTAGCTACTGCATGGTGCGGTAACGTAGACGAATATTCTGTTGAGCGCAGCTATGACGATATGGGCAATATCGTTCTTGCTCCTGGTAAGTACGATTTCTACTATAAGGTAGCAGAGGATCTTATCTACATCGCTGCTGTAGTTCCTGCTGTTGAGCCATGTACCGAGGCTATTGCTGTTAACTGGAACGAGCCTATCGCTCTCCAAGCAAATGCTGATGTATGGTATCATCTCAACTTGGCTACTGCTGTAGAAGGCGGCAATGATATCAGTGTTCTGTTGGTAAATACTTCTGACGAAGAAACTGAAATCACTGTTGCTGCATACGAGAATTGCCCAGAATTGGATATCATAACTGAAGTTACTAAGACACTCAAACCTAACGAGAAACTCGATGGTATCGCAGAGTATGCAGAATACTTGGATGGTCAAGTGAGTGAAATGTATATCCACGTAACAACTAAGGGTGGCGCAGTTGAAGTTAGTGCTGAGACTGTTAAGCCAGAGATCGAGTGGATTCCAATGGATCTTGAGATCACCAACCTTACTACTGAGGTATTGGAGGTTGAGGGCGCTAAGTACTTGCAACTCATGGGTCGCAACGACATGAACGATGCTGACGTAATGCTCTTCCTCAACAACTATGCTGATGTGGACGATGACTACGTAGTTAACGCTGAGAACTCACTCATGACCTTCGGTGGTATTGAGTTGACTGTTCTTGAGGGTGTTATAGCACAAGTTTCTGAGACCGACAAGGGTACTATCTATCAAGGTACCGTACGCACATACGCAGCTGAAGAGGATATGTATGTTGAGTTCGCACTCCTTATGTATGCTGCTCCTGCTACTGAGCTCGTTGTCACCGATGCTACTGTAGAGGTAAACGAGAACTTGGGTACACTTACCTTCAAGACTGCAGACTACTTCGTTGAGCTTTCTGGTTACACCGCTCCTGGTGTACACGAGGGTCCACAAATCTGCTTGCTCGAGACTCCAGAGGCTGTAGCATTTGCTAACTATGTTGAGACCGTTGTAGCTGACGGCATCATCACGTTGACTGGTGAGTTCACCAGCTTCATGGGTGCTAAGTTCGCTCTCACCATCTCTGGTAAATTGCCAGTTGTAGAGCCAGTTGAGAAACCAGAGCCTACTTATACTGAGAACCAACTCAACACCTATGCATTCGGTCTTGAGTCTGAACTCACAGAGGAAGCTCTCAACGTGACTTATCGTTTGAACAACTCGAACGCTACTTCTGTAAACGTACTTGTTTACAAGGGCGAAGAGGTTGTTGCTACCGTAGCTGGTACAACTACTATCGGTGTGAACACCGTAGCTATCCCAGTAGCAGAGCTCCCACAAGGTCGTATGCTCACATGGTCTGTAGAGGTTAACGGTACTTCTGTAGAGGTTCCTACTCTCGAAGAGAAAATCTATAGCTTCTATCACCCATCTGGTGTAGATGTAGATAACAACCCTGAGAACCCAACCTTCGGTTTGCTCTTGACTAACGAGGCAATGCAATCAGTTGCTTCTAAGACCGATGGTTATGTATCTGCTCAATTCGGTGCGGGTATCTTCGCATTTACTCCATCATTCGACTTGATTCCTAATGGTGACCAACCTGGTTACAATGGCGGTAAGACCTTCAGCACAGTTAAGAATGACTTTGCTCCACGTCGTATCCGTATCTCAGAGGACGGCCGTATCTTTGCAACTGCTCAAGATGGTAGCGGTGAATACTTGTGGGAAATCAATCCTGAGAACTTGAACGATTGGACAACCGTATTCCAAGGAACCAACGATGGCTATACATTGAAAGATGCTGATGGCAACTTTATTGCAGGTACCAACTCTGGTTTCGACGTTCGCGGCGAAGGTGAGAATCTCCAACTTTTGATGCTTTCTGCTTCTCTCCCAGGTGCACAAGTAGGTAGCTTCAAGTGCCATACTTATGACCTCGGTGCTGCTACTACATGGGCTACTGCTCCTACCAAAGAGATTCCAGGTGCTAACTACATGTTGGTAACCAACCAATCTAACGCGCAATTTGATAAAGACGGTGGTGTATGGTATATCCAATACCGTGGTACCACTACTGAAAGTGAGCCAGGTCTTGTGCACATCAACAAAGACGGTGTAGAGGATCTCAAGCAACTCCGTCACTACACACGTAATGCAGGATTCCGCTTTACAGATGATTTCTCTAAAGTTATTATTGCAGGTGTTACAGACGGTTCTAATGTGAAGAAAGCTACTATTTACGCAGTATCTCAAGATGAGAATGGTGCTCCTGTATTGACTGAGGAAACTGTAATTGAGACTTCAGTTCTTGGTAGCAACCTCAACGACTTCGCTTGGGACTACGCTGGTAACTTGTATGGCGTAAGTAACTCAAATGAGAAACTTGCTGCTTGGGCTATGCCTTATTCGGGTCAAGTGGTTACTCCAGCTGCTTCTAAGTATGCATTCCACATTGGCGAGTTGTTGCCTGATCCAGCAGTAGTAACTGAGATGGTAGGTGTGGTTAAACGTGCGGTTCAAAACGGCGAGAGCACAATCGTTCTCACCCATGAGACTGACGGTACCGCTCACATCTACGAGGTAACTAACGGTACTATCCTCGAGCTCCTCCAAAATGGTGTTGTTCCTGTTGATCCAGAGAACAAGGGTAGCTACCTCGCTATCTCTGATATCGCTGTGACAGAGGATGGTAAACTCGTGGCTAACAACTACGTTCGTAACCAATTCGCGGGTACTACACCTGAGGCAGGTTACCTCGTTGGTACATCTTACTACTATATCTGGAACGACCTCCACGGTGCTCCATCTGTTTGGTTCACTAGCCAAACTACTGCTCGTTCTAGCCACGGTGACGTAGGTGTTACCTTCGCATTGAAGGGTACTTCTACCAACGCAGAGCTCTTGGTAACTGCTGTTCACAATAACAACCGTGCTGTTCGTCTTGCTAAGTACAACATCATCGATGGTCAATATGTAGAGCCAAATATCCCTGGTGGCCAACAAAGCAGTGAGTACTATGAGTACTTTGGTACCCACACCAAAGAGGCTTACTACCAAGAGGCTGTTCAAGGTAAGCAATTCCAATTGAACGTATCTCCTCTCGGTGATAACAATTGGATCATGGATGGTGAGTTGGTTGATCCATCTGAGTTCGTTCTTCCTGGTGTAGGTGAGAATTACGCTGCTTCTGCTACTCTCACCGAGGATCTCGGTAAGAAGTACAACGGTGCTACTTACGTAACTGTAGGCGAGCAAGTATTGATGGTTGCTCCATTCGCTACCCCAGAGGGCAAGCTGACAAGTGTTGAGATTCTTGATATTACCGCTGGTCTTGATGCACCTCAATATGTAGATCAACTCTTCATCGACGAGGCTGTTGAGGCTACAGCTGCTGCTACTGCTGTTAAGGTAGTAGAGGGCGAAGAGGCTAACGTACTCTTGATTACCCTCGTAGCTGATGCTACTATCTACTCATTGGAGGCTACTTTGGCTAAGGGTGATAATTGGGAAGTTTACGAGGATGAGATCAGCAACCTTGTGATCGATCTTGACAACCTCGTTCTCATCGGTGGTCCAAGTTCTGCATTCCAAGTAGATGTATATCTCCCACTTGGTGAGTACAACATGAGCGAGGATTCTTATCAATTGACCGCTGAGAGCTCTATCGCAGTG
>JAXJWX010000051.1:0-5112 GCA_036307765.1 Paludibacteraceae bacterium | reverse complement strand
CAATAACGCTGACCCACACCTCGTTGGTGGCGTAGATAGCTGCCTCACGAGGCGCCTCACCACGCTCGATGTGACGAGTGATATTCTCCAACACCACAATCGCATCGTCCACCACCATACCAATCGCGATACTCAGCGAACAGAGCGAGATGATGTTGATACTCGAATCTGCCATCTTCAGGTAGATGAACGCCACAATCAATGAGATTGGAATAGTGAGCGAGATGATAATCGTCGCACGCCATTTACCCAGGAAGAACAACACCACCAACACCACAAACAAGAGCGCGTACATCACAGACTCTTCCAATGAGTTGATACTATTGCGGATATTGTCCGCCGAGTTGTAGATCTCTTGGATCTTCACGTCGGTAGGCAATTGCTTTTGAATCTTTGCCAACTCCTCTTGCACATCCTCGCAGACTTGCACGGTATTCGAACCCGATTGCTTCGCCACAATCAGACGCGCTGCCTCACGGCCATTGGTCTTTTCATCCAATGAGAGGTCCTTGATGGTATCACGCACAGTAGCGATGTCGCGCACAAACACTTGTTGTCCTTGTGGGGTGATAGTCACCATCAGGTCATTGATCTCGCTACTCTCGATAAACTCAGAGCGCACTTGCATTTGGTATTGCTCTTTCTCCATCTTCACCGTACCCGAAGAAAGGTTGAGGTTGTTGGCAGAGATCACTTGACCCACTTGCTCCAAGGAGATGCCGTATGCGTCCAACTTCTGTTGGTCGATATCCACATATACATAGCGGTCTGGCGCACCGGATACAGAAAGGTTACCGATACCGTTGATCTTATTCAGCTGTGGAATCACCTCATCGTTGAGGATTTTGTCGAGCGCAGCATACGACTCGTCTGCCGTAATCGAATATTGGCAAATAGGCATGGTGCTTGAGGAGAACTTAAACACCATAGGCGACGAACAACCGTCTGGCAACTGGTTCTTCGCCATATCGCAGAACGACCGCACGTCGTTGACGGCTTCCGTGATGTCGCATCCCCACTCCAATTCCAATACTACAAGACTGACGTTATCCTTGCTGGTCGAGTTGATATACTTCAGGTTGTCCACCGAAGTCAAACTATTCTCCATAATCTTGGAGACGTTCGTTTCTATCTCCGAGGCAGATGCTCCAGGATAGGTGGTCATCACCATCACGTATGGAGGATCCATCTCAGGAAACTGATCCACAGGCAGTTGCACAAAGCAGAACAGACCTATGATCATCACCGCAACGAACACCAGCATGGTCGTTACGGGGTTTTTAATCGCGGTTTTATAAATTGCCATAGTCGTTTAGAATTTATTTCACTTCGATTTTCACACCATCCACCAATTTGCTTTGACCTTTGTGGATATACTCTACGCCTGGTTGAATCTCAGGAGCGATGATCTCGATCTGCTCATCAAAACGTTGACCCAATTTCACGCTCACACGCTTCGCATAGCCATTCTCGTTGATGAACACAAAGCGCTCGTTCGAGCCAATCAGTTTCTCTACCGATTGATAAGGTACCACGATGGTGTTCTCCTTACCAAGTCCCAGAGTAGTAGTCACATACATACCAGGACGCAACTTCTCGCTGGCGTTAGGAATCACCACCTTGCATTGGAAGGTGTGGCTCGCAGCATCGATAGTAGGATAAACCACCTCAATAGTTGCAGCGAAGGTCTCCTCTGGATAAATATCGCTCTTCACGGTGAGTTTCATACCCTCCTTAATCAAAGGATAGTATGTCTCTGGCACTGCGATCAGCGCTTTCAGCTTATTCACCTGAGTCAAAACCACGATTGGCTGACCTCCGTACAACTCGCCATCCTCGTAGGTCTTCGCTGAGATCACGCCTTCAAAAGGAGCCTTCACATAGGTATTCTTCTCTAAGAATGAGAGGTTTTGCTTCAATTGGTCATAGCCCACTTTGGTTTGGTCGTAGGTCTGTTGGCTTACGCTACCAGTAGCGAGCAATGCCTCCAAACGGCTCATCTCAACCTCCAAGTTCGCCAATTGAATCTTGCTGGTGAGATATTGATTCTGATCCATACGCACCAACATATCACCTTCTTTCACGCGATCGCCTACCTCCACGAAGATATGCTCAATCTTACCTGTCAACGAAGGTGCCACGTTTTGTGTCAAATAACCTTGCAAGTTGGTACTAATATTGAGCACACGCTCAATCTCATGATTTTCGAGGATCATGGTACCTACCACTTCCACGCGCTCAGCCTCTTGAGTAGCTTGAGCGTCTTTCTTGCCGCAGCCAATCAAACATACAGCTGCCGCCATCATTAATACAATCTTTTTCATTATCTTTTTTATTTTCTTATATACTCTGTTTTAAACTCCTCCCCTCGAAGGGGAGGTAGGGAGGGGTCTAAAGATTCAAGAACTTCTCCAGCTCCACTTCAGCATTCACCAATGTCAATACCGCTTGCACATAGCTGCTTTGTGCGGTGATAAGGTCGTTGCTCGCGTTCACGAGGTCAAGGTTGCTAGCCACACCTTGTTGGAACTTCAGCGAGGTGTTGTCAAACACGCGCTGTGTGACGCCCATGTTCTCTTGCTCATTGGTGTAGGTCTCGTAGGCGTTTTGTAGGTTATAGCGCAATTGCTCGTTTTGGATGCCGAGGTTGTCGCTGGTTTCTTCGAAGGTATTACGTGCTTCCTCCAATGCAATCTTCTTCTCTACTACGCCTGCGGCGCGCTTGCCAGATGACCAGAGTGGCATGCTCACCTGTATGCTCAGGGCGTTAGGAGGGGTCATGTTGAAGCCTTCTTTTTGCCCAAAATAGTCTTTTTGGCTATATTGGTATCCCACGCCTATAGTTGGTCCGTATGCCCAACCTGCCATATGTACATTCTTCTTTGCCAATTCCACGTTTTTGGCAAGGGTCTGGTAACTGAGGTTGTTTTCCAACACGAAGTATTTGCCCAGCAATGCTACGATGGCTTCGGCAGAAAGCATGTCGCTGAGTTGGGTGGTGAGGGTCAGTTCTGTTTCTACTGGCACATTCAGCAATACCTTGAGCGCGTTGATAGCCAACTGTGTAGAGCGTTTGTTGGCATTGATATTATTTTTTAAGGTATTCACGCGCACGAGGATCTGGTCTGCTGTTGTTTGCTCGGCAGCACCTACCTCTACGCTGCGTTGGGTCATGGCAGCCAGGTCTTCGATGTTCTTGAGCGAAGAATCCAGCAGTTTGACCACATCTTCGAGTACGAGTACCGATGCGTAAGAAGATTTCACGTTAGCGCGCAGGTTATCTTCTGACATCTCTAGGTTGAGGCGTTGCATGTCGATAGCGATATTGTTGAGCAATACGCCGACGATAGCTTGACCGTTGATACCTACCGATGCTGTGATGCCCAGCGTACCGTTGTCGGGCATTTCAATAGGCTGACCACCAAAGTTAATCTTGTAGCCCATCATGGATTGGAATGCCCATGACATGTCCAATTGTGGTAGCAGACTTGCGATCGTTTGCCAACGACTAGCGTAGGCTTTTTGTACTGCCAAACTAGCATTTCTCAAACTGCGGTTGGTCTCCACCGCATAATCTTGTGCCTCTGCGAGGCTTAGGTTTAATGTCGCAGGCACCTCACGCACCTCAGCCTTCTTCGTAGCTGCCATTACATGATCTTCTGCCTGCATGCCGTTCGCACAAACCGCGAATAGGCAAATTGCTAAAACAATTTTTTTCATCATCTTTTATACCTTATATATTATATGTTATTTTTCACTTTCTCTCTCAACCGCACCAAACCGCTTTCGCTCAATATGCCTCGCATCAAAATATCCATTCGCTGATGGCCTATGCGGTGCACTTCCTCTTTGGTCATCTGTCCACTAGTCATCAAATCCAGCAATCGGTACTGCATGTCCAAAAACATCATCGCCACCACATCCACATCAATCTCGGCTCTAAAGATTCCCTCGCTCACGCCTTTCTCCAAAAACTGTACCAAGATCTTCTCTGCTGTTTGGCGCATCACTTTTTTGTGTGCAGCAAACAGTTGCGGATAGTACTTTTCCAGGTCATACATCATCGCAGGTGTCTTCAGATCCTTCTTCTGAGTGGATTGCGCTATCTTCGCCCATTCCACAATCACCTGTGTGATGGTGCGTTTAGATAGGGCATTGTCTAGGTCATGCGCCACTTTCTGCTCATGCTTATGCAAAATAGCTTGCACCAAGTCATCTTTTGACGGAAAATACACATAAAACGTCTTCTTCGACATACCCAACTCATGACATATATCATCCACGGACACACTACGAATGCCCACTTGTTGCATTCGTTCAATTGCCACTTGTAATATGTTTTCCCTTACGTCATTCATGTTTTCTTTGTCTTTCCGCTATCAATTACGGTAGATATACGGTAGATATACGGTAGATACACGATAGATAAACGATACATTCCCCTACCTTTACTCTATGAATATCCAACTGCAATATGCTTTTCCTCAAAAACCGTGCAAAGGTACTACTTTTCTACGAAACAACCAAATATTTCAGGAAACTTTAATACTTTTGTAGTTTCCAAGTTGCAAAATACTACCTCTCGCCTTTCGCCTCTCGCCTCTAACCTCTCGCCTCTAACCTTTCGCCTTTCGCCTCTAACCTATCGCCTTTAACCTCTAAACAGTAGGCGCTTGCGCCGTCCTCTAAACTTGTTCAAGTCATAGGTAGTACTACCCTCTATGTTCAATGCTACGGTTTTTTGTTACATGTTTTGAACAGAAACTAAACACCATTAACCCCTAATAACACATGCTTTTAAGTGCGATATACACAAAAATAACATATAAAATCAAGAAAAACGCAAAAAAACACAAAATAATTTGCAAATGTGCGCAAAAAACCGTACCTTTGCGTGCTTTTTATGGGGTATATTTTCTGCGCTGAAAAACACGAACAGAGAGAAACACATTTACCACCCATCGTGAGCACCAATTACAGTAGAATATTTATATCAATACTTCGTTATTTTTTAACTAAATTTTTATAATTATGTTACATTATATTACAAATTTCAACAGCTCGTAGAAGTTCACCTACCAGCTCAAAAAAGTGTTCTTTAAGTGATTTTTT
>JAXJWX010000050.1:0-19444 GCA_036307765.1 Paludibacteraceae bacterium | reverse complement strand
GTCTATATGGGTAATCCCATGCGACACGATGAAAAGTACTTGCTAATCAACCAGGGCTTCGCTGGCAAGCAGCGACTGATGCCATTTTTCAATCGTCAGAACAACGATGACCTTATCCTTGCCATCCAGACTGCTGGCGTGACACGCGGTCGCAATGGCTTCCGCAAGGACAAGGGTGGGGAAAAACTGGCAGAGACGGAGGAGGATCTCTTGCAGCACCGCACTGACGGAACCGATGCCTTCGATACCCTCTATATCGGGTGTGAGAAGTTCCCCAAAACGACTGTTTCTTATAACTTCTCGGGGGTTTTGTAAGATTTTTTTCACCTTTTTTGCATTTTTTTGCACTTTTTTATTCAGGCGGACACGAACTGACCGCTTGAATGTTTAATTTTGCACCCGCTTTCACAAACGAAAGCATAAAATTTATGGCAAAAAAATTTTGATGAGGTTTCTCGAAGTAGAGTAGAGGAGCTTCCGCGTGACCTAAGAGAGGTCATCGAAAGTTTAAGCGAAGTAGAACAAGAGTTAGGTCATTTGCAACGAAGGTTATGTTTAATGCGGCATTGGCTTATGGTCGGTCTGGGTGCAAAGGATGGGGAGGAAAATCCCCCATTTGAAGCGCAAAATACCGAGAAATAGCCCAAATTCATTAAGAATTTGACTATTTTTGCAAAATTGTTACACAAAATTTCCAAATGTCGGATTTTTTTTGTATCTTTGCACCGTATTTAGGTAAACCTAAAGTTGTATTGAAATTTTAAGTAAAGCAGCGCGCATATCTTGCTGACGAATTGGGAACTCGAATAGTGATGATAATACGCGACTTCTGCTCACAATCCTTGTGGGCTGTTTGTCGGTATCATCAGGGTGAGTTCCCCAAATTGACCCGTCAGCTAGCGGCAGACAGCCTGCATTTTTTGTAGTAATTTATTAAACTTTTAAATAGTCAGTCATGGCAGACATAATTAATGATCCAAAAGTTGATGAAATCGTGTTAGAAGATAATCAACTTGTTTGTGCTCTAACAAATCGTATTGTTAAAGCTACGGACAAGGAAATTACCCTTCAATCAATGATTGAAATGATGACAGTTGAGTATGGTTTTGACTCTAAGGACATCGAACGCGATTTCAAGTTTAAGTACGAGGATTGCGATGGCAAGAAGAAATCTACAAAGGTAGACCTTGCAATCTTCTCCGAAGGAATGGCGCACGATGTGGACAATATAATCCGTGTCGTTATTGTTGCTAAGGACGAAAAGGTAAAAGCTGAGGACAAGTCAAAAGGTGTAGTTGCTTCGCTCGAAAATATTCTTACGTACACCACCTGCGAGTTTGGTTGCTGGACTAATGGAGAAGATTTACAGTTCCTTCACTATGCAGAGGATGATTTTGGTCAGGCTTTAGTTGAGTCTCTTTCTGATTTTCCTTCGGCAGGTCAAACTTTAGAGGATTTAATTAATGCGGGCGACAAGGCTGCACCTCGTAAGCCTGCAAACGAGTCTCTTGTTAAAACATTCAAAAGATGCCATGATTATATTTATGCCAATGAAGGCAAAAAGAAAACCGCTTTTTGGGAGTTGTTAAATCTCATCTTCTGTAAACTTTACGATGAAAAACAACGTTTTGCTATTACCACTACTAGTTACCGCCGTCGTTTTTGGGTCGGAGTGAAAGAACAGAACACTCCAGAAGGGCAAGAGGCAGTAGCAACCCGTATCAAAGCCATCTTTGAGGACTTGAAAGCAGATTCTATGTATCAAGATGTATTTGATGGCAATGAGGTTATTGGTCTTTCTGACCGAGGTCTTGCTTATGTGGCTTCTGAACTCGCGAAGTATAGTTTCTTGGATGCCACCGTTGATGTCAAAGGTACAGCATACGAAACCATAGTAAGCAATACGCTCAAGCAGGAGGCAGGTCAGTTCTTTACACCGCGCAATGTAATTAAATGTATGGTGGAGATGCTGGATCCGGATGAGAATACACGTGTTCTTGACCCTGCTTGTGGTAGCGGAGGCTTTATCGTGATGGTACTCGACCATGTTCGTAAGAAGATTACTCATAAGCTTTATCCAGATTTAAATGGAGTCCGTTTGGAAGCTAAATATAATTCGCCAGAGGTTAATGACTTAGTGAAGGATTATGCAGAGAAGATGATATTCGGTTTTGATTTTGACCCGGATCTTAAAAAAGCCGCTCGAATGAATATGGTCATGGCAGGCGATGGACATGCTAATATATTCAATATCAATTCGCTTGAATATCCTGGGGGACAACTTCCTGATGTGTCGTTGATTGCTCCTGCTGTGAAGAAAAGTATTGAGCATAGCAAAGATAAGCTTTTTGCGTTTGGAACAGCTGATAACAATGCACGAGGAAAGTTTGATATGATTTTTACGAACCCTCCATTTGGAACGAAAGTGGAAGTTGAGCAGTCCATTGCGGATATGTATGAACTTGGGCGTATGGGCAACAAGGCACCGGAAGTACTTTTTATTGAAGCAGTGTATGAGTTTCTTAAACCTGGCGGAAAAGCAGGTATTGTTTTACCAGATGGTATTTTAGGTAATCCAAATATGGAAGAAACTCGTATTTGGATTTTAAAACACTTCCGTCTTCTGGCTTCAATCGATTTACCTGTAGAGACATTCCTCCCTCAAGTTGGCGTGCAAGCTTCGCTCGTTTTTTTGCAAAAGAAAACTGCTGAAGAAATGTTAGTTCCATATGAAAACGAGGATTATGAAGTCTTTATGGCTATTGTTGAACATGTGGGTAAGGATAGACGTGGTGTTCCAATTTATAAGAAGGATGAAGATGGTGCTGAATTGTTGTATGATGATATAAAAGAGTGGATTGTGTATCAGCAATCTGGGAATGAGCTCGTTAAGTCTAGGAAAGTTAGGATTAAAAAACTTGATGATGACCTACCTGAAGTTTCCAAAGCTTTTGTCAATTTTAAATGTAGTTGATTTGAGATGAAAACAAATACAGTCAATGTTAGAAATGTATTAGAAAGTAGATGCAGAACTGACGCTTCTTTTCATTTAAGTGAAGGAATATCAGTCCGCAGAAAAATTTTACTTTCTCCTTATGGAAGTATTTTGATAAACGATTCAGCTGCTGATATTTATTATGGGAATCGGGCACATCGAGTGTATGTGGCAGATAAAGAGCATGGAATCCCTTTTTTGAGCAGTTCTGATATTTTGCTGTCTGATTTTAGTAACGTAAAATTTGCTTCTAAAAAGTATACACCACACATAGAACAGTTAAAACTTGAGAAAGACTGGATTTTAATATCAAGATCTGGTACTATTGGTAATTGCGCATATACTAATGAAGATTTCTCTAGCTGCTTATCATCAGAGCACGTAATACGTTTAATTCCTAATGGTCGAATCAAACCTGGTATGCTATATGCATATTTATCTTCTTCATATGGATATTTATTACTCACTCAAGGTACGTTTGGTGCAGTTATTCAGCATATTGAACCAGATTATGTGGCATCTATACCCATACCTTGTTTCCCAGAAGATTTTCAAAGCAGAATAGACACATTAATTAAATCTTCAGCTTTACTCAGAGAAGAGGCGACAAAATATAAAAGACAAGCAATTTCTATAATTGAACGATATTTAAATTCGTCCAATACTCCATCTATTAATATAATAACAAATCATCAGATTTGTTCTAATTATCGTCGTATGGATAGTCAATATCAGTCAGAAGTCTTACTTCGAAAAGACGACAACCCAGGGTTGCTTTCTTTAACCATTGGACAAATTGCAAAAAATATATATGTAGGGAATAGAGGGAAAAGATATTATGTTAATGGTGGAATACCTTTTTTATCTTCCTCAGAAATGATGCTATTCAATCCTAAAAGATGGTGCAAACAAATTAGCGTTCGCACTCCATCTTTAAAATCTTTGCGTGTACAGGAAAAAGATATTTTAATTTCACGTTCTGGCACTATTGGTAATTGCTTATTTGTTTCTAATGGACTAAAGGATGTTACCATATCAGAACATGCACTTCGGCTTCGAATTGATGAGGATAAGGTGGCGCCAGAATACATTTACGCATATTTGTGTTCATGGCAAGGACAGAGGAAGTTGAAAAATGCGGCATATGGCTCCGTGATTATAACACTAGGTGAAGATTTTGTAAGAGAAATATCTTTACCAAAAGCATCAGAAAATGACTATAATGAAATAGTTGAACTTATCAAAAGTTTTACTAAAAAAAATGACGAGGCAGCGGAATTAGAATCTAAAGCAATCTTAATAGTCGAAAAAGAAATAGAGTCATGGTCAAAATAAATAATATTTAATATGGCACAAATAATAAGACCACATTTTAGTGATGAACCGAACGAAGGCGAAAAGCGTCTCATCAATTATCTGAAGGTGAACCTTCCGGATGATTATTTGGTTATCACAAATGGAGAGTATTCCAGCAAATCTCCTCAAGGTGTTGTGAAATTCTGGGAATACGATTGTATCGTTATTACTCCCCATGCTATTTATCACATAGAGAACAAGGACTGGGGTGGTCATCTTGAGGGCGACGATGATGTTTGGTTTATCAACGGCGCAGAGCGTAAGAATCCACACAAAAATGCTGCGCTCAAAAGTAAAATTCTTGGTGGGCGTCTGCACACAAAGAACTCTGCATGGTTCGCTCCGGTGTACACCGCCATCAGCTTGAGCAACCCACAACAAACGAAGTATGGTCTTGATTCGCAATGCGATTGCTTTGCTTCGACCTATACTTTGCAAAATAGTGATTTGGCAGAATTTATTCAGGATGCATCAATCACTAACCGTGCGCCTGAATTGATTAAGGCGTATATGAAGGATATCGCGGATTACTTGTCTGGTGATTCTATTGGTCGCTCACATACAGAGAAAACCGAGATTCTTGATTACAAGATTCTCGAAACTTTACAGCAAACAGATTTCTATACCGAATATCTGTGCGAACCAAAGTTTTTCGTTGATAAAAAATACAAGGTTCGCGAGTACCCGCTTGACTTCGCTGAAAAGTCAGCTGCTGAATTGGCTGCTGTGCGTCTACGTGCCGAGAACGCAAAGAATGCCCAGGAACAGTTGAGTTTTTGCCCCTATATTATTCCGTGTCATTGTCAAATCAATGAGTCTCGTACCAAGTTTTACGAGGTTATTGAATATATGGATGATCGTACGCTTTACGCAGAAATGCGCATAAAGACATTTACGCAACGCCAGAAGATTCAAATCATCCTTGATATTGCCAATGCGCTCAAAGAAGCTCATAGCAAGTGTGTGTTCCACCGTGCCGTTGCACCTGAGAATATCTATATTGTGGGGGCAGGAAATGCAGCTTTGGCCAACTTCAATCACTCTTGGTATGTTGCTCATCAAGAGAAACACTTTACTGTTGCTTCGATGCTCACGCCAGAGAATGAGTCACCATATACACCGCCCGAGTTTGAAGATATGGATGTGTGCGCCGCAAGCGATATCTATTCGTTGGGTGTTATTTTCTACAAACTCATGACAGACAAACTACCATTTGAAACAACACTTTCGTTCCGCTCACTTGGTGCTTTGCCTGATGAAATTCTACCTTCGCACATCATCAAGGATTTGCCCAAGTGGGTAGATGAGTTTGTACAGAATACTATCGTGATTGATCCTGAGAATCGTTGGCAAACTGCAGATGAGGTTATCAGTTTCTTAACGGACAAGTTGAACGAAACCGACCATCCTGCTTCTGTACCTGCTACTCCTGCTTCTACTTCCAGCCATGTTAATCTGAAAGATTTGAAGCCGGGTAATAAGATTACGTCGGAACTTACGCTCTATGAAGAATTAGGCAAGGGCGGTTTCGGTCGCGTTTTCAAAGCGCTGCATAGTCTTCAGAATAAATATTATGCTGTGAAAGTATTCGATAGAGATGCGTCCGTTAATGAAACATATAATGAATTTAAGGCTTTGGAAGATATTCATCACGATAATATCGTTAAGTTTGTCTATAACGGCATTTCTGATCAAGGGTTGTTCTATACTTTGATGGAACTGCTCAAAGGCGAGAACCTTAGCGATTATACAAAGGGCGACCTTCGCCTGCCGTTGAATGAAGTTTACAAGATGGCAAAGCAGATTCTTTCCGCTCTTGTATATTTGCAAGAGAAGGTTCCGCCTGTATTTCATCGTGATATCAAACCCAACAATATTGTTTGGGACAATCGCCAAAGATACGTTCTGATTGACTTTAATATTTCATCAACAAATGATGAAAGTGGTTGGGTTGGAACGCGTCCCTATGTAGCGCCCGATTTACTTGTGTCTGGTTCGAAAGTACAATGGGATAGTTCTGCAGACACTTTCTCTCTTGGTGTTACACTTTATGAGTTAATCGCGCATACCTATCCTTGGGCGGGAGCTAATCCATGTCCGAAGGTTCATGTCGCTCCAGAGGATATTCGCACTTATTTCCCGAAAATTTCGGAAAAGTTTGCTGATTTTATCATGAAGTCCATTGTAACTGACCGTCATCATCGCTTCACTTCTGCCAAGGAAATGCTCGCCGCTTTAGAGGAGATAGGAGAAGATGGTATGATGAAGAAGACTGGCGTGGTTGTAGTAACGAAGAGTCAAGGAGAGACAAATGATATTGACGTGGTTGACTATATCAACTCATTATATAGTCAAAGTATTCACGGCAACAGTGGAACACGTGAGAAATATGGTAAAGGTACTGCATTTGATGTCCTTACCTATACTAAAACAAAGTTGGATACTCAACTCTTGCCAGACATTAAGAAAGGTCAGTATCGCTTAATTATCATCACGGGCAATGCTGGCGATGGTAAAACGGCATTCATTAAGCAGGTTGAGAAAGTAGGAAAGGACAAAAAATATTTTACTAGTTACAATGGTGCCTCATTTACTTTGGGTGGTATTCCATTCCAAAGTAACTACGATGGTTCTCAAGATGAAGAAGGCATGACTAATGATGCCGTTCTTTCACAGTTCTTTATGCCTTTCTACAACAAAGAGGACTATAGCCAAGTTGGAGAAGGTAGAATTATTGCTATCAATGAGGGTAGGTTAGTTGACTTCCTTCATACCCAACCTGGCTTAAAAGCATTGAGCGATAACATTGAAGATTACTTCTATCAAGAAGGGCACACGGAATTACTTCCTGGTTTAATGGTTATCAATCTTAATCTTCGTTCTGTTACTGCTCGTAACGAGGATGGAAAAAGTTTGCTGTCACAACAAATAAAGCAACTCACGCAAACGTCTATGTGGGAAAAGTGCCAAGGCTGTCCGATTGCTGACCGTTGTTTTATTCACTACAATGTTGAAACATTCCAAGATACCAACTCGGCTAACGAGGTGATTACTCGTTTGGAGTGGTTGCTCCGTTCAGTGGTTTATAAGCGTGAGTTACATATTACGATGCGCGATTTACGTTCATTTATAGCCTTCATGCTCACACGCGATTATTCTTGTGAGCAAGTTCGTCAACTTGTAACGTATGTTCAGACGGAAGGACTAGAGGATTACTATTGGCAGTATTACTACTTTAATATTACCTCCCCTGCTTATTACGTCAAGAAATATTTCCCGCTACCGACTCTTGACTCTAACGACCGTCTCGTGCGCATGTTGCGTGAAACAGATATTGCCCGTGTCGCTCTACCTGCATACGATCGCGACCTGTATTACACACGTAAAAAGCCTGAAAATTATTTGATTTTTACTGAACGTACGCAAAATATTTTAGAAAGTTTTAATGCTATTCATGAAATTGTTCCTGGATGGGATGTTTCAGATAAACGTGAACTTATTACTGCTAGGCATCAAGCCTTTATCCGTCATCAGTATTTTGAGGGCAAATTAGATTATAAACGTCGTTTGCCATATCGCTACATTGCCAATTTCGCAGAACAACTTCGTTTAAAAGATGAGGAACAACTGCAGAATACAAAACGCGCACTGGCTGTTGCTATTTCTGCAAGTGAAGGTTGCGACAATCTCAAGTTGATGAATGGATATTTGCTACTGGCTGGTAGTCATGTGAAAGACCCTCTTTCCAAGAGCTACCGTCGATTCTCGCTTGATGAGTTCGAGTTGTTTGTAAACAATACCGAACATCTTACGAAATACATCGAGTACGAGAGCGAAAACTTTGTGTTCCGTCACAAAGTCGATAGGTTTATCCGTCTTACCATTTCACTCGATTTGTTTGAAATGTTGCAGTACATTCGCTCTGGTTTTAGTCCGTCAGTCAACGATTTGCGAGGCCGTTTTGTGGAGTTGCAGATATTCAAGAATATGCTGGAGAGCAAAACCTATAATGAGATTCTTGTCACCAAAAATGATAAGAAATTCTCTATTATCCGCCTCTCTGATGACAAAAAGATTTATATTGAACCATTTAATCCTGATGCCGTATGATAATCAAGCTCAAAAAAGGTGAGGTTGTTTTTCGTAACCAAAACTTGTTGGCTTCCGATACGAAAGCTATCAATTTGGATCGTGTGCTCACCAATCTATATATGCAAATCTTCGCCAACGGCGCTCCTATTACACTTGGCTACAAAAAGGAGCATAATATGGCTTCACTTAAAGAGTTTGCCAATATCCTTGAAGATAAGGGCTTGATTGTTGGAGCACGTGAGAACCCCGAGGCTGTAGAAGATTGGCTACGAAGCAACCTCGTTGATATGATTTTTCGAGGAAACGTTGTTAAGGAAAAGGTTGCATCATTGCGTCCTATGCATTTAATGAGTTTCCGTGTACAGAATAGGAAGATTTGTCGTGACTATAATTCAGCAGATCAATTGTATATCATGCTGAAAAGTTGCCCCGAAGTGCTTCAAGGTTTGAAGACATATCTATGCCAGGGTTGGGATACGAACACAAACAGCATCGTCAACAATGCCAAAATGGATGTTGATACCGCTGGAGTACTAATGCTTACGCAGAAACTTACAGAGAAGCGGGCTCTTAACACGATATTTGACAAAACAACTCCTTTCTTAACCAAGCAGACTGAGTTGTTTAATGATGACATCAGGCGTTTGCTAGTGTATCAAAACCATCTTCCTCGCACGGTATTTATTGAATACTTGCGTATCCTTTGTGGTTTACACTTGGCTTTATATACATTGAAACTCATATATATGCTTCCGAAGTGTATAGAAGAAGGTTCTCGTGATATTGAGGACGATTGGTCGATGATTGTTGATTTGTCAGATAACCTCGCAAGTCCGCTTGCTCCATATGCTGTAAATGATTTGGTTCGCCTTACGAATAATTATCGTGAATATGTACGTTCTACTTACATTTTCAACATTATTCAACAAAGGCTTATAAATGCAGGAAAGGATTATGGTACGGATTCAACTTTAGCGGCTATTAAGGCAGGTATCAATAAGAGCGACGGTTTCTATGAATCTAGATATAGTGACATCCGCAACTCTTATATTGATAATATCGAAGAGTTTGACGAGATGATGCAGTATTTTGACAGCGAGGATTACTTTGGTAAATACCTATATCTGCTTGAGAAGTCCAATTTGGGTAATTCACAGCTCAAATTTTTGACACGCTACATCGATGCATGTGCAATGAAGAATACCAATTCAATGTTATTGGCAGATGGTCGTTCTCGCCGCAATCCTCGTCGTGGTGCTATTGGCTCCAAACTACTTGAAACGCTCGTTCAGATTTTGGTTTTGGAATCTCAAACCGACGGTACTTTCACAACACAGTCTCTCTCTATCGAGGAACTTGTTGAGAAGATCCGTTCACGTTATGGTCTAGTTATCGACGGAATCAACGATCCTCGTTTTGCTGACGCAGATGTCGAACTGAACGCTGCTTTTGCAAGCAATATGGCTGCGTTGAAAAATAAACTTCGCCAAATTGGTTTCTATACTGACTTGAGCGATGCATGTATTCTACAAAAAATTCATCCTCGTTACAATATCAACTAACTATGGAAGATATCAAAGGTTTATACTACGATAAGTTTTTGAACTTTGTCGTAGAAAGTTATAAAGATGACATTAAACAAGCTAAGGCTGGTCATTGCTTAAAAATTACTGGTCTTGCACTCAAGGAGTTACAGAAATTGATAGGTGTGTTACGCCCTATCAATCCAGAAGTGCAGGTCTTTATATTGTCAGATGACTTGTCAGGGGATGATTATGTCTGTGCTACGAAGCTCATAGAACTTCGTAATGCTTCTAGTCAGGCTATTTTGGCTCTTATTCCGGTAAATAGCCGCACGTCCGCTGAAGATTCTTATGGTGATGCCACTTTCCGTAATTTGAATGTGGCAAGTCTTCATCATGCTTTTTATCTCAATCTACAAGATGAGATACCAGATAGCCAGAAGCATATTTGGAATAATCTTGTTCCTCTGTTTGGAGAGAAACACTTACCGAACGATGTGGTGATGAACTATCTGCTTTATGTGGATAGTAAGTTATATGCTGACGAGGCTTGGGGTGATGGCTTGTATCTGCTGGGGATGGTTCCGGACTCGGCTTTGCTCAAAGCGAACAATCTTCGTTATCGCTACATGCTCAATTATGATCACTGTGCGAGTGTGTTGTGTGATTACTCTCTTCCTACGCCAGACAGAGTTGCTAACTTGCCGCTTAAGCCAAACACTCTGCAGAAGGAACTCATTGGGTTCTTCAATAAAGAACGAGGGCTTGTAGATAGGTATGTTATATGTAAGCGCATACATCAGGAATATCCTCAATTCAATCTATCTAAGTGGCCTTTTAATCGCGATGAGGACGATGATAATGAGGAAAAAAACGTAGTTGTGCGGGCAGAGATTGTTCCGGGAATTGACCCACAGAAAGAACTATACAAAAATCAAGAGGGCAATTATGTTGTCAATCTCTTTGAAAACAAGAAATGTGGTAAGGTAAAACTTACGATTTCTTCTAACCCTGCACCGAAGGACGACGCACGTATTGATGCGTTCCAAATTGTTATCATGTCTCGTGATGACTTTGCAGAGGGGCAAGTTGTCAGGAAATTTAAGCTCACATCTAATCGTAATCAGAGCCGAAATATAACAGTTGAACTGAAGTTTGGAACTATAGAGGATGGCGATTACATGTTAGCAGTTCATGCCTTGGGCAAGGACGATGAGGTTTTGGATATAGATAATCCGTTCAAATTAGAAGTCATTGAGGCTGCATGGCAAGAAGCATCAAAACAGGATGCAAATCTCAAGAAAGACAAGTTCCGTCGAGATGGATCTTATGCATTTAGTAACGAAACAGGTGTCTTTACTATCAAGAATATTGCAATTGATGATACCGAGAATATTGACGAACCAGGAGGGGATACCAGTCGCCGTGCGAAAGTGAGCAATTATTTACAGGGCTATATGCAGTTCCATATGGCTCACTTGAAAGATGGAGATTTTAGCTATGAAACCTATGGTGACGAAGGCGCTTGCTGGCATGAAGGCTCGTTGAATAATGAATTTTACTTTGACTTTGGTCCTGCTCATGCATTCCAAATTCAATTATCCAAGAAACTCATTTCTTTGGAACAATCGTTTTTGAAGCATGGTGAACAGTTAGGTTATATTTGCGCAGAAGCGAGTGCGAATCAGACGGATTCGAAACTTCAATCCGTGTTCTTCAAGGAGTTGAAATCAGACATATTAGTTTCAGACGCACTAAAGGAATCTCGCAGAGAACTCTTTGAACTTATTTGTAGTTCTGCTGTTGACCGGTCTGGTGTTATAGCTACGTTTGACGTGGCTGAATACCTCGGAGCGATCAAGCGTTATCTTACCGACTATTCGGAATGGATACGCTCTTTCTCTGATACCACAATTTCGGAAGAGGTGGCTTTGGAGATACAAAACATCGACACTGTAATGTTACTGGCAGAAACGCCTGATGGTGGCTATTGCCGCGTTAAGTTGATTTCTCCTTTGCATCCTCTGCGTCTAGCATGGCTAGTTAATATCTATGAGTTGTTTAATGATTGGGAGGAGAAAACGCTGGAGAATGCTGCGTATAAGAAAACGTGGTACAAAAAGTTAGACAAACTCTTTATGGGTGGTCTTCCTATGGATGTTGCACCATTCATCTTAGCTGAAGGCTCAATCAAAGAGCCATTCCAATATGTTGGTGAACTCACATTTGGTTGGGGTTTCTATGCGCAACCTACCCATAAATCTGACGATTTATTTGCTTCTGAATATCGTCAGTTGCTTTCTTATGTAGCTATGCTTCTGAATGTGCCGCGCGAAACACGCATTGATAGTGATGTTAGTTTGGATATGGTAGTTAAACATATCATCAACTACGCCAAGGCACATCCATACACACCGAAATTGGTCATTAACCTCTTCAATGCCGGTGATGCATCCATCTTTGCAATCGCTTTGCTATTGTTGGAGAAGATGGGCTATTCGCTTGATTATGAGATTCGCATCTTTGCTGATGATATGCTCATCCAGTCGGGCGAAGCATTGCGTGATTTAGTAAATCCAGATAGTCCATTTGCTGTGGAGGAAGCGGAAGCATTCTCGCAGGCTTCGGACAACCGCTTATTCCCGAAATTACGATTCTCGCGCAACAATGTGCAAGAGTTTGTTAAGCACCACGACCAGTACCAGGCACACCTCTCATTCCTCATTAACCCATTCCCCGTTCGCACGGAATTGGTTCACCCAGATGAACTTAGTCGTTCTTTCTTCCTGAATGGTGTGATGTGCCGGTCTGTTGTTACAGAAAAGGAGATTGGCAAGTCGTTTATCTGGAATAGATATTTCTCCGAGAAGAATATTGCCAACTCTATTAGCGGCTTTGCTGACGTTGCAGTTGGCTTGTTTGCTGGTATTCAGAGAATGACAGGTAAAGTGATGTCCTCAACTCAAAAAGAATCCGTTCCGGCAACTACTTTGTTGATAAAGGAGAATGATGCGATGCTTCTTTCCTTTATACATGAGGTTTCGGATTGGGTCATTACATTCGACAAGAATATGGGACCTGAGTTTTACGACCTGCCCAGTCTTGGAGGAGAAGAAATGCCTTACTTGCTCGACTATGTACCGAGTCAAGAAACGATGGGCATATCTTCTTTCCTTACCACTCGTCCGACCAGCGAGGTTGAAGGTCTAATGGCACCGCACTTTAGTTCGTACGGCATCAATATTAATGACCCTGCGAAGTTCAAGTCACTTCTCGAAGATGTGCGCACTGTAAGTAGTTCTATACTCATGCAAGTGAACGCCACTCAGCGTAAAGCTTTTGAGGTGCTTGGTATTACGCTTACCAAGCGTTTCCTTATGAAGAAAGGTTTGCTTGCAGAGTCGTTCATTATTCCTATTGACTTGCATAAAGAACTCTTTGAGGATACCGATGATGAAACTAAAGAGAGAGCAGACAACTTAGTCGTACAGATAGATTCCGTTAAGCGAGAAATCACAATGACTGTTGTGGAAATCAAATGCCGTCAGTACTTGGGCGATGGCGACGCAGAGCAGCTTCATGAGAAGATTCAAAGCCAAGTACTCAATACAATTTCTGCAATGCAGCAGCATTTCGAGATAAAGCCAGTTAACGATCGTCTTGACCGTGAATTGAAGACGCTAGAATTTAAGCAATTCCTTAGTTTCTATGTTCGCCGTGCTATACGCTATCAGCAGTTGGATTCGAATGTGGCACGTGTCTATACAAGATTTCTGAATACGTTAGAGGATGGTTACACACTTCGCTTCAAGCAGTTAGGTGTTATATTTAACTTTAGTCAGGACTCACGTCAAAAGAAAGAGTATCATGGTGACTTAGTTATTTACACTATGGGAAGACCTGTATTGACCGAGATATTGGATGATAGTTCTTCGCTCAATACATCTAGTCTTAGTGAGCGTGACCATCAAGATGACCAAGATTTTATCAACTTCTTTGAACCACGTACACTTAGAACGTTCTCTAATGAAGATGATTACCAATCTGTTTCGTTTGATGATGTTAAGGATGAACATTTGAAAGCCAACGAAAATATATCAGCGCAAAAAGAAGATGAATCTGTATTAGAAGAGGGTGCTCCTATTGAACCGCAACCAGTAGATGACGAGGTAAAACCTGAGGATGAACAAACAAACATAAGTGAGCATCAGGAACAAGAAGATGCACATGTTGCGCCTGAACCAGAACCAGTGCTGCCTCCAGTAGAGGAAGAAGATACTAATTATGACGAGCCAAGCATTGAAATGATTGTTGGCGACAATAAGCCATCTCCACAGTACGGAGTTCTTGGTAAAGTTCTATCCAACAAACGAGTTATTGGTATTGACCTTAATCAGTGCAATACAATAAGTTTGTTTGGCGTACAAGGAGCTGGAAAGAGTTATACTATCGGTAGCGTTATGGAGATGACGCTAAAGCAGTTTAGTAAAGTTAACAAGTTGCCTGCGCCAATGGCAGGAGTTATCTTCCACTATAGCGATAGTATGGACTATGCTCCAGAGTTCACGTCTATGATATATCCGAATGATGAGGAAGGTCAACTCGCTAAACTTAAAGCAGAATACGGAGTTGAAGCTGGATGTGTCAAGGATGTGTTGCTTCTTGCTCCGGAAAGTCAAGTAGAAAACCGCAAGCAGGAATATCCTGGTATAGAGGTTCATCCTATTGGTTTTGATTCGGCAGAATTGAGCGTGAAGGATTGGATGTTCCTTCTCGGTGCTACTGGTAACGACTCTACTTACATCAAGGAGTTGAAGCAAATAATGAAGGCTAATCGAAATAATATGTCCCTAGAGAATATCCGCAAGGGGGTTGATAATAGCGACCATTTCTCATCCGGTCAACGCGCATTGGCTTCGCAGCGTCTTGATTTTGCTGATGAGTATATTAATGATGGCACAAAGCTTTCACAGTACCTGCGTCCTGGTCGCTTGATTATTGTTGACCTCCGCGATGAGTTTATTGAGAAAGACGAGGCGCTTGGTTTGTTTGTTGTCATGCTTAATATCTTCTCCGGTGTGATGCAGGTTGATGGCAAAGCCTTCAACAAGTTCATTGTGTTCGACGAAGCTCACAAGTACATGAATAATAAAGAACTAGTTGATTCGATTACTACTGCCATTCGCGAAATGCGGCACAAGGGCGTATCTGTGATGATTGCCAGTCAAGACCCAATGAGCTTACCTACCGAGATTATTGAACTAAGTTCAATAGTCATCATGCACAAGTTCTCATCACCAGCATGGGTTAAGCATGTACAGAAAGCTATCACTGCTCTGCAGACGTTAACTCCTACAGAGATGGCATCGCTTGGCTCTGGTGAAGCATTTCTTTGGGCAAATAAAGCAGATGATAAACTTGTAACTCAGCGTCCGATTAAGATTTCTATACGTCCTCGTGTTACCAAACATGGCGGAGATACAATAAGTGCTATACACAAATGATGCAGATATTCGAGTATACAAATAAAGGTGCACGAGAAGAGAATCAAGATTTTACGCTACATCGCCAAGTTAGTAATATCGGTCATATTTTCATAGTGGCTGACGGCATGGGTGGATATACGGCAGGCGACATAGCAGCCAAATCGGTTTCTGAGTCCATCTTTGAGTATGTTGATGGGCATATAAAAGAGAACTCTCCAGAAATTGTGCTTCGAGAAGCAGTTGTATTTGCTAACTCTGAACTGGAATTCCGTCGCTTCTCCTATGGTGGAGTTCAAATGGGTGCAGTGGTTGTTGTAATGCTTCTCATAGGCTCAAATGCTTATGTTACGTGGCTTGGCGATAGTCGTTTCTATCACTATAGAGGAAATAAACTTTGTTTTCAAACTATCGACCATTCCATGGTAAACAAACTCAAAAGAAATCGCTATCTTACCCCAGAAGAAATTGATCGTTATTCTGCTATTGTTACGCAATGCATTATGGGGGATGATAAACTTGGTAAAGTGGATGTCCTAAATTTTACTTTAGAAAGCGGAGATGTAGTTTTTATGTGTTCCGATGGAATTCATAAGGTTATTGAACCGCTTAATCTTCCAAAAGGAGAAGAAGAGCTAATTAAGTTTCTTAATATGAACAATGAAAAGTTTGATGATAATTATTCTTTGATTAAGGTAGTTATATAATTGTTCGTAATCTTGTCTTTTCAAATTCCCTTAATTTGCCATAACTTTGCACCACAAAACGCAAAGTTATGGCTTATTTTACATCATATATGCCATCCGTTTGCTACTCCAGCGAACTTAGTGGCATTTCCTGTTCCGTTACGCCAGGCACGGTAACGCTTCTCATACAATCGCCGCTTGAGGTATTTAGCAATACCTACAATACGCCTAACTCCTACATCAACTTCCCCGACTTCAGTGATGTAGTCGAGATGTTCATGGAGCAACAGAAGCTTACTGTAGCTGACATGCAGTTCATCGTAACCGATGCTGAATCCACCGTAGAAAAAACTATCCGAGTAGTTTATTTCAAAGAAGAACCTCGCAAATTCTTTGCCGCAGACATTCTCTCCGACAGCTTGCTCACTACCTATCGCAACCGCGTCCTTTACGAAGATTCGGTTGATTACCTCACTTTTTGGTGCGAACCTAACAGTATCTTTGTTGGCACCGCTGTTCGCCTCTATGTGTTGGTGCAAGATTACACGGGACACCGCGAGTGGATCTTAATGGAGTATGGTTATATCATCCACCAAGGTATCAATGAACTTATGATTTCCTTTCCCGAACTGCGTCGCTATCTCCCAGATCGAGTGCGCAAATGGGATATACTTTTCTTCTCCTTTACGGTCAATCAGCAAACCTGCAATTTCTATGTAGGCAAGGCACATAATGTCCGCCACTTTATCTTCAGAAATTGCTATAATGCCAAGGAGAGCATTTCTGTTCCGTGTATCTCAAAGAACATCACCGAAACCAAGAGTTCCTTGGCTGTCTGTGGAAAGAAGCAATATCGATACGATATTCAGCATACTCGTTCTTTTGAGCAACAGACAGCAGCGCTCGACTCCGAGCGAGCTGCCGTCATGGAACAAATGCTCACCTCACCAAGTGTGCAGATTGTCTTTGGCTATGCCTATGATGTACCCATCATCATCACATCCTATGATTATGAACTTTCCGACGAACCCAATACCGAACGCACTTTCAAGTTTGAATGGCAATACGAAAACCGCAATGGCGTTTCGTTACTTGAGTTTACTAAAGAAAGAATATTCTCCGAACATTTCACCCCTCAATTTGTATAACTATGGCAGAGCGCACACAAACCGATGCTCAACAAGAGCGTGAAAAATATGTCATGGCTTTCAACAAAACCATGATTGACATCTGGAAAGAGCGGCTCACATTGCTCGATGTCCGAGACACCGACCGCCTGCTTCATTCGCCTGCTTCTTTATCCGTGCGTCACGATGGGCGCTTCTTTGAGGTGCAGCTCTCCCAAGAGTTCCTTGAGTACGGTCTTTGGCAAGACTATGGGGTAGGGCGCGAGACACCTCGTGGTAACAGCGGTATGCTCGGCTATGCCAAAGTCCGCAAGCGTCGCCCTTGGTTCAGCAAGAAATACTTTGCCTCCGTCATGAACCTCAAAGAGTTCTTCGCCGATAACCTCGGCAGAGAGTTCCAAGGAATCATCGCAGATGCCTTTGATGATATCCGCCGTCACATGTAATAACTATTTTAATTCTATATCCTATGACATACGATGAAATTACCGCTAAAATCGCTGAGATTGCCAACGCAAAAGCCCCTAACAGCATTACTCCCCAAATGATCTCCACTATTGAGATGGGAACATTGGATTATCTCCGTCATCTTGAAGACAATGTCCCAATGTTTGAATCGGGACGAATGCCCGGTTCAGAACTCTACGCATGGTACGCAGGCACTAGCTGCTTTATCAATATCGCCAAATACAATATCATTGGCGATTACATCATCCTCTCATTGGAGGATATGATGCTCCCTGAAGGCTGGCAAGTTGTCTATTACTCCTTGCCTGTGCAATGCACCGTAACATCGCACGGCTACTTCAAGTCCGCAGGCAAGAACCAAGAACTATATTGGAGTATCGCCGCTGAACCCGCTACAGGTGTGAACGTGCTGCGTATCGCCGCTGTCGATGATAGCCTTATGAAGGCATCTAAAACCTCGCTAATCATCATGTATAAATGTAAATAATATGGAAAAGAAAATCGAATTTGCCCTCGAACATCTTACACCAAAGTGTGTAAATGTTGTAATCAAAGAGTTTGTTGAGATTGATGGACAACGCGTACAGTTGGGAAGCAACCAACGTGTATGCTACAACAACATCCCTCGCGATCGAGCTCGACTTCAGGATGTGTTGCCATCTGAGTTTGTAAACGCCATCCTCGCCATGTGGGGAGAAACCCCTATTGCCGATGATCCTCAACCACCTGAACTATGAAAAAGAATCGTTTTTCCAAAGTCACCTTCATCATCTGCCTCTCCGTCAGTGTGGCAATGATTGTCGGTGGGTTCTTTGTTCCACCTCTCGGTGTTATTGATGGCTCAGTCATCACGGCCGTTGGCGAACTCCTTGCGTTCGCTGCACTGGCGCTGATACCATCCGTCATTTCATCGGCTAAATCTACCAAGCTAACAACCCGCTCTGGTACCACCATTGAGGTTAAGGGCAAAGATCCTGAACCACCCAAACCAGTTGAACCCCCAATGCCTGATTAGTTATGAGAGAAATCACAAAAATCATTATCCATTGCACGGCTACCCGCCCTGGGCAAGATGTCACAGTGGACATCATCACGCGTTGGCACAAGCAGCGTGGCTTCCGCACGATTGGTTATCATTATTTCATCGACTACGATGGCCACATCCATGAGGGCCGTCCGCTATCGCAGGCAGGCGCACATGTTCGTGGACATAATGCTACCTCCATCGGTATTGCTTTTGCAGGTGGTCTTGACGACCATTGCAAGCCAGCGGATACACGCACACCTGAGCAAACGCAAGCGCTGCTCCAGTTGCTCCGCCAACTCCATCAACAGTTCCCTAATGCCACTATTCACGGACATTATGAGTTCGCAGCCAAGGCATGCCCATGCTTCAATGTCCAAGAATGGCTTAAAATAGTTAGCTTATGAAATACTTGTATCTAATCCCTTTACTCCTGCTGCTCTTCTCTTGCAAGACGCAATCGCCAGTTATCACTGCCGAGCAGCATGACAGCACGCGTGTTTCATTGCGCAATGATAGCACGCACATCTATGAACGCGATAGCATAGCGATGTTGTATATTAAAATATTTTTAGTATCTTTGCAGTCGATTTACATCTAAAGTATGGAATAAGGCAGAAGAGATGTTGGTATCAACCCCCTATAGGACGTTAGGTCACCATGCTTTTACATCTAAAAACTGGATAGTTC
>JAXJWX010000049.1:0-6005 GCA_036307765.1 Paludibacteraceae bacterium | reverse complement strand
TACACCTCCATTTTGGAGTCGTCATGGCGAACGATTCTCCAATCGCCATAAGTTACATCTTTCTTAATCATAATGTTAGATTTTTTAATTGGTTGCCTACTCTTTGTCGGATTTTCGGCTTGCTCCGTTGGTTGAAGAAAGACAAACCGCATGCTTTAGTGTTTCTTCTATGTTACTTAACTCGAAATCAGGATCAAAGTATTCTCGTGCCCTGCCTATCACAAGCTGACAATGTCCCAATAATTCGGATTTCTCTATCTCATTTTCATTCGCCAAGAAAAAATTCTTTGGTCTTTTTTCTTGCTTTGCCTTACTATAACGAACTACCAACTTGTCGTATTGTGAGAAGTTATTGAGGAAGTTTCGCACAATGCAATAGGTATTTTCCATTTGAGTTGTATCCTCAGATTGAAAAAACTCTTCTGTCCTTCTCTCCAACCAATCCATCATACGCAAATCCCCATGTTGAAGAGCAAAAGATATTCTAACAGTTCCATCCGTACCTTCGTGCAGTAGTAGAGGATTGATAATAATCTTTTTAATACTTTTTGGCAACTCAAAGAATAAGATGGAGGCAAGCAGACCTTTTGCAAGGACCACATCAGGTTGATATTGCTTGATTAGTTCCTTGATGTTGGTTACAGTCTTAAGCAGACCACCTACTTTGATAGTCGCGAAGATTACTACATCTTTTTCCTGCGAAAAAGCACGTTGGATAGCATATTCCATCCAGTCGAGTTTGTGCGATTTGGTTTTATTTAACACGAGAACTTTCATACTACAAACCTAATGTGTCAAACTCACGATTAATACTTTTGTTCCACTCGTATTCATCTTTCAATGCTTTGAGTTGCTCAAGGACGGCATTGTATTGCGTTTGTAGTTGGTGTGCTTCTTTCTTCTTTGCTTCAATTTCAGCAGGATCGGAAAGTGTAGCGCGACTGGCATTGAGCGCTTTTAGTTCGCAACGAAGGCGATTCGCCTCTTCGTGGCATTGTTGCCATTGTGTTTGTTTGTCGGTCATAATATTTGTGTTTTATTGTTCTACAATATAACATAGCAAATAGTTTAGGAAAATTAACATGAAAATAAAAAAATAAGAGGAGTGGAGTCTGCACTCCTCCTATTTTGGGTTATAGATTAAGTCGCTTCTTGACCTCTTCTCCTAATTTTCTCAGTGTATCTTTGCTATGGAAGCAGAAACTACCCATATTGACACTTGTGGCAATGATTGGTGGCACATTTTCAACTTTGTTTGCATACCAGATAGTAATGCTCTTTTCGTCTGGAGCCAATTCTACTGGGTTGTAACTTGCTGTATAGGGTTGTGTGTTCAAATCAATGCATTGGTTGAAGTAAGTAAAGTTGCTACTGCCGTTTATAATGATTAATTTGGGGTTAATCAATTCAATCATTTTGCGCAGGTGCTGATTAATCCATTGTGGTACACCTCCTATTGCCATTATCTGGTTATCAATAGTAGTGAATGTACTCTCAGTAGAGAAAGGTAGGAGATCAATATGAATCGCTTGATAAGACATTTCCTTGTATATGCTTTGATAGAAACTCGCTCCTAATCCATTGAGAAAGTCCTCAATACGCCCTTTGGGATTGCTGGGATTACCTCCAAACCATTGTTTGTATGGATTATTCACGAAGTAGTTGTTATAATCCTTCATTAACTCCTCTACTTTGACAAGTTCTGTATTCCATTTTTCACTATAAGGAATACGAGGATTATTCTTAGGTTGTTCAGGGCGACTTGGATTGGCACTAATCACGAGTACTCTCCCTTTTAGTGGTGTCTGCTTCTCGTTTAGATTTCCAAACCAAAGTACTGGTGGCACATCCCGAAACTCTTCTTTCCAAATACCTTGCAATCGCTTTAACTCATCTATTGTATCTAAGATGAGTGTTGTTAAATTTGTGGCATTAATCTCCATAAAACCTATTTTATCCTAAGTCTATATCTGTTTCGTATTCGTAATGCAAATCCATACTATCATTGAAATAGCACAAATCACTTTCTTCATATAGACTAAAGTCGTCTATTTCGTAACCATGGAGAAAGACAAACCGCATGCTTTAGTGTTTCTTCTATGTTACTTAACTCGAAATCAGGATCAAAGTATTCTCGTGCCCTGCCTATCACAAGCTAACAATGTCCCAATAATTCGGATTTCTCTATCTCATTTTCATTCGCCAAGAAAAAATTCTTTGGTCTGTTTTCTTGCTTTGCCTTACTATAACGAACTACCAACTTGGTGAAGTCAGCAGGAACCCAATCCTGCTGCCCCTAAAGATTGGTTATTGTTACGAAAATTTAATCAAAATAGTGTACGATTACTTTTTCGTAAACCATCTTATCTCCGACATATACACTTAATGTATATTTTCCGTCTTCGGAGGCAAATTCAGGGTACTGCCCAACTTCCACTTCCATAGAATCTAACTTCTTTTCGCCGAGTTTCTCCAAGAACTCATCAAAGTCACTATATGAATCAAGCTCATCCACATAATCAGGATTGTTATAACAGTTATAGGCATCAAAAACCTCCTCATCCACAGGCTCTGGTACATCCCAGTTTTCATCCACCCAATAGAGTTTTCGGTTGCAAATAAGGTACGCATACGCATATTCCGGTCCTTCTTCGCTAGTGAAAGAGAAATAAACAACAGCCTTTTTGAGTTGTTCAAAGGTAATTTCATCACATTCTTCATTCGTTTCTGGCTCATTCTGGTTTGCAAGCGCAGCCTCAACGGCATTAATCACATTACTGCCTAATTGTGATGTACGCCAATCAGGATTTACTTCTAGACCTACTTCTTCTGCAATCTCACGCAATGCAGGTGCAGATTTTGGGCACAACTCTCCGTTTTTGTACACCTCCATTTTGGAGTCGTCATGGCGAACGATTCTCCAATCGCCATAAGTTACATCTTTCTTAATCATAATGTTAGATTTTTTAATTGGTTGCCTACTCTTTGTCGGATTTTCGGCATTCTCCGTTGGTTATAGTTATTTAAATACTTTTCCTGAAACATGAATATTTGCACGAATATCCTCTTCTGTGAAAGGCATTCCTCGACAAATGAAATCTCGGTTGATTATTTTAGGCATACCCTCTAATGATGTTAAGGCAGAAGAACTACAATCAAAACTGAGATCTACTACTCGTGGGAAACCTTTTGTGCTTGTAAGGTGACTATATGCGCAAAGGAAATTGCCACCGACTTGCTTGAATTGGATAAAATCAGGCAGTTGCTTTTCTGGGAAATCCATAAGATTGACATCTCGACAAAAGACATCTATCTCAAAGACCAGTTCTTTTCCTCCATTATCTTTGATGAGTAGTAACTCGTAGTCATTGGGTTGAAGGCGTAAGTTCTCCGTTAGCCAATCTTCTACTTTCTTTTCAAAGTAGCGTTTTCCACTATTTGTTGAGCTTAAAATAGACATGATATGTATGTGTTTTATAAGTTGTTTTTAATTTTGCTTTGCAAAGGTACTGCTTTTGTGTTTTACTAGCAAGAAACACGTTGGTTCTTGTTGGTTCTTTTTACTATAACATACAAAAAAAGCGTGGAGTCCGACTGTCATCGTTCCACTACCAGAGGCTCTCGCATTGCCCATTGTATGAGACCGACAACGCGAAGCCCACGCCGAATATAAAATATACTCTCGTGCTACTCATCAACTAAGGTACGCGTATTCACATACGTATATACGCAGAATACGTACCATAATTGGCACAAGAAGGATAATCTTATATCCCGTAGGGCATCTACCGTTGCTAAGTCCTGCATACAATTGAAATTTGCGAGATTTCTGATAGTCAGAACAGAGCGTAATAAACGCCTTTTTAATATGTCTGCTACCCTCCGCTGACGATGTACAGACATCCCCGGCGCAGGTTCACGGTGCAAAATTACAACTTTTTTTTGAATATACCAAATTATATATACAAAAAACGCACTTTTTGTTGTGCGTGCTTCTTTGGTAGTTGCTTGGTTCTTCCTTGGTTCTTCCTTGGTCTTTTGCAAAAGATAGTTAGGCAAGGTACAGCGGAAGGAAATCTTAAGAATCGTACCTTTTGTTAAAAAATCCCATAAACAAAAAAAGACGAGGACAACCCTCGTCTTTTTCTATTGCTTGCCTATCGCCGATATCCAATAACCGATAACCGATAACCGATAGCCGATAACTGATAACCGATAACCGATAACCGAAACGCCTTTGGCGTTAATAAGCATTCATCTGCTCCTTCACGGTCGCAGTGATTATGTCAGCAAACTCTTGCACGGTCATCTGACCCTTCTCCTCTGCGCCTTGTTGGCGAACACTGACGAGTCCGAGCTCTGCCTCTTTCTCACCTACGATGAGCATGTATGGGATACGCTTCAACTCGTTGTCGCGGATCTTACGTCCGAGTTTCTCGTTGCGGTCATCCACAATGCAGCGTACGTCTTGTGCCTCGAGCATCTCTTTCACTTTGTGTGCATACTCGTTGCTCTTCTCAGAGATTGGCAATACGACTGCTTGGTCTGGAGTCAACCATAATGGGAACTTACCTGCGGTGTGCTCAATCAGCACAGCCACAAAGCGCTCCATACTGCCGAATGGCGCACGGTGAATCATCACAGGGCGGTGCTTTTGGTTATCCTCGCCTACGTACTCCAGGTCAAAGCGCTCTGGCAAGTTGTAATCCACTTGGATAGTACCCAACTGCCAACGACGACCCAGCGCATCCTTCACCATGAAGTCCAATTTAGGACCATAGAACGCAGCCTCGCCAGTCTCTACACGAGCAGGCAATCCCTTCTCTTGGCATGCCTCAATAATCGCTTGCTCTGCCTTCTCCCATACCTCGTCAGAACCTACATACTTGGTGGTGTTGTTAGGGTCACGGAGTGAAATTTGTGCCTCAAAGTTCTCGAATGCCAACGACTTGAAGATGATCTCAATGATCTCCATCACGCGAATAAACTCGCTCTTCACTTGGTCTGGACGGCAGAAGATATGCGCATCATCCTGAGTGAAGCTACGCACACGGGTCAAACCGTGGAGCTCACCTGATTGCTCGTAGCGATATACAGTACCGAACTCAGCAATACGCAGAGGCAGATCCTTGTATGAGTGAGGAGTATTCTTGAAGATTGTACAGTGGTGAGGGCAGTTCATTGGTTTGAGCAAATATACCTCGCCTTCCTCTGGAGTGGTGATAGGTTGGAAGGAGTCCTTACCATAGTGATCCCAGTGACCAGAGGTGATATACAAGTTCTTGTTTCCTATATGTGGAGTGATAACTTGTTGATAGCCATAGCGTTTTTGGATCTTCTTGAGGAAATCCTCGAGGCGCAGACGGAGCGCAGTACCCTTTGGCAACCAGATTGGCAGACCTTTACCCACCATATCAGAGAACATAAAGAGCTCGAGCTCCTTACCAATCTTGCGGTGGTCTCGCTTCTTAGCCTCTTCCAGCAATGTCAAGTACTCATCAAGCATCGCTTTCTTTGGGAAAGTGATACCGTAGATACGGGTCATCATTGGGCGAGAGTCATCACCACGCCAGTATGCAGCCGCGCAGCTGAGTACCTTGATCGCCTTGATTGCTTCGGTAGAAACCAAGTGAGGACCTTTACAGAGGTCGGTAAACGCACCTTGTGTATAGGTAGAGATATGTCCATCTTCCAGTTCGCTGATAAGCTCGCATTTATATGTTTGTCCTTTTGCACCAAACTCAGCCAACGCATCTGCCTTAGCGATAGACTTCTTCACAAGTGGCTCTTTCTTAGCACGAAGCTCTGCCATTTTTTGCTCGATAGCAGCGAAGTCGCTATCCTTGATGGTTTGTCCCTCAGCAGGATACACATCGTAGTAGAAACCATTCTCAATGGCAGGACCGATACCGAATTGGATACCTGGATACAACTCCTGCAATGCCTCTGCCATCAAGTGTGAAGATGTGTGCCAGAAAGCATGTTTCGCCTCTTTGTCCTCCCAT
>JAXJWX010000048.1:0-20362 GCA_036307765.1 Paludibacteraceae bacterium | reverse complement strand
CTTTACTACCGATGCTCCTGTTCAGGTTATCGAAAACGGACAACTCATCATCATTCGTGATGGCGTGAAGTATAACGTACAAGGACAAAAACTCTAAGGGATGAGGTTATAAGGCTATAAGGCGAGAGGCAAGAATAGCGGCGAAAGCCGCATTCTCCTCGCCTTTAATCCCCGCCTTTACACTTTACACCTTACACTTTACACTAAAATAATAAACAGAAAGATATGAAAAAAATATATTTAGCGCCTCAGACTGAGGCAATCAAATTGCTCGGAGAGAATGCTATCATGGCGGTGAGTCCTGGCGGTGATGGATACATACCTACAGGTGCTGCAGTGAGTGGTGCATACGGTGACTAATCCCTCTCTCACAATACTACAACCAGTAGCATAGTGCATTACGAATTGCATTATTACTGCATTTCTAACCCAACAAAAAATCGTGCCAACCCCGCGTTAGGCACGATTTTTGATTAAAATTTGATAAAAAATGAACTTTTTACAACTTTTGAGTTGTGTATATGAAAAAAAAGTGTTACCTTTGCAGCATATTTAATGAAGAATGGTATGACATTTGATAAAATTACGGATGATGGTCGCCTTTGGGCGGTACGTTATGCAGGGGTAAAGGACAATGCATTAGCAACAATTTTTGACCAATGGAATGATATCCAATGGTTACGTGATTTTTTTAAAGCAAACATTGATGATCTGGCATCTTATTTTAAGATTACAGATGTGAATGATGCAATATATGATACGTTGGAAGATAGCGATAAGTTAGAATGTTTAATATTGGATATTTCTCCAGATGCTGATTTAGATGAGTTGTTCCGTCCTTTGGAAAATAGTCGTTTTGATGAGCGTTTGTTGAGTAAGGAAAAAGCACGTATTCAAAATCGTCCACACCATGCATCGTGGTTGCGTATATATGCTATCAAACTCGAACCAGGAAAATACATCGTGACAGGTGGTGCTATTAAATTAACTGCTACTATGCAGGAGAGAGAGCATACTTTGCGCGAACTACATAATATGGAAAAAGTGCGTCAGTTCTTAGTCGCTAATCAAGTTATTGACGAAGACGCATTTGTAGATTACCTTAAAGAACTTTAAAATTACCTACTACTATGTCAGAAATTGTTTCGAGATTAGAACAAATGCAATCGCCAACACCTTCGCATTGGCGAGAGAAAGCGGAACAACGCCAACAAAACAAGATTTGGCTTCGTTACTCGCAAGGCATTGCGATGAAGATGCTCGCTAAGATGGAAGAGCAATGTCTTAATCAGTCGCAACTAGCGGAAAGAATGGGGTGTACTCAACAATATATATCAAAAGTGTTGCGCGGACAAGAGAATTTGTCTATTGAGACTATTGCCAAAATAGAGAGAGCTCTCAATATCCAGATACTTTGTTGATATTTGGATATATCAGAAAAATAATGTAACTTTGCAGCGAAAATTGTAGATGGGTATGTATAGCAACAACGAAAAAATAGAATGGACACTTATCTTTGTAGCTGAATTTGGAAAGAAATTCGGATTAACATTGAAGCAAGCATTCAACTACTTAACCCGATACAAAGGTATTGATTTCATAGATAAGCACTATGATTATGTTCATACGCAATCGTTCCAATCAATGATTAACGACATTAGCGAATATTGTCACCGAAAAGGAGGAGAGTTAGCATGATACTATATCACGGAACAAATGTTGATTTTGAGATCATTGATCTCAGGAAGTCAAAGCCAAATAAAGACTTTGGTCAAGGATTTTATTTGTCTGCTGATTATAATCAAGCTATGGATATGGCTAAAACTAAAGTTGAACAATTGGAAACAGGAACGCCTATTGTGTTAGCATTTGAGGTTGATGAGCAGCAAATGACTAAACTAAAAATCCAACGTTACAGCGAATATTCTGAGGATTGGGCTAAGTTTATTCTACTCAATCGAAGAAATAGTACGCATAAACCAGTACATGATTATGATATTGTGATTGGACCAATAGCCAATGATCGTGTGGGCGTACAACTATGGAAATATGAAACACAAAGTATTGACTTACCAACCCTGGTTCGTAATTTGCAGCACATGAAAGGCATTACTTTTCAGTACTTTTTTGGAACAGAACAAGCAATCAAACTTTTGAGAAGATTATGACGGAACATGAATATATGAAATTGGATATGACCAAAAATCTTGCGGTATTGTTGATGGAGGACAATACTTCTTTAACGATGGAGCAGGCACTTTCTACTGTGCTCAATTCTGATACATATCTCCGCTTACAGCGAGATGAAACGCATTTTTATTATCAAAGTCCAAGATATGTATATGCTTTTTTGCAAACCGAATTAAAGACAGGTAGAATAGCATAATCCCCTCGCTCTTGCACCTCGCTACAACCAGTAGCCACAGTGCATTACGTATTGCATTATTGCTGCACTACTCACAATCAAAAAATCGTGCCAACCCTGCGGGAGGCACGATTTTTTTGACACTTGCATGCGAACTATAGGAATAGTGCACACAATCAGAAAACCGCACTAATGAATAAATAGTAATTCGCGGTACTTAGGCAAAGGCCACAACTGATCATCAATCACCATCTCCAAATCGTCCACATGCTGGCGAATCTCCTCCATCAATGGCACCACATAATCGCGGAACGTTATCGCACGTTCGCGCTGATTATCTATATGGTTCGCGCGCGCGCGTTCCTTATTCATTTTATCTACACCCGACACAATAGCACTGGCATGATTCTCAATACGACGAATCAGCAAGATATCCTGCTCATTCAGCGTTGCCGCCTCCGCATCACTGAACACCTGCTTCACACTCAAGACATTCTGCAACAAAACAGTCTGATAGCGTTTGGCTGCTGGCAAAACGTGGTTAATAACCAAATCACCCAACACACGCGACTCAATTTGCAGTTTCATGGAGTAGTTCTCCCACTTCACCTCGCAACGCGCCTGCAACTCCGCATGATTGAGTACACCCGTTGAACCAAACATCTGAATACTCTCCTCCTTGAGATACTGGTCAATCATCAGCGGAACGCTGGTCTCCGTATCCAGACCACGCGCCTGAGCCTCCTGTTGCCACTCATCGCTATAGCCATTGCCGTCAAAACGAATATCGCGACACTCCTTGAGGCAGCGTTTGATGACCGTAAACAGCGCACGCTCTTTGGCTTCGCCCTGTGCAATCAGCGCATCCACCTCCTCGCGAAAAGCATTCAGTTGCTCCGCCACCGCAGCATTCAGTGCCAACACCGCAGCACCGCAGTTGGCTGACGAACCCACCGCACGAAACTCAAATCGATTACCCGTAAAGGCAAAAGGCGATGTGCGGTTGCGGTCTGTATTATCCAATAGAATCTCTGGGATATTCCCCACCCCAAGTTTCATCTCTTTCTTTGCATTGATAATAATGCCCTTATCCACATCCGCATTCTCAATCTGATTGAGCGCCTCGTTGATCTGCGCACCCAAGAAAACAGATATGATAGCTGGTGGAGCCTCATGACCGCCCAAACGATGCGCGTTCGTAGCAGAAGCAATAGTTGCCTTCAACAATCCGTTGTGGCGATGCACCGCCTTCAGCACATTCACAAGGAATGTCACAAACTGCAAGTTCTGATACGGATTCTTACCTGGTGCCACCAGATTCACACCCGTATTCGTTCCCAACGACCAGTTGCAGTGCTTGCCACTACCATTCACGCCGCCAAAAGGCTTCTCGTGGAAAAGCACACGAAACTGATGATGGTGCGCCACCTGCTCCATGAGCGACATGAGCAACTGGTTGTGGTCGCTACCCAGATTGGCCTCCTCATAGATAGGAGCCAACTCAAATTGATTAGGTGCCACCTCATTATGACGTGTCTTGATTGGAATACCCAACTTCAGCGCCTCTTGCTCCAGTTCGGTCATAAACGCCAACACACGCTCTGGAATAGTACCCAAATAATGGTCATCCAGCTGCTGACTCTTGCTGGCATAATGCCCCATGAGTGTGCGACCGGTCATCATCAAATCGGGACGAGCATTATACAGCGCTTCATCCACCAAGAAGAACTCCTGCTCCGTACCCAGATACGTATATACGCGCTTGACATTCTTATCAAAATAGTTAGCCACAGCCGTTGCCGCTTTGCCTACTGCCGTAATGGAACGCAACAGAGGAGTCTTGTAGTCCAACGCTTCGCCCGTATATGCCACAAAAATAGTGGGGATACACAACCGATCGCCTATCACGAACGCAGGCGACGAAGGATCCCATGCCGAGTAACCGCGTGCCTCAAACGTATTGCGAATACCGCCATTGGGGAAAGACGAAGCATCTGGCTCCTGCTGATACAACACCGAGCCTGAGAACTTCTCCATCGGCGAACCATTCTCATCAAAATCAAAGAATGCATCATGCTTCTCCGCCGTGCCACCTGTCAGGGGCTGAAACCAGTGCGTGTAGTGCGTAGCACCCTGCTCCATCGCCCACTTCTTCATACCAATAGCCACACTATTCGCTATATCGCGACTGAGGGTTTTCTCATTATCCATCAAGTCAAACAACTCCTCCACGATATTGCTGGCTATATACTCCTTCATTTTATCGCGCGTGAAAACATTCTGCGAGAAAATCACACTACCTCGTTGCAGAGGAGCTACTGGTTGCGGCTGATGCGCCCATGCTGTTTTCAAAGCATCAAATCGGATATTCGACATAAAAATACGACAATTATTGTTTTTAATCAGATTATTTTTCAATTTTGACCGCAAAAGTACTACTTTTTTGGCAAACAACCAAATATTTTTGCATTTTTACCGTATTTTTGACAAAATTACAACAGATTATTCTGCAAAGTCCAATATGCAATTCATTTTTTCTTACGAGAAATTGCAAAAAACGCTTGCATATATGCAAAAAAAGTAGTAACTTTGCACGCAAATTCAAAATTTGCACCAAAGATGGCGACTAATCGCAACATAATACAGATTCCGGCTCTTGTGGACCTGCACGTCCACTTTCGTGAGCCGGGTTTTTCGTATAAGGAGACTATCCAAACGGGCAGCATGGCTGCCGCTGCGTCTGGCTACAGCGCAGTCTTCACCATGCCCAACCTCAATCCTGTGCCCGATACCGTAGAGCACCTCCAAGAGCAATTAGCTATCATCCGTCGCGACACCTATACCGGCGTTTATCCATTTGCCTCTATCACGATGGGGCAAAAAGGTGCAGGCGAACTCGTGGACTTCGAGGCATTGGCGCCATATGTCAAAGGTTTCTCGGATGACGGCCGCGGCGTGCAAAGCGAGGAACTCATGCGCGAAGCCATGAAGCGTATTCATGCCGTAGATCGCCTCATGGTGGCTCACTGCGAAGTAGAAGCACTCCTCAATGGCGGCTATATTCACGCTGGCGAGTATGCCAAAAAGAACGGACACCGTGGCATCGTGTCTGAGAGTGAGTGGCAAGAGATAGAACGCGACATCCGTCTGGTAGAAGAGACTGGGTGTCGTTTTCATATTTGCCATATCTCCACCAAAGAGTCTGTGGCGCTTATTCGCGAAGCAAAAGCGAAAGGTCTCCCCGTTACCTGCGAAACAGCGCCCCATTATTTATTGTTGAGTGACAAGGACTTGCAAGAGGATGGCAAGTGGAAAATGAACCCACCCCTCCGTGCAGAGGAAGACCGACTCGCACTTATTGAGGGTATCAAAGATGGTACTATCGATTGCATCGCCACCGACCACGCACCTCATAGCGCTGAGGAGAAGAGCCACGGATTGGAAAAAAGTGCGTTCGGTATCGTCGGATTAGAAACGGCTTTTCCACTCATGTACACCCACTTTGTAAAAACGGGTATCATCACCCTCGAGCGACTTATCGAACTCATGTCCACCAATCCTGCACGCATCATCGGCTTGGACAATAGTCAATCATTTGCCTACTTCGATTTGGACGCTTGCTACAAGATCGACCCTGCCAATTTCCTATCTATGGGTCAAGCCATGCCATTCGAAGGGTGGGAAGTGTATGGCAAGTGCGTGAAGACGGTGGTGAACGGGGTGACAGTGTATAGTGTGCAAGGTTAAAGGCGAAAGGTTAAAGATTAAAGGCAAGAATTATGAAGCAACATATATTTGAAATACAATCCAACGAACAGATAGCCAAGAATGTCTATCGCATGCAGCTTGCTGGCGATACTACGGGCATTCTCCCTGGCCAGTTCGTGAATATCCGCGTCGCAGGTCAATTCCTCCGCCGCCCCATATCCGTATGCAACGTTACACAACCGCTACACAACGCTACACAACTGCTTACCATTATATATAAGGTAGTGGGCGTAGGTACCGAAGCCATGAGTCACCTGCCTGTTGGAACCCAACTGGATGTACTCACTGTCCTGGGTAATGGTTATGACCTCACTAAAGCGGGCGATGCACCTCTGCTTGTAGGCGGTGGCGTCGGTGTACCTCCTATGTACATGTTGGCTCGCCAACTCCGCGAAGCAGGAAAAAACGTTCGCGTGATTCTCGGTTTCAACACCAAAGACGAAGTCTTCTATGAGGAAGAATTTCGTGCGTTGGGTTGCGAAGTCACGGTCACTACTGTGGACGGAAGCCTTGGCGTGAAAGGCTTTGTAACCAACGCATTAGACGGACAACAATCCTACTACTACACCTGCGGACCATTGCCAATGATTAAAGCGCTGCTGCAAGCTGCTGGCACCAATGGAGAAGTGAGTATGGAAGAGCGCATGGGCTGTGGCTTTGGCGCATGCATGGGCTGCACCATCCAAACTACCCAAGGACCCAAACGCGTCTGCAAAGAAGGACCGGTGTTCGCAGCAAGCGAGTTGCTGCTATAGTTTAGAGAACGCCCTACGGGCTACAGTTTAGAGTTTAGAGGCAAGAATATATGAATAGATTGGAAATTATATTATCAGGCAAAGCGCTAAGTAACCCTATCATCCCAGCATCGGGCACCTATGGTTTTGGCGACGAGTTTGCTGAGCTGTACGATATCAACTGCCTTGGCGGTATCTCCTTCAAAGGCACGACCCGCGAGGCACGCTATGGCAACCCATTACCTCGTATCGCTGAGTGCGGCAACTACGGTATGATCAATGCTGTGGGACTCCAAAACCCTGGCGTAGAACATGTCATTGCACACGAGCTTCCTCGTCTCAAGAGCCACTACAACGGCTGCATCGTGGCCAACGTCAGCGGTTTCTCAGTACAAAATTACGTAGAGACCTGCGCTCTCTTGGACAAAGAACCCATTGATATCCTCGAGGTGAACATCTCTTGCCCTAACGTCCACAACGGCGGAATGGCTTTTGGAACCAGCCCAGAGGCAGCAGCAGAAGTCACAGCAGCCGTTAAGGCCGTGACTACCAAACCCGTATATATGAAGCTTTCGCCTAATGTCACCGATATCGTAGCCATCGCCAAAGCTTGCGAAGCAGCAGGAGCAGACGGCCTTTGCCTCATAAATACCGTACTCGGTATGCGCATTGATATCCGTCGTCGCCGTCCTGTGATTGCCAACCGCTATGGCGGTTATTCGGGTTCAGGAATCTTTCCATTGGCATTGCGTATGGTCAACCAAGTGGCACGCGCCACTTCTCTCCCAATCATCGGTTGCGGTGGCGTAAGCAGCGCAGAGGATGTCATCGAAATGATGATGGCAGGAGCAACAGCTGTAGAGATTGGTGCAGCCAACCTCACCAACCCAATGGTAGCAAAGGAAATTATCGACCGCCTACCTGCCCTAATGGACGAACTGAAAATAGAAAAACTAACAGATATAATTGGAATAGTAAACCATGAATAAAGATGTGATTATTGCATGCGATTTCGCTTCGGCAGAAGAAACCTATCGCTTCCTTGACAAGATGGGCGATGTGAAGCCCTACGTAAAGATTGGTATGGAACTCTACTACGCAGAAGGTCCTGCCATCGTGCACGAACTCAAACGCCGCGGACACAAGATCTTCCTCGATCTCAAGCTCCACGATATACCTAACACGGTAAAGAAAGCCATGTCCGTACTCAGTCACTTGGACGTAGATATGTGTAACCTCCATGCGGCAGGTACTATCGAGATGATGAAAGCTGCTGTGGAAGGCCTCACTCGCGAGGACGGCACTCGTCCAATCCTTTTGGCTGTCACCCAACTCACCTCTACCAGTGAGGAGCGTATGCACAACGACCTTCTAATCCAAGGCAATATTGGTGATGTAGTGGTTCATTATGCAAAGAACGCCCAAGCCGCTGGTCTGGATGGCGTGGTTTGCTCTCCACTCGAAGCAGGTATGGTGAAAGAGGCATGCGGTTCTGATTTCTATACCGTTACCCCTGGTATCCGCTTTGCCGATGGCGTAGTAGGCGACCAAGTGCGCATCACTACTCCAGCCAAAGCTCGCGAGATCGGCTCTGACTTCATTGTCGTAGGTCGCCCAATCACTGCTGCCGAAGACCCTGTAGCTGCTTACCAACGCTGCGTAGCAGAATTTTGCAATGAATAATTCAAAATTAAAAATTCATAATTCAACATTATATGAAACAACTTATCGCTGAAGACTTGCTCAAGATTAAAGCCGTCTTCCTTCGTCCAAACGAGCCATTCACATGGGCTAGTGGTATCAAGAGTCCTATCTATTGCGACAACCGTCTCACCCTTAGCGACACCCAAGTGCGCAACGATGTAGAGAACGGCCTCGCAGCACTCATACGCGAGCATTATCCTCAAGCGGAAGTCCTCATGGGTACTTCTACCGCAGGTATTGCTCATGCTGCCATCACAGCTACTATCCTGGATCTTCCTATGGGCTATGTACGCAGCGGCGCAAAAGACCACGGTCGTGGCAACCAAATCGAAGGCAAACTCCTCCCTGGACAAAAAGTGGTTGTCGTAGAGGATCTTATCTCTACTGGCGGCAGTTGCATCGAGGTAGTGAATGTGCTCCGCGAAGCAGGCGCAGATGTACTCGGCATCGTCAGCATCTTTACCTACGGCATGAAGAAAGGCCTTGAGCGCCTGGCAGCAGCCGAAGTAAAGAATGTTAGTCTTTGCGATCTCGATACCCTCGTAGAGGTAGCGGCAGACAAAGCATATATTGCTCCTGAAGACAAAGAGCGACTCATCAAATTCCGCAACAACCCTTCCGACGAAAGTTGGATGAAATAAACCGAATAAATGAGACATTTAATTGATTCCGTGGATTTAACCACTGCCGAGGTGGATATCATCATCAACCGCGCATTGGATATCATTAATAATAAGGAGATGTACGCCGAAGCTTGCCACGGCAAGAAACTCGCTACACTCTTTTACGAACCTAGCACCCGTACACGCCTCAGCTTCACAGCTGCCATGATGGAGTTGGGTGGTAATGTACTTGGTTTCTCCGATGCCAAGAGCAGTAGCGTAAGCAAAGGCGAAACAGTAGCCGACACCATCCGTGTTGTTAGTTCCTTCGCCGATATTATTGCTATGCGTCACTACAAGGAGGGTTCCCCTCGCGTAGCAAGCGAGTATAGCCGTATTCCTATCATCAACGCTGGTGATGGCGGTCATGCGCACCCAACACAAACGCTGACCGACCTGCTCACTATCCGTCGTGAGTTAGGTCATTTTGACCACCTCACCATTGGTCTTTGTGGCGACCTCAAGTATGGTCGTACTGTCCATTCGCTCATCAAGGCCATGAAGCGTTACGAGGGCGTACACTTTGTGCTCATCTCTCCAGAGGAACTGCGTCTGCCTGACTATATGAAGCATGAATTGGGTGACAATTACAGCGAATACGCTACTATCGAAGAAGCAATGCCTCTTCTTGATGTTTTATACATGACACGCGTACAACAAGAACGCTTCGATGACCCTGCTGAGTATGAGCGTTTGAAAGATGCCTTTATCCTCGACACCGAGAAAATGGCGCTTGCCAAAGAGAATATGGTGGTGCTTCACCCACTACCACGCGTGAACGAGATTACCGTAGAGGTGGACAAAGACCCACGCGCTGCGTACTTCCGCCAAGTAGAGAATGGCAAGTATGTGCGCATGGCGCTTATCTACACGTTGCTCTCATGGCATGACAAAGAGCCATCGCACAAGGTGGACACTTTCCTCACCGACCAACTCTGCTCCAATGACCGCTGTATCGTGACTACCGAACCCGTGGAGCGTAAAGCATACACCGATAAAGAAGGCGTTGTACGCTGCTACTACTGCGACCACGCTTTGTAAAACTACTAGATCAACTAGCCTAACTAGCTCGACTAGTCTAACTAGCTAATAACAAAAAAAACGAAATATAATATGAATTCTCGTATTTTGCAAGAGGGCCTCACATTCGATGATGTGTTGCTCGTCCCAGCCTATTCTGAGGTACTTCCTCGTGAAGTGGACCTCAAGTGCCAATTCACCCGTAACATCAGCCTCAATATCCCTGTGGTATCGGCGGCTATGGACACCGTGACCGAATCTAAGATGGCTATCGCCATTGCTCGCGAAGGTGGTATTGGTGTCATTCACAAGAATATGTCCATCGCAGAGCAAGCGGCTGAAGTGCGTCGCGTGAAGCGTGCCGAGAACGGACTCATCTCCGATCCTATCACCATCACCGCAGAGCAAACTGTAGGCGATGCAGAGCAACTCATGCACGACAACCACATCGGTGGTATCCCTGTCGTAGATGCTGAAAACAACCTCGTAGGTATCGTCACCAACCGTGATCTCCGCTTCGAGACCGATTACTCACGCAAGATTGGCGAAGTGATGACTAGCGAGAACCTCATCACTATCAATTCTACCGACAATGCGGTGATCATGGCCGCTCTACAAGCACACAAAGTGGAGAAACTCCCAGTCGTGGACAACAACGGTAAACTTGTTGGTCTCGTGACCTACAAGGATATCACCAAACTCAAAGACTTCCCTAACGCTTGCAAAGACGCTAAAGGTCGTCTCCGCTGCGCAGCAGGAGTAGGTATCACCCCTGACTTCATGGACCGCGTGGCTGCATTATATAAGGAAGGTGCAGATGCTGTAGTGCTTGACTCTGCTCACGGTCACTCCAAGAATATCGTCAATGCGCTCCGCACGATCAAAGCCACCTACCCTAACCTCGACGTTGTAGTAGGTAATATCGCTACTGCTGAAGCTGCTAAGTACCTCGTGGAGAACGGCGCCGATGGCGTGAAAGTAGGTATAGGTCCTGGTAGTATCTGTACCACTCGTATCATCGCAGGTGTAGGTGTTCCACAATTGACAGCTATCTTCGAGGTGGCTGAGGCACTCAAGGGTACTGGTGTGCCAATGATTGCTGATGGTGGTCTTCGCTACTCTGGCGACGTGGTGAAAGCCCTCGCGGCTGGTGGCAACTGCGTGATGTGCGGCTCTATGTTCGCAGGTACCGAAGAGGCTCCTGGCGACACCATCATCTACAACGGTCGTAAGTTCAAAGCTTACCGTGGTATGGGCTCTATTGACGCCATGAAAGCAGGTTCAGCTGACCGCTATTTCCAAGGCAAAGAAACCAATGTCAATAAACTCGTACCAGAAGGTATTGTAGGTCGTGTACCTTATAAAGGTCATGTAGCTGAAACTATCTTCCAACTCATGGGCGGACTTCGTTCAGGTATGGGATATGTAGGTGCTCACAACTTAGACGAACTCAAATCGGCTAAATTCGTGCGTGTTACTGCGGCTGGTATGACCGAGAGTCACCCACACGACATCACTATCACCTCCGAAACTCCTAACTACACCCGCGGACAATAACCTAGCAAAACTAGATCAACTAGTTCTACTAGCACAACTAGAACAACAAATAAAAAGAATATATGCAAAAAATCATCATTCTCGATCTCGGATCAGAAACCACCCAAGTTATCGGTCGCCGTGTGCGCGAACTGGATACGTTCTGCGAGGTCCTTCCTTACAACAAATACCCAGAGGATGACAAAGACATCATTGGTCTTATCCTTTCTGGCGACAAGGATGCTGTAGAACAACCTGAGGTGCTCGCAAACACCCTCAGCCAATTCTGCTCTTGCATCCCAGTACTCAACATCGCTAAAGGCGAGCAACCTTCGGTAGAGGAGCTTCGTCCATTTGTGTTGGACACTTGCCACAGCGCTCAAGACTGGACCCCTGCTAACTTCGTAGAGACTACCGTAGCGCAGCTCCGTGAGCAAATTGGTACCGACCGCGTAATCCTTGCCCTCTCTGGTGGTGTAGACAGCTCTATTACTGCTGTACTCCTCAACCGTGCTATCGGCAGCCAACTCACCTGTATCTTCGTTGATCACGGATTGCTCCGCAAGGATGAGTTCGAAAACGTACTCCGCGACTATGAGTGCCTCGGCCTCAATGTGATCGGTGTGGACGCTAAGGCTCGCTTCTATGGCGACCTCGCTGGCGTGACAGACCCAGAGCAAAAGCGTAAGATTATTGGTCGTGACTTTATCCAAGTATTCGACGAGGAAGCTAAGAAGATTACCGACGCTAAGTGGTTGGGCCAAGGTACCATCTATCCAGATATCATCGAGTCAATCAACCACTCTGGTAAGGTCATCAAGTCTCACCACAATGTAGGTGGTCTGCCTAAAGAGATGAACCTTAAGCTCTGTGAGCCACTCAAGCTCCTCTTCAAGGACGAGGTTCGCCGTATTGGCCGCTATATGGGTGTACCTGAGCACCTTATCGGTCGTCACCCATTCCCAGGTCCAGGTCTTGGTGTGCGTATCCTCGGCGATATCACTCCTGAGAAAGTACGCATCCTCCAAGAGGCTGACGCTATCTACATCAACATGCTTCGCGAGTGGAAGGATGAAAACGGCGTTGCGCTCTACGACAAGGTTTGGCAAGCAGGCGCTATCCTCCTCTCTACCGTTCGCAGTACCGGTATGAAGGGCGATGTACGTACCTACGAGCATCCAGTAGCTCTCCGCGCCGTACTCTCAGTGGACGCTATGACTGCTGACTGGGCACGTCTGCCATACGAGTTCATGGCAAAGGTTTCTAACGAGATCATCAACAAGGTACAAGGCGTTAACCGCGTTTGCTACGATATCTCTGCAAAACCACCCGCAACAATCGAGTGGGAGTAATCGCGTTCGGCAACAAGGTCGCATTGACTGCTGACAACGTCAGCATTTAGGCGACTTGTGCCTCCGCTCTCCCCACGAAGCCACGAGCTTCGCGGGGACCCCAATATTTATCTAAATTATTTTTATTTATTTTTGTAGGGCGTAGCCCGTATTTTTGTTCAAAAAATAAATCATGAAAGTAGGCGTAGTAATGGGCTCAACCAGCGATTTGGAAGTAATGACTCCTGCTATTGAGACCCTTCAAGAATTTGGAATAGAAGTAGATAAACGTGTTATCAGTGCGCACCGTGCTCCACATGAGCTTATGAAGTGGGCAGAGTCTGCTCGCGAGCGTGGACTGAGCATCATCATTGCTGGTGCAGGCGGCGCAGCACACCTCGCAGGTGTGATTGCAGGACTCACCTCACTCCCAGTGATTGGAGTGCCTATTCGCAGCAAGACATTAGATGGCTTGGATTCACTCCTCAGCATCGTGCAGATGCCTGCAGGTATCCCTGTAGCTACTGTGGCTATCAATGGATCCAAGAACGCTGCCCTCCTAGCAGTGGCTATCCTTGCTTTGCAAGACAATGCGCTCCTCGCTCAACTCGAGGACTTCCGCAAACAACAAACAGAGAAAGTAGTAAATACCGTAATTTAATATGGCAAACTATAGAATTTTCGTAGAAAAGCGTCCAGCGTTTCAGGTAGAGGCACGCAGCTTGAAAAACGAGCTCAATGAGAACCTCCAACTTCACCTGCAATCGCTTCGCTATATCAATGTGTATGATCTCTTTGGTTTTACACCAGAATTGCTTGAGCAATGCCGCTATAGCGTCTTCGGCGAGACCGTAACCGACACGGTATCAGACGAGTGCGACCTCACAGGCAAGAAGTACCTCGCCGTCGAGTACCTCCCTGGTCAGTTCGACCAACGCGCATCTTCGGCTGTGGACTGCGTGCACCTCATCGACCCTAATGCAGAAGTAGAGATTCGCTCTAGCCGTCTCCTCGTCTTTGACGAGCAACTCACCGCCGACGAACTCGACAAGATTCGCCACTACTACATCAACGCTGTAGAGTCACGCGAGAAAGACCTCAACCAACTTTCACAGAACCAAACAGCCGATGTCAAACCGCTCGTTCAACTCAATGGCTTCATCACCATGCCACGTGAGGAGTATGCAGCATTCTGCAAAGAGTGGGGATTGGCGATGAATACCGACGACCTGCACGAGGTAGTCACCTATTTCCAAAAAGAGCAACGCAATCCTACCGAGACCGAACTCCGTATCCTCGATACCTATTGGTCTGACCACTGTCGTCACACCACTTTCACCACCATCCTCGAGTCTATTAAGATCGACGATTCCTTCGTGAAAGACGAGATCGAGAGCACTTTGGGCATGTTCCATGATATCCGCGAGGAACTCGGTCGCACAGAGAAACCATTGTGCCTCATGGAGCTCGCTACTATCGGTGCGCGTTACCTGCGCAAGAAAGGCCTCTTGGACGATATGGAGGTCAGCGAGGAGAACAATGCTTGCTCTATCTTCATCGATGTGGATGTGGATGGTAAGACCGAGAAATGGCTGCTCCAATTCAAGAACGAGACCCACAACCACCCAACCGAGATTGAGCCTTTCGGTGGTGCAAGTACCTGTCTCGGTGGTGCTATCCGCGACCCACTATCTGGTCGTGCCTATGTCTATCAAGCTATGCGCGTAACGGGCGCAGGCGATATCTATAAGCCAGTAGCAGAGACCATGCCTGGCAAACTGCCACAGCAGATCATCTCGCGCAAGGCAGCGGCTGGTTACTCCAGCTATGGCAACCAAATCGGTCTGGCTACCACGCATGTGCGCGAGATCTTCCACCCATCCTACGTAGCGAAACGCCTTGAGGTAGGTGCCGTAGTAGGTGCTTCACCTGCTAGCAATATCCGCCGCGAGAGCCCTGCGGCAGGCGATATCATCCTCCTCCTCGGCGGCCGCACCGGTCGTGACGGCGTAGGTGGCGCTACGGGTTCATCCAAAGAGCATACTGAAGCATCTCTCGAGACCTGCGGTAGCGAGGTACAAAAAGGTAACGCACCTGAGGAACGTAAACTCCAACGCCTCATGCGTCGTCCTGAAGCTACTCGCCTCATCAAGAAATCCAACGACTTCGGTGCAGGTGGTGTCAGCGTAGCTATTGGCGAATTGGCAGATGGCTTGGATATCTACCTCGACCGTGTGCCTACTAAGTACAGCGGTCTCAACCCTACCGAACTGGCTATCAGCGAGTCACAAGAGCGTATGGCAGTAGTCATCGAAGCTAAAGACCGTGCCGAGATGGAGCACTATTGCCACCTCGATAATATCGAATATACCCACGTAGCGGATGTCACCGACAGCGGTCGCATGCGTCAGTTCTACAAAGGCGAACTCATCGCCGACCTCACCCGCGAGTTTATCGACAGCGCAGGTGCTAAGCACTTTGCTTCTGCTGCTATCTTGCCTGTAGAGGAGAAGAACCCGTTTGTGCAAACCGTAGAAGGAGCTACCCTCGAGGAGAAAATGGTGAAGGTGATGGCAGACGCTAATGTTACCTCACAAAAGGGTTTGATTGAGAATTTCGATGCCACTATCGGTCGTAGTACCGTACTCATGCCATTCGGCGGCAAGACACAACTCTCTGAGACACAAGTCAGTGTGCAAAAACTCCCAACTGATGGCTATACCAATACTGCATCAATCATGGCGTTTGGTTACAACCCATTCATTGCAGACTGGAGCCCATACCACAGCGCAGCATACGCAGTCGTAGAGGCATGTACCAAGGTCGTAGCAGCAGGAGCGGATTATAGTAAGATGCGCTTCTCGTACCAAGAGTACTTCGAGCGTATGAGCAGCGAGCATGCCTACGGCAAACCACTCAGCGCATTGCTCGGAGCACTCAAGATGCAAGTGGCTTTCGGTCTGCCAAGTATCGGCGGAAAAGACTCTATGTCAGGTACTTTTGAGCATATCAGCGTACCTCCTACCTTGATTGCTTTTGGTATCACAACCGTGCCAGCTGATAAGGTAGTTTCTACTGATCTCAAGAAGGCGGGCAACAAGTTGTATCTCATCAAGCACAATGCATTGGCAAACTATATGCCTAACGTAGAGCAATTGAAAGAAAACTGGACATATACTACCAACGCTATCCAATCGGGCAAGATCTGCGCGACATACGCTATTGGCTTCGGTGGCGTAGCAGAGGCATTGGCAAAGATGAGTTTCGGTAACGAACTAGGCGTCAATGTCCAAATCGCAGAGAACGAACTCTTTGACTATAGCTACGGCTCTATCCTCGTAGAGGCAACAGAAGACCTTCTCGCCAATTGCCCATCGCCAATTGCCAATAGCCTACAATACTTGGGTGAAGTCACCGACGGAACCCACCTCGTTATCAATGGCGAGCGCGTATCGCGCGAGGCATTGCTGAAGGCATGCTGTGGTCAGTTTGATAAGATCTACCCATCCGCAGTCCCTGCGCAGCATCAAGCATTGATGCCAGCTGAAACCCTGCCTTTAACCTCTAACCTTTCGCCTTTAACCTACAAGGGCGAAGCCGTTGAGCATCCGTTAGTGTACATCCCAGTCTTCCCTGGCACCAACTGCGACTACGACTCAGCCAAGGCATGGCGCAAGGCAGGAGCGGAGGTGGAGACTACTATCTTCCGCAACCTCACGGGCGAGGATGTCCTTTCGAGTATCGACGAGATGGTAGAGCATATCAACCGCTGCCATATCCTCATGTTTGCGGGTGGTTTCTCTGCAGGTGACGAACCAGACGGCAGTGGTAAGTTCATCGCCAGCGTGATCAACAACCAGAAGGTCGGTGCCGCTATCACTGCCCTCATCGACCGTGGCGGTTTGATTCTTGGTATATGCAACGGTTTCCAAGCATTGGTTAAGAGCGGTTTGCTCCCTTATGGCAAACTCGGTATGGTGACGCCAGACTCGCCTACTCTCTTCCGCAATGACATCAACCGCCACATCTCGCAGATGGTAACTACCACCGTGGCTACCACCGCCAGCCCATGGTTGCGCGGTATGCAAGTGGGTGATACTCACTCTATTGCAGTCAGCCACGGCGAGGGTAAGTTCGTGGTGAATGAGGCATTGGCGAAGGAACTCTTCGATAACGGACAAGTAGCATTCCGTTATGCCGATCCTATGACAGGTGAGGCGACAATGGAAGCACCTCACAACCCTAACGGCTCCTATTATGCGATTGAGGGTATCATCTCCAAGAACGGTCAGATCCTTGGTAAGATGGGTCACACTGAGCGCTGGGAAGAGGGCGTGTTCACCAATATCGCTGGCAACAAATGCCAACCTCTGTTCGACAACGCAGTGGCATATTTCCGCAAAAAATAATTAATAATTTGTAAATTGTCAAAACATAAATAAAAATGGCTCAACATTATGAAGCAGCCGGCGTAAACCTCGAAGCCGGATACGAAGTAGTAAGTCGTATTAAATCACATGTAAAAAGTACCAACCGTTTTGGCTCAATGGGCAATATCGGTTCGTTTGGTGGAATGTTCGACCTCTCGGCACTCAACATCAAAGAGCCTGTCCTCGTCAGCGGCACCGATGGAGTAGGTACCAAACTCAAACTTGCTTTCGCAATGGACAAACACGATACCATTGGTATCGACGCAGTGGCTATGTGTGTGAATGATGTGCTCGCACAAGGCGCTGAGCCACTTATTTTCCTCGACTATGTGGCTATTGGTCACAATATCCCTGAGAAGGTAGAGGCTATCGTTGCTGGTGTGGCAGAAGGTTGCCGCCAAGCAGGTTGCGCACTCGTAGGCGGCGAGACCGCGGAGATGCCAGGTATGTACGGCGATGGCGAGTACGATATTGCAGGTTACACTACAGGCGTAGTAGAGAAATCTCAACTCATCGACGGCAGCAAAGTGGCTGTAGGCGATGTACTCGTAGGTATCTCTTCATCTGGTGTACACAGCAACGGCTTCAGTCTCGTGCGCAAAGTAGTTAGCGATGCAGGTCTGGACTTGCATACTGTCTATCCAGAGCTCAGCGCAGACAAGAAACTCGGCGAAGTGCTCCTCACCCCAACTCGCATCTATGTAAAGCAAGTATTGGAGGTGATCCACAACTGCGATGTGCACGGCGTAGCGCATATCACAGGTGGTGGCTTCGACGAGAATATCCCTCGTATCTTAAAAGAGGGTCAGGGTTTCAGCGTAACCGAAGGCTCATGGGAGATTCTTCCTGTGTTCCAATGCTTGGAGAAGTGGGGTAATATCCCTCACCGTGAGATGTTCAATATCTTCAATATGGGTATCGGTATGGTGATTGCTATGCCAGCGGCAGACGCAGAGAAAGCCATCGCTATCCTCGCTAAGCACGGCGACAAAGCCCAAATCATCGGCAAAGTCATCGAAGGCGAGAACGAGATACTATAAATAAAACTCCTGTTCGCTGCGCTCACGAAATCTAAATAAATCTTTTATCCACGCTACTGATTATTATTGCAGTCCGCTCCTCATTTCGCTCAAACGAAACTCGTGCGCTAAATCTTCAGTAAATGTGACATATTATATAGATTTCAGGCAAAGTAAATAGGACAATTAGGAATCATGACTAATCACGAGTTATCATATCAAATACGCGGTGCAGCCATGGAAGTGTACAATGCGTTTGGACCTGGTTTGCTTGAATCGGTCTATCATAAGGCATTGGTCTATGAGTTGCAGGAGCGTGGATTAAAAGTGCAATCCGAAGTGCCTGTAGAGGTTTTCTACAAAGGACATGTAGTAGAGAACTCACTGCGTTTGGATATACTCGTTGAAGATCAGATAATCATAGAACTAAAATCAGTAGAAGAACTACTACCTGTTCATTATAAGCAACTTAAAACATATTTAAGATTGTACAAAAAAGAACAAGGTTGGTTGATAAATTTTGGAGCATATGATTTTACCGAAGGGCTGCGTTCCGTAAAAGTCGATCAAAAACCCACTACATTTACTGAAGATTAGTGATGAGTTTTGGATGTTCCCAAAACGAAGAGCGAAGGCAATAAAAACAAACAACATCGTAAAATAAGATTTAATTAAGATTTCTGCCCGATAGGGCAAGGAGATAAAACAAATAACATTATGTCAAAAAGAGCATTAGTCAGCGTAAGCGACAAATCAGGATTGGTAGATTTCGTGAAAGGTCTGCAAACAGCGGGCTGGGAAATCATCGCTACAGGCGGTACACAAAAATTATTAGAGAACTCAGGCGTTAACACCATCGGTATCAGCGATGTAACTGGTTTCCCTGAGATCTGCGACGGTCGTGTTAAGACCCTTCACCCTAAGGTACATGGTGGTCTTCTCGCACGCCGTGACGAACCATCTCACCTCCAAGCATTGGAGGAGAACGGCATCTCATTCATCGACCTCGTGTGCGTGAACCTCTATCCATTCCGCGAGACCATCGCCAAAGAGGGCGTAAGCATGGCTGACGCTATTGAGAACATTGATATAGGTGGTCCATCTATGCTCCGTTCTGCAGCAAAGAACTACAACGATGTGACCGTCGTTTGCGATCCAGCAGACTACGACACTATCCTCGCTGAGATCAACGCTACGGGCAACACCACTCTCGAGACTCGTCTCCAACTCTCTGCTAAGGCATACACCCACACCGCGCAATACGATGCTTGCATCGCTACCTACATGCGCGAGAAAGCTGGCCTTAACGAGAAACTCTTCCTCGAGTTCGACCTCAAGCAAGGTCTTCGTTATGGCGAGAACCCTCACCAATCGGCTAAGTTCTACGCCTCTACTAAAGCTATTCCATTCTCACTGGCTACTGGCAAACAACTCCAAGGCAAGGAGATGTCTTACAACAATATCCAAGACGCCAACGCTGCACTCAATATCGCTCGCGACTTCCAAGAGCCATTCTGCGTAGCCCTCAAGCACATGAACCCATGTGGCGCTGCTGTGGCAGCTACCATCGAGGAGGCATGGCAAAAAGCATACGAGGCGGACACCGTGAGCATCTACGGCGGTATAGTAATCTGCAACCGCACCATCACCAAAGAAATCGCACTCGGTATGAAGCCAATCTTCCTCGAGATCGTTATTGCTCCTGACTTTACTGACGAGGCAATGGAGATCTTCGCTACCAAGAAGAACCTCCGTGTTATTCAAGTGGACATGACTCCAAGCACCGAGGCCAT
>JAXJWX010000047.1:0-45653 GCA_036307765.1 Paludibacteraceae bacterium | reverse complement strand
TTCAGTGGTGATGTATGGCTGGACAGATGGACGGCTGGACAGCAGTTTCTATAACTTCACCCGTACGCGGGTATATGTATATATATTGAAAAATAGCTGTCCAGCTGTCCACAGGTTAACTTTTGTATATCAGGAGTAATAAAGTGCGAGAAAAAAGGGGCACAAGTGCGAGAAAATGCTTAATTTTTGCCTACCTTGTCAGTATATACATGGTGTAGGATGTGCATAACTACTCGGTAACTACTCGGTAACTACCCGAATCTTGAAACATTAACCCTTAATCTTAAAAACAAAATGGCAAAGATTATGCTCGCTTTCTTGCAAATGTGCATTATTTGTAGTACTTCGATTGCACCTCCCGCTGCAGCGGGCCCCTCCTCGAAGCTACGTTCGCACTATGCAGCCCATTCTTCAGATTGCTCGCAAAACTTTCAAAAAAATGGTTTGCACCTTTTGCATCCAATATCCAACCCCTCACATTCAAGCAAGCTTGAGTGAGGTGTTGGCTATCGTATGCAGATAGATAAATCTATCTTTTTTTTGAAAATTATGCTCGCTTTCTTGCAAATGTGCATTATTTGTAGTACCTTTGCAACTGAATTAATTATGAACGCATACGAATTGGCATACGAATATGTGCAGCATACTAATCGCTGCATTTTTCTAACAGGCAAAGCAGGAACGGGAAAAACCACGTTCCTGCGTCGCCTTAAACAGGAGTGTCCAAAGCAGATGGCGGTGGTCGCTCCTACTGGAGTAGCTGCTATCAATGCAGAGGGTGTGACGATTCACTCGCTCTTTCAGTTGCCTCCGCAACTCTTTATCCCTACGCCCGAAGCACGCAAGCAACTATTCTCCGAGATGCAAATGCGTGCACATAAGCAACGCGTACTACGCAATCTAGAGATGTTGGTGATTGATGAAGTGAGTATGGTGCGTGCAGATTTGCTCGATGCGATTGATGCCGTTCTGCGCCACTTCAAACATAGACCTAACTTGCCTTTCGGAGGGGTGCAACTGCTCTTCATCGGTGACCTATTTCAACTATCTCCTGTAGCACGCGAAGATGAATGGCGATTGCTCAATGACTATTACGAAGGACCTTATTTCTTCCAAGCACAGGTTTTTCGTGAACTGCAACCCGTATATATAGAGTTAGACCATGTATTCCGACAAACAAACACGGATTTTGTGGAGATACTCAATCAAGTGCGTAATAATACCCTCACGCCAGAATCACGTATGACACTCAATAGCCGTTATAATCCTTATTTTAAGGAGGATAAGAATGGCAACCACTATATCACACTCTCTACCCACAACAGCAAAGTAGATACCATCAACCAACGCGAGTTGGAGGCACTGCAAGGCGATATATACACCTATCAAGCGCGGGTGAAAGATACATTCCCCGAATCCATGTACCCGATAGAAAAGACCCTGACGCTGAAAGTGGGTGCAAAAGTGATGTTCGTGAAGAACGATTCAGAACCAGAGAAGTTATACTACAATGGCAAGTTAGGCACTGTCACAGCGCTTTCGAAGAACGAAATCCATGTTCTCTGTGAAGATGGTACGGAAGTGGATGTCCATACGGAAACATGGGAGAACTTGCGTTATATATCCGACACGGGTTCAGACCAAGTAGAGGTGGAGGTGATAGGGTCGTTTACGCACTATCCATTGCGATTGGCATGGGCTATCACGATTCACAAGGCGCAGGGACTGACCTTCGACCATGTGGTCATAGATGCCGAAGATGCTTTTGCCGCTGGACAAGTGTATGTGGCACTATCGCGTTGTCGTTCGTTGGAGGGAATCGTTTTGCTAACGCCAATTCCCATGCGTGCATTGACCAACGCCAGAGAAGTGCTGTACTTCACACAAAATCAGTTGGATATACTCAGTACCGAACAACGCTTAGCCCCTGCGCAAACGGAGTATATGACCATACTGCTCTGTTCGCTCTATGATTTTCACTCCGTCATCAATCGTCTTTCAGCTCTCTCACGACAGGTGAAGAGCATGGGGTCAGTGCAAGGAGATATAGCGGCATTTTTCACTACATGTATAGGTGGGCTGGAGGGACTGCAAGTCATAGCTGAGCGTTTTCAACAGCAGATACGCCAACTAATTTATAATCCAGCTTCTACGGCGGATAATGCAATGCCAAAATTAGCAGATCGCTTGACGGCGGCAGCCAATTATTTCTCGCCTAAGATTCAGCAATTATTGGCATCGTTGGTGGCATGTCCGTTGCGCACCAACGACAAAAACGATGCAATGTATATCAAGCAACATGTATTGGACATTCATGCCGAATTGTCGCGTTTTGAGTATATCCAGTTGCGTATTTCCAAGTCGCTCTCTCCTGACGGATTCTTCAAGGCTCGTCAGTCTTTCCGTTGGAAAGAACCCACACTGACTATCTATTCGCAGCAACGAAAGGTGAGGAGTGATGCTTCAGCGTTTAAGTCTCTTCAACTGTTTTATCAAAAACTGACTATTCCGCAGATTGCCAAGGAACGCAAGATTACTATTCCTACCGTTGTGAAGCACTTGCGCAGTTTTATGGATAAGGATATGCTTCATATATCCAATTTTACTCCAGACGACCAACTTTTATTTTACAAATAAGCTTATTGGTATGTTTTTTGTATAGCAGTTGGTGTAGCACATGTTGTGTTGCAGTTAATTACCTACCTACTATGAACCAACCAACCTTATCTTACCACTATAAAAGCAAAATGTATATGTGGTTTGAGAATCTCATTGATCGTCTGTGGATACGTATCCGCAAGAACACCCATCTTCCTTTGCAACTGTATTACAAGTATTGGTTTTTGAGGTGTGCACCTCCTTGGTAAATGTATTGTGATTTTTTTATTTCAAAATTTGCACAATTCCAAAAAATGTTGTACCTTTGCGCCAAAATAGTACACTATGCAGTATATTGGAATAATACCCGCTCGTTACGCCAGCAGTCGTTTTCCTGGCAAGCCATTGGCTGATATTGGTGGCATGTCCATGATTCAGCGTGTGTATGAGCAGGCATCGAAGGTACTAGACACAGTGATTGTGGCTACAGATGATGAGCGCATTTACGATTGTGTTAGGGCATTTGGTGGATTGGTGTACATGACCTCTGCGGAGCATCGTTGTGGTACGGATCGTATTTGCGAGGCATATCAGCTATATCGGGCATCGGATAATGGAGATAGGGTATCGGATAATGGGGATCAGGACATTGTAGTGGTGAATATCCAAGGTGATGAGCCGTTTATACAACCTGAGCAGATTCAGGCCGTAATGGATTGTTTCCCTACGGATATTGCCACATTGGCAAAGCCTTATACGGAGCAAGATGATTTGCAGGAACTGCTGACGCCTAATATTGTGAAGGTAGTATTTTCTCAGCAAACAGGTGAAGCACTGTATTTCTCACGCAGTGTGATTCCATATTTGCGTGGGGTGGAGCAGAGCGAATGGCTTAGTAAGGGACAGTATTTCAGTCATATAGGATTGTATGCCTATCGTGCGGATGTACTGCTGCGTATCACGCAAATGCCTCAGACACCATTGGAGAAAGCGGAGAGCCTAGAGCAACTGCGTTGGCTAGAGAATGGACTGAAAATCAAGGTGGCGGTATCTAACACCAAATCCATTGGTATTGACACGCCAGAAGACCTGCAACAAGCGATAGAATATTTACAACATAATAACCTTTAGTCTTTATTGACCTTTAGCGACCCCAATGTCCTTAACGTCCTTAATGACCTTAAAAACAGTATGATTATGGCAACAGACAACACACCAACTCCCCACATTGGGGCACAGTATGGCGAAATCGCCGAGACCGTCATCATGGCGGGCGACCCTTTGCGCGCAAAAGTGATGGCAGATAAATATTTGGAAAATCCTATTCAGTTTAATAATATTCGTGGTATGCTTGGTTTCACAGGTACACACAATGGCAAACGTGTGAGCGTGATGGGGCATGGCATGGGTATCCCCTCAATAGGTATTTATACATACGAACTGTACAATTTCTACGACGTGAAGACTATCATTCGTGTTGGCAGTTCGGGTAGTATTCACAAGGACTTGCACGTGGGCGATCTGGTGATAGCTATGGGTGCGTGTACCAATAGCAACTATGCTGCGCAATACGAGTTGCCTGGTACCTATGCTCCAATTGCAGATTTTGATCTCTGTCGTCGCGCTGCTGAGGCATGTGAGAAATTTGGCTACAAGTATAAGGTGGGCAATGTATTCTCATCAGACACGTTCTATACTGAGAACGCACACAACGACAAATGGATGAATATGGGCGTTTTGGCGGTAGAGATGGAGGCTCCTGCACTATATATGAATGCAGCTCGTAGTGGCAATAAGGCATTGGTCATCTGCACCGTATCGGATAATATTCTTACGGGTGAAGCTACTACTGCTGAAGAGCGTCAAAACAGTTTCACGCATATGATGGATGTGGCTTTCTCGCTGATTTAAGAAAGCCTCAATACAGAATTTGTGAAAATAACATTATGATGAAAACACTGAAGAACTGGTCTTTATTCTTGCTATTTTTGTTGATGCCAATGACGTTGGTAGCACAAAATGAAGGGCTTAGCGTTAAGCGCTTTGAGGATGTATCCACTATCAAGCAGTATGCACGTACTCAGCCAAGAACGGATGCCAATGGCGAGTATGCGGCTCTGGTATTGGTGCAGGTATTGACCGATGTGAAGATAGACTTTACGGGTGCCTATCTGTTGGGCAATGTAGAGAAAAAAGCGAGTGAGTATTGGGTATATATGGCAGCAGGTGCCAAATCGTTGGAGATTCACTGCACTGGTTTTGAAAAACTGAATGTGGTCTTTGGTGATGTGTCGCAAGATGCCATTCCTTCTCTGAAAGCAAAATGCACGTATGAGCTGGTGATAAATGTGCCAACTGTATTGCCAGGAAACATCCAAGAGATGATAGCGAAGGAATTTGAAAAATATATGCATTCCTCCACCGCGAATCATAATTCCCCTGTGTTGAATACCGAACCAGAGGTGACGAAACCCATAGAGAAGCAACCGCAAGAGGAGTCGGTTGACCAAAAGAATCCTCCATTGAGTAAATATCAAACTCGTTCTCAATATGCAAAGCAAAAAACTTTGCTGATGGGGCAGATAGGCTATAGTGTGGCGCCACAGTTGAGCTATGGTGTCATGTTCGGACAGATGTATAATGGGTGTGGCTGGTATGTGAATGCTCGCTCGAATTTTCAGTTTGGTCATTCTGCAGTGGCTTCGTGCGATGCGGATGGTTTGGTGGATGGAGTTAGACCATTCTATTCGGGTAATAGCAGCAGTAGCCATCTGGCTATTCACGCAGGTTATATGATGAATGTGCTGGAGAAGGTAACGAAGAATAAGTTTCATACACTGGGCTTTTATCTAGGTGCAGGTTATGGTCAACGTGAGTTGTTAGCTGAAACGAACGATGGAGAGTGGATTAAGTATGCTCCTACATCGCATGCAGGCTTTGCAGGTAATGTGGGGTTGTTCGGTAGTGTAGCAGGTGTGACATTGAATGTGGGCGTGAGTACGATTAACTTTTCGTATTTGGATTTGGAAGTGGGTATTGGTTTTATGTTTTAATCAGGAAAGTAGAAGATGAAAAAGATATATTCGATAGTATTGTGCTTGGGGCTGTTGATAAGTTTTGTGGCTTGTGACGGGGATAAGGAGTTCGTGAAGACGGAGTGTGTGATAACGAGTGAGCAAATAGACGTATCGCAGCAGTCTGCTACGATAACATCTATTATCACAACAGAGGCTACTGCTATTGAGGTAAATTTGCAATATGCTATAACATCTAATTTTGCAGACTATCAGTCCGTCAAGATGAAGCAGAGTGGTGAAAAGTATGTTGCGCAATTGGTTAATTTGCAGGAAAATACTACTTATTATATTCGTTATGTAGCATCTAATGCGTACTCTTCTATGATTGTGGATGAGAAACATTCGTTTACTACAAAACAAACCTCTACGCATAAGTATGTGGATTTGGGACTGCCAAGTGGCATTAAGTGGGCAGACCGTAATATAGGTGCTAATAAGCCAGAGGATTATGGTGATTATTTTGCTTGGGGCGAAACAGAGCCCAAAGAGATGTATGTTTGGAATACATATAAATGGAGCAATGGTACGTATAATACGCTGATAAAATATAATACGGATAGTGATTATGGTATAGTAGATAATAAAAAAATCCTTGATCCTTCGGATGATGCAGCGACTGTAAAATGGGGGGATGCTTGGCGTTCACCAACTGTGGAAAACTGGAATGAACTATTGAGCCAATGTAGTGTGAAATGGGATAGTAGAGATGGAGTTTTGGGTGTTGTGTTTACAAGTCGTAATAATGGCAATAGCATTTTCTTTCCTGCTACTGGATTCTATCATTATGAGAATGGGCTTATCCTTCTCAATGTGTCATCTATGTATCGTACTTGTGAACTTGATGCAAGCCGTGGTACCATAAGCATAAATATGTCTTCAAAAGATACGCTCGGTATTCTTGCAGGTATATATGCGATTGCAGGTGACCGCTGCTTTGGACACCCCATTCGCCCTGTCTATGGTTCGCGTGTGGAAGAGACTACTTTGCCAACAGTGGTGACAAATGCGGTAACGCAGATCACAGAAACATCAGCTGTAGCGGGTGGTAATGTGATGAGTGATGGCAATGCCCGTGTGACAGAGCGTGGTGTGGTGTATAGCAAAAATCCAAATCCTGTTATCACCAATTTGAGTAACACCATCCGTCCATGTGGTAGTGGGATAGGAGAGTTTACCTATACTATGACTGGTTTGCAACCCAATACAACATACTATGTACGCGCTTACGCAAAGAATGATGTAGGCACAGCGTATGGCGAGGAGGTGAGTTTTATGACATTGGAGGAAATTAGTACTACGCCAGCGTATGTGGATTTGGGACTGCCAAGCGGTATTAAGTGGGCAGACCGTAATATAGGTGCTAATAAGCCAGAGGATTATGGTGATTATTTTGCTTGGGGCGAAACAGAGCCCAAAGAGATGTATGATCAGAATACCTATAAGTGGTATAGTAGTGCTTCGTCTGGATTGACCAAATATTGTACTAATAGTAGTTATGGCAATGTAGATAATAAGACAGTTCTTGAAGCTTCAGATGATGCTGCTACAGCTAATTGGGGTGGTCAATGGCGTATGCCAACCAAAGAAGAAAGAGATGAACTGTATGAATATTGTGATTGGGAATGGGTGGAGCGTAGCAATGGCGTGAGTGGCTATCAAATAACGAGTGAAATAAATGGCAATTCTATTTTCTTGCCGTTGGCTGGTTGTAAAGATGGCAATTGGGTAAATAGTTACTATGGTTTCTATTGGACAAGTTCATTGCATCTTGATTATAATAGGAACGCTTATGATGTCAATTTTCAACTAGGTGGTAGCATAATAATGAATGATGATTCGCGCTTTAATGGTCGATCTGTGCGCCCTGTCTACGGTCCGCGTACGGAGATGGCAAATACAGAGAACGGTCATGCGTATGTGGATTTAGGTTTGAGTGTGAAATGGGCAACGATGAATGTGGGTGCAAGCAAGTCAGAGGATTATGGTGATTACTTCGCTTGGGGAGAGATAGCACCAAAAGAAGAGTATAGTTGGAGTACCTACACGTATTGCAATGGTTCATCAAGTAGCTTAACCAAATACAATTATAACAGCAGTTTAGGGTTTGTAGATAACAAAACACAACTGGAACTCAGTGATGATGCTGCTCGTGCGAATTGGGGTGGCAAGTGGCGTATGCCTACTGATGCTGAATTGACCGAATTACGCGAACAATGTACTTGGACATGGACCACAGAGAATGGCATAAATGGTTACAAGGTTACTAGTAGGATCAACGGCAAGAGTATTTTTCTGCCTGCGGCAGGCAACCGTACCGGTCCTTTGCTCGGTAGTGTAGGCGATGGCTACTATTGGTCAAGTTCTATTAGCACGGAGGGAAGTCCTGTTGGTGCGTACTACTTGTACTTCTTGTCGGGTAGCGTAAATCGGTACGATGGTAGCCGCGACTATGGACAATCCGTGCGCCCAGTATGTCCGTAGAGTAGGGCGTAAAGTGTAGCGTGTAAAGGCAGGGGATTTGAGTGGAATGCATTAAAAATAGATAAAAATATCTTCGTTATTTGCATAATTGAAAAAAAAGCAGTACCTTTGCATGGCGAAAGGAAAGTTGTCTGAGTGGTCGAAAGAGCCGCACTCGAAATGCGGTATACGCGTAAGCGTATCGGGGGTTCGAATCCCTCACTTTCCGCAAAAAAAACTAAAAGAGTCCCATTGAGGGGCTCTTTTAGTTTTTTGAGAAGTCAGGGCCTTCTCCTTCCCCGCTCGGGGGCTCTTATCTCGCTTCGCTCGAACGATACGCGATATTGACAATATCGCTAACGAATCCCTCACTTTCCGCAAAAAAACTAAAAGAGTCCCATTGAGGGGCTCTTTTGGTTTTTTGAGAAGTCAGGGCCTTCTCTTTCCCCGTTCGGGGGCTCTTATCTCGCTTCGCTCGAACGATACGCGATATTGATAATATCGCTAACGAATCTCTCACTTTCCGCTAATGAATCCCCTCCAAAATCTTATTGAGTAAATGCAGCGCTCCGCCAATGGTCTTTACCTGCTGCACCACCATATAGCGTTTGCCAGTGGGTTTGCCTTCGCGATTCTTATCTTCTACCAAGCGGCAACGATCAGCACGCGAACAAGCATATTGCACCAACTTGCCAAAGACCTCCGATTGGAAGTATTTAGGATGGGTGTTGGTAAAGTACAACGACATGCGTTCTTGCTTGAGTATAACCTTCTCTATACCCATGCGGCAGCACAGCCAACGGAGACGTACTACGTTCAACAATTGCTCTGCCTCCTCTGGCAACGGACCAAATCGGTCAATCAATCGCTTCTGATATTCGAGAAGAGCATCTTCGCCGCTCAGATTGTCTAATTCGCGATACAATGTGATGCGTTCGGAGATATTTTCGATATATGTCGGTGGGAAGGAGAGGGGTAAGTCGCTCTCCAGCAGACTATCGTTGCACCATTGCTTAGGATATTGGACGCCCTGCGGGCTATAGGACGGCGTTCCGCCTATTGGATATTGGCTATTGGATATTGGCGATTGGCTATCAGGGGATTCTAACATCTCTTCGCGGATTTCTTCTACGGCTTCGTTGAGTATGCGCTGATAGGTGTCATAGCCCAAGTCAGAAATGAATCCACTTTGTTCTGCCCCCAGCATATTTCCCGCTCCGCGGATATCTAAGTCCTGCATAGCCAGTTGGAAACCTGAGCCCAGCTCTGCAAACGTAGTTAGCGCGTCCAGTCGGCGGCGTGCATCGCTGGTGATCAGTTCTTTGTCAGGTGTAACCAAATAGCAATAGGCTTTGCGGTTGGAGCGTCCTACGCGTCCGCGCAGTTGGTGCAAGTCAGATAAACCATAGTGCTGTGCCGAATGGATGATGATCGTATTCACATTCGGAATATCCACGCCCGATTCGATAATGGTGGTGGAGATGAGAATATCGTAGTCGTAGTTGATGAATGCCTCTAATCGCTCTTCCATCTCGCCCGCGGGCATTTGTCCGTGTGCAATCACAGTGCGAGCTTCGGGACACAGGCGCAGGATACGATTCTCTATGCGGGGCAACATCTCAATGCGGTTGCAAACCACATATACTTGTCCGTTGCGCTGCATCTCCAGCTGAATTGCCTCTTTGATGATGTCTTCGTCATCGAGCGTAATGCACTCTGTCATAACGGGATAGCGATTGGGCGGTGGGGTGTTGATGATGCTCAGGTCGCGTGCGCCAAGCAGCGAGAACTGCAAGGTACGCGGAATAGGTGTGGCGGTGAGTGTCAGTACATCTACGTTGGTGCGCAAAGATTTGAGTTTCTCTTTGACAGCCACGCCAAACTTCTGCTCTTCGTCAATGATGAGCAGTCCGAGGTCTTTCCATAATACCTGTTTGCCCACCAGCTTGTGTGTACCCACTAGTATGTCTATTTTTCCGTCTTTGAGGTCGGCAAGCAGTTCTTTCACTTGCTTAGGCGATTTGCTTCGGCTGAGGTATTCGATCCGCACAGGGAAATCGCGGAAGCGTTCGCGGAAGGTGTTGTAGTGCTGCATAGCGAGCACGGTGGTGGGTACCAGTACTGCCACTTGCTTGCCGTCGGTAGCCGCCTTGAAGGCAGCGCGCATCGCCACTTCGGTCTTACCAAAACCCACATCGCCGCAGACAAGGCGGTCCATAGGCATAGGGCTTTCCATATCGTGCTTGATATCCAAGGTGGCTTTCGCTTGGTCGGGGGTGTCTTCGTAGAAGAAAGATGCCTCTAACTCGTGCTGCATATAGCCGTCGGGCGAATAGGCAAAGCCCTGTTGCTGCTTGCGGGTGGCGTAGAGACGGATGAGGTCGCGGGCGATGTCTTTTACTTTGTCTTTGGTGCGCTCTTTCATGCGCTCCCATGCGCCCGAACCGAGGCGTGAGATGGTGGGTTCGCTGCCTTCGCGTCCCTTGTATTTGGAGATGCGGTGTAGGTTGTGAATGCTGACAAAGATGGTATCGCCACCGCGATAGGTGAGTTTGATACTCTCTTGTGGGCGACCATAGAAATTGGTGGTCACCAGTCCCGCGAACTGACCAATGCCGTGGTCCACATGTACCACATAATCACCCACTTGCAGTTGGTTGATTTCTTTGAGTGTGATGATGGCTTTGCCTCGTCTGGCGTTCTCCGAACGGAGTGTGACGCGGTGGTAGCGCTCGAATATCTGATGGTCGGTGTAGCAGCAAATCTTGGCAGCGTTGTCCACAAAGCCTGCGTGCAAGGTCTGGTTGATAGGTATGAATGTGATGCCCGATTCTTTATCCTCGAAGATGGCGCGCAAGCGGTCGGTCTGCTTCACCTGTTCGGCGAGGATATACACCTTATATCCATCTCGTATGCGCGCGCTGAGGTCGTCTGTGAGAATATCGAAGTTCTTATTGAAGGTGGGTTGGGGTAGCGTGTCAAAATCCAGCGTGTCGTAGGTGGGGAAACTGCTTTTCTGCCCCAACTCGATGGTGGTGTAGCATGGTGAAGCGTTGGTTAGCGTGGTGGAGAGTGGTGTAGCGTTGTTGAGCTTGTATTGCACGAGGTTGAAGTCGTTGCTTACCCACAGGGTTTTGTCGGGCAGGTATTCCGTGATGTATGTAGATTCCTCTTGTGTGTTTGCGCCTACAATATCGATGGACGAGAGGCGGGTCTGTGAGAGTTGTGTTTCGATGTCAAACTCGCGAATAGAGTCCACTTCGTCGCCAAAGAAATCCACGCGGTAGGGATTGTCGTGTGCGAAACTGTATATGTCCACTATTCCTCCTCGCACGGCGAACTGCCCTGGCTCATAGACAAAATCCACGCGTTGGAAGTGCAGTTCGAGTAGCTGTTTGATGAGTAAGGATTGGGCTATCTCTTGCTGGGTGTGCAGACTAATGGTTTGCTGCTGTAGGGCGTTAGGGTGTGGAACCGACTCGGCTAATGCTTCGGGATAGGTGACGATGATAGGTGTGGTGTGGAGTGGTGTCGTGTTGTTGAGGGCAGTGAGTACTTCGGTGCGCTGCACGAGCATGGCTTCGTCGGTTTTTTGTCGTCGGCGATGGGATGAGGGGAAGAAGTACACGCCCTGATCGCCACTGAGTGTGCGTAGATCGGCGTACATGTATTGTGCATCATCGGCGTTGTCTAATACAACGAGGATGGGACGATACTGCTTGTCTGCCACTAATTGCAGGTGCACTGCATGGAGTAATACACTTTGGGATGAGGCAAAGAGATTCCTAAGTAAAAAATGTTTTTCGCACTTTTTACTTAATTCTTTTGCCAATACATTCACCTCAGGATGCATGGCAAAAAGTTGCTCTAACTCCCCAATTTGCATAAATCGAGACAAAGGTACAACAAAATATGCACATACGCAAGAAAAATCTATAAAAGCATCATATTTTCTTGTCTAATTAAAAAAAAATCTGTACCTTTGCAGCGCGAAACCCAACGAAGGGATGTCTGCGCATCAGCGGAGGGTTTTGCAGACATATTAAAAAGGCGTTTATTGCGCTCTGTTCTGACGTTTCAAAATGTCGCAGTTTTAGAAATCTTATCAGGACTTAGCAACGATAGATGCCCTACGGGATATAGATTGTCCCTCTTGTGCCTATTTGGTACGCCTTTTGCGTATATACGTATGCGCGCACGCGTACCTTAACTATAGTAGCACGGAGAATGTTTATATTCGGCGTGGGCTTCGCGTTGTCAGTTCGATAAGATTAGGCAATGCGACAGCCTTGAAACGTGGAACTGGCAAAAGGCAAGTTCCGCGCTTTTTTGTTGTGTCTAATTGTTGGTCACTTCTATAAATTCACCATTTAAGAAGACAGACCTTTAAGAATTAAACATTAACATTTTTATATGCTTTTGGCTTTTTATTGGTATATTACTTGTTGTCAGTCAGTTGCATAGCTCGCTATGCGCCTTTCTTCCGCCAAGCAATCTCCTCAATAAAAACCTCAAAATCATTATAAATCAATTTGTAGAAGTGACCTGATGAAGAAAACTCATGTATGAGGAAAACATATATGTTAAACAATTAAAACAACAAAACAATGAAAAAGACAATCGTATTAGCCCTTATGGCTATGGCTATTGTAGCCGTTCCTGCAACTGCGCAAACACGCAAAGACAAAAAAGCAGCTGAGAAAGCACAATGGGAGCAACAACAGAAGTTTGCTGCCGAAGAGGCTGCACTCCGCCACCAAATGAAGATGGATAGCCTTGCTAATGCTCAAAAAGTAGCAGAAGAGCAACGCAAAGAGGCAGAAAGAAAAGCCGCTGCTGAGAAGGCTGCTGCTGATGCACAAGCCAAAGCAGAGGCCGAAGCACTGGCAGCGCAAGAGGTAGAGATCTCAGAGCCTTGTGAGGAGTATTATAGCACCAAAGATCTGATTCGTGGACGCGGTGTAGCAGAGTCACCTATCCAACAAGTAGCCATGTCGCAAGCACGTGTATTGGCTGTAGGAGAGTTTGCCGCACAAATCGAAACAGCCGTAAAAGCTTTGGCTACCAACCAACAAGCAGGTTTGACCACAGCTGATGATATCAACGTACAAGTTTTATTCAACGAGAAGATTAAAAACATCGTGGATCAAACAACAGGTTTCCGTATTGTATGCCGTAAGACTACCACATTCATGAAGAGTGGCAAGAAAATCTACAAACACTATATGGTTGTGGAACTGGATATGGAGACCATTTTGAAGCCTTTGTATGATGCTATTCAAAAGGATAAAGATACCAAATTAGAACTATCACTCGAAGAGTTCAGCGAGGAGTTTGAGAAGCACTTCCCAATCAACTAATATCCTCTTTTCTCTTTTGCACCGATGGGGCTGATTACCCCATCGGTAGCCCCAATTTATAATAAGACTAACATATGAAAAAACTTTTAATCCTTTTACTATCAGCCCTTTCTCTGAGCGTTTATGCACAAACAGACGTCAAAAAAGTCGCTATCCTTGAAACGGTGGACAAAATGGGCAATGTGCCTTATGGTGTGTTGCTGCAAGTACGAAGTAGTTTAACCTATGCTATCTCCAGCAATGCGGGCTACGAGGGCTACGACCGTGTGGATATGGCTGCCATTACTGGCGAGCAGAATTTCCAACGTACAGGTATGGTAAGCGATGAACAAATCAAGCGTTTGGGCGAGATGACGGGCGCAGCGTATGTACTGATTGCGGAGGCTGCCCTATATGATGACCAAAACATTATCATCGCAGCTAAGATTCTGGATGTAGAAACAGGTGGTGTGATGAGTAGTACACCTCCCGCTGTAGCCCCTAAAGACCCCACGAAAATGGCAGAGGCATGTATCCGTTGCTCCCAAACATTGGTCGGTGGCAAAATGCCAACCCGCACAACCATCACTACCACCTATTCTCAAACGGGCTATGCTTCGCAACCTGATCCTGCTGCTAATCAGGACTTTACTGAAACGGCTTGGGGCATCAATATGAAGATGATTTGGGTAGAAGGCGGCGATTTCCTCATGGGCTGCACTTCAGAGCAAAGTGATTGCGATTCGGATGAGCAAAATGTCCGTCGTGTCACTGTGGACGGCTTCTATCTTGGTATGTTAGAAGTCACCCAATCCCAATGGGAAAAGGTGGTTGGTACAAGCATCTACCAACAGAAATCCAAAGCAGGTGGTAGTAATACCTATGGTGTCGGTCCTGACTACCCAATGTACTATGTGAGTTGGGATGAGGCGATGGAGTTCTGTCGCCTGTTGAGCAACAAGACAGGACGCACCTATACCCTGCCAACTGAGGCACAATGGGAATATGCGGCTCGTGGTGGTAATAAAAATGAAGGTGCCAAGTACGCAGGCAGCAATATGATTGATGCCGTAGCATGGTACACCGACAATAGTGGTCGCAGTACGCATATTGTGGGCTCAAAGCGTGCGAATGCTTTGGGTATCTATGACATGTCGGGTAATGTATGGGAGTGGTGCAAAGACTGGTATGCCAGTTCGTATGTGAGCTACGATACCAACAACCCTGTAGGTCCCTCGTCGGGGTCCAGCCGCGTGGATCGGGGCGGTAGCTGGAGCAATAGTGCTTCCAGCTGTCGCGTTGCCAACCGTAACTTCAACTCTCCTGGCTGTCGCGGCAACTACCTTGGGTTCCGTGTTGTTTGTTTGCCGTAATAATTTAAGCCATTGCAAGTGGACTAACAGAAAATATAACATAATAAAAGTATATGAAAAAACTTTTAATCCTTTTACTATCAGCAATAACGCTGACAGTTTATGCGCAGCAAAAAAAAGTAGCTGTGTATGTTACCGGTAATGATCCTATCAATAGTATTATGGGAGATCATTTAGTGGATGGAATTGCACATGATGGCAAATATATTGCTGTAGAACGTACAGCAAGTTTCTTAAATGAATTGGTCAAAGAGCAAACTTATCAGCAAACAGGCGCAGTAGATGATAGTGAACTTTCTCGCTTAGGAAAGCAATTCGGTGTGGACTATGTTTGTGTAGCGACTCCTTTTGATGTGTGGGGTGAAAAGTATATATCTGCACGCATGATAGATGTAGAACGCGCGGAGGTTATTGCGACTTCATCTGCCAACGGTAAGGTGGAAAATAGCACTCAATTCGTATCTATATTAAATACATTAACCAAGGGTCTGGTTAAATCTTTTGAACAATCTAAAATGGCTGATGCAAAGAAAGTTGCGGTGTATGTTACTCGTACAGGAAATAAGGATATTGACATTATTTTGGGAGATCAGTTGGTAGCTGGTTTTGCCGCCAGTGGTCGCTATTTGGCAATAGAGCGTACCCAAGGTTTCCTAAATCAGTTGAGCAAAGAGCAAGCTTACCAACAAACAGGTGCTGTGGATGATTCAGAATTGATGCGTTTAGGAAAACAGTTTGGTGTGCAATATGTCTGCATTGCGAAAACTTCACAATTGTTCGGAGATTACTATATCGCTACACGATTGATTGACGTAGAGCATGGTGAAGTGGTTAATAGTTATAAAAAAGATGCTGTTCAGTTGGGTTCTTCTCAACAAGTGGTGTCTGTTGCCAAAGAGATTGCATCAAAATTATCAGATAAAACCATTGTAGAGCAAGTACAAGAGCAGAAATGTTATATAGATTTAGGTTTACCAAGTGGTACGCTATGGAAAAATACCAATGAAGGCGGTGACCATGTACATTATACCTATGATGAAGCTATAAGCCAATTTGGTAATAAATTGCCAACCAAGCAACAATTAGAAGAACTTAAAGACAAGTGTATATGGATACGGAAAGATAATGAATGTATAGTTACTGGTCCTAATGGAAACTCTATCTCTCTACCCGCTGCAGGTTACAGTTTTTGCGGTGGTCGTGGTGTGGCGGATTTAGGTGAGGCTCATTATTGGTCGTCCACTCCTTACGATTCAGACCACGCGTGGAGCCTCTACTGTATGTCAAGCGGATTTAATAGAATGTTCGGTGAACATTACTGTCTCGGTCTCTCTGTGCGGCTTGTCCAGTAATTTATGTGCTGTGCACGCAAGAACACAATGCAAAAGCATAAAATATCTTGATTTCGTTCGCGGCTTTGCCGTGACAAAATCAAGCGTAGGAAAAAGAGGGTAGAGAAAAAAGGTGTTCCCCACACTTTCTCCGTGTTCTTTGACATATTGAATATTTCTATCTATTGCGGTACGGAATTTGTAGCAGATTTGTAAAATCATGCAAATCGCACAAATTAGTTGCATTAAAAATGTAGCCTATGGCAATAAAAATAAACTTTTCTTGCACATATACATTTTTTTTTGTATCTTTGCAGCGAAATTCGTTAAACGCATAAATAACAAAACTATGGCAACTACTAAAACAGCAGAAAAAGAGCCAAAAAGAATATCAAAAGGTTGGCTTGAATCATTGAAAACACAAGGTAGTATCATTATCAATGATCCCGCATTCGCATGAGGTATTTATTAGATACAAATACCATCATCTATTATACCACTGATCACTCGAAGTTGGATAAAGATGTTGCAGCGATATTACAAGATGCAGATAATACATTTTGTATAAGTGCTGAAAGTGTTAGGGAAATTATTGTAGCATATAAAAATAAAGGTTTTACAACAAAACGTTGGAAAACCTGTGATGATTTTATATGTGCATTAGAAGATACATATGGTATGGTTGTGCTTCCTTTGGATAATAATATCATGCGCACATATGCGAACTTGACTATTAACACTGCACAAGGCCATAAAGACCCTTCCGACCATGTGATAATTTCACACGCAATTACATTAGGGATACCATTGATCTCTTGTGATACGCGCTTCCCTTTCTATAAAAAGCAGGGATTAGATTTAATTTTCAACACGAAATAATCTGTTATTACATATTGTAGATAGGACTGGCATAGAGTAATCTATGCCGTCTTTTTTTATTTATAAATCAATTTATAGAAGTGACCTGTAGAAATATTCAATGCAAAAACAAAACGAACAACTAATAACTATAAGCAATATGAAGAAAATCATTTTGACAACTCTGGTCTGTTGGGCAATGACTGCCGTTAGTGCTTTTGCTCAAATGCCGCCTACATGGACTGACTACGACATGCGGCAGTTGGAGTATCCCGACAGCGAGTATTTTACGGGCTACGCCGAAGGCGCTCCCATGACTGGCGAACGCCAAGAGGTGGCTACCCAACGCCTCAAAGATGCCGCGCGCGTAGAAGCCGTTTCTACCATTCGCGTGCACATTACTAACCAATCGACCAACGATATGGTTAGTCAGCAACTGAGTAATATGGAAGGGGAGTTCTGGAATGTGATGAACACATTCACTTCCTCTACCACCACTACGGTGGACATGAAAATCCCTGGTTTGCAGATAGACGCATGGCGCAACCCACAAACAGGCAGTATATACGCCTTTGCCTATGTGAAGAAAAGCACCCTTATTCGCCAATTAGAGAAGCAAATCACCGTTGCCCTTACCAAAGTAGAGATGTCGCTCGACCAAGTGGACCAACTCATCGCCACAGGGCAGAAACTGCAAGCACGCAGCGCAGCCGAGAAAGCATTGCCCCTGTTCGCCGAAGTAGATGAGGCGCAGAAGCTATTAGTAGCAGTAGATGCCGATGCCACCGAAGAGACACTCATGCTCAACGAAACGCGCCAATTACAGCAACGATTGATGGCAATGGTGGCACACCTGAAGAATGCCCTCACCATCTGTATTCAGTGCGATGCCAGCATCTTTGGTAGTCATTACCCTACGCTGTCAGCCACCCTGCAAGGACATTTGAGCAAGTTGGGTTGTAACTTCGTCAGCGACCCCAGTGTGGCAGATTGGGTGGTCATGATTCAGGCATCAGCCAGAGAGTACAGCACCGTACTCACGGGGAATATCGCCACCTATTTTGTATATGTAGATGCCACCGTATCCATTACCAAGACTGCCACAGGGCAGCGCGTGTATGAAAACATGTTTACCGAAAAGGGTGGGCATACTCACAACTACCACCAAGCAGCCCGCGATGCCTACAAGTATCTGACACCCAAAATCAGCCAAGTAGTTCGGGAACAAGTAAAGCAGTAAAAAAAGAATACTAAATTGCCAATAAACTACCACCTGTCATCATCTAGGTGGTAACGATGTGGTAACGATGTGGTAACGGAATATCTGGCATATTTGTGATAGATCATAAACGGGTGAAGCGATAAATAATACACAAAAAAAATCGCACCATCGGGTGCGATTTTTCTTCTTGCCTTTAGCCTAATGGCCTGAGCGTATTACATCATGCCGCCCATGCCGCCTGCTGGCATAGCAGGAGCAGGAGTGTCCTCCTTGATGTCGGTGATGACACACTCGGTGGTGAGGAACATACCTGCGATGCTGGCAGCGTTCTCCAATGCTACGCGGGTCACCTTGGCTGGGTCCACAACACCTGCGGTCTTGAGGTTCTCATAGATGTCCTTGCGTGCATTATAGCCGAAGTCAGCCTCGCCATTACGCACTTTATCCACCACCACAGCGCCCTCTTTGCCAGCGTTGGCAACGATTTGGCGAAGTGGCTCTTCCACTGCGCGGCGGATAATCTCGATACCTGTTTGCTCATCCTCGTTCTCGCCCTTGAGGCCCTCAAGAGCTGCTTGTGCGCGGATATATGCCACGCCACCACCAGCTACGATACCTTCTTCGATAGCAGCGCGGGTTGCGCTGAGTGCATCGTCCACACGGTCTTTCTTCTCCTTCATCTCCACCTCGGAAGCGGCACCTACATTGAGTTGGGCTACACCGCCAGCGAGTTTGGCAAGACGCTCTTGGAGTTTCTCTTTGTCGTAGGTGGACTTGGTGGTAGCGATTTGCGCTTTGATTTGTCCCACGCGAGCCGCGATGGCCTCTTTCTCGCCTGCGCCATTGACAATAGTAGTATTATCTTTGTTCACGGTGATACTCTCCGCTGTACCGAGCATGTCGATGGTAGCAGCTTCGAGTTTGATACCTTTCTCTTCGCTGATGACGGTACCGCCTGTGAGGATAGCGATGTCCTCCAACATCTCTTTGCGACGATCGCCGAAGCCAGGTGCTTTCACAGCGCAAATCTTGAGTTGTGCGCGAAGACGGTTTACCACCAAAGTGGTCAATGCTTCGCTATCCACATCCTCTGCAATCACGAGCAATGGACGGCCACTTTGTACGGCTGGTTCGAGTACAGGCAGGAGCTCCTTGAGGTTGCTGATCTTCTTGTCGTAGAGTAGGATGTATGGACGATCCATCTCGACCTCCATGGTCTCGGTGTTGGTCACAAAGTATGGGCTGATATAGCCACGGTCGAACTGCATACCTTGTACCACATCGATGGTGGTGTCCATACCTTTGGCTTCGCCAATGGTGATCACACCATCCTTGCTCACCTTGCGCATCGCATCGGCGATGAGTTTGCCAATCTCAGCATCGTTGTTGGCAGATACGGTAGCCACTTGCTCGATCTTGTCGAAATCGTTGCCTACCTCCTCGCTTTGCGCTTTGATGTTAGCCACAATTGCGCTCACAGCCTTGTCCATACCGCGCTTGAGGTCCATAGGGTTGGCACCTGCGGTGACATTCTTCAGACCTACGCTGACGATAGCTTGGGTGAGGACGGTAGCGGTGGTGGTACCGTCACCTGCTTGGTCGCCTGTCTTGCTGGCAACCTCCTTGACGAGTTGTGCGCCAAGGTTCTCTGCTGCGTCTGCGAGTTCAATCTCTTTGGCTACAGACACGCCATCCTTGGTGATGTGTGGAGCACCAAACTTCTTGTCAATAATCACATTACGGCCTTTAGGACCGAGGGTTACTTTGACGGCGTTTGCCAATTGGTCAACGCCACGCTTGAGGGCATCACGCGCCTCAATGTTATAACTGATATTCTTAGCCATATCGTCGGGCATGGGCTTGTCGCATGACCGACGCCATTTGACGTCGTTGGGCGACCGCCATCCCTCCTCTTAACTCGGACTCACGAAGTCCTCGTTAGTTTATTTTTCGAGAGTTGAGTGAGGAGAGCCCTCCATGCCTATGAGGGGATAATAGTTGATTAATTTACTTCAAAATTGCGAGGACATCGCTTTGGCGCATGATGAGGTATTTCTCGCCTTCGTATTCGAGTTCGGTACCCGCATACTTGCCATAGAGTACGGTGTCGCCCTCAGAGAGGAGCATTTTTTCGTCTTTGGTTCCTTCGCCCGTCGCGATAACTTCGCCACGCAGCGGTTTCTCTTTTGCACTATCAGGGATGATGATGCCACCGATAGTCTTTTCTTCTGCCGCCATTGGTTTTACCAATACGCGGTCTGCTAATGGTTGGATTTTGCTCATATTATTGTTTTGTTTAGAGTTGTTTAGCGGTTGTTTAGAGTTGTTTAGAGTTGTTTAGCAAACTTTGTGCCAAACGGGTGTTGGCAGGGGGTGCCTGCCAAAATGTCAGTTGGTTTTACACTTTTCGGAATTGTGCGTCGGTGCGCCTTGCCATCTCGCCATCGGTGTCATCTCGGTCGCCAATGACGAGGCAGTCTTGGGGTGCAACGCCCATACGCTCTGATATGATATGCATGAGTTCGGGGGCAGGTTTGAGTCCGCCCAATTCGGGAGCGGAGATGACCCAATCGAATAGGGCGGGGGAGAGTCCGAGTGCCTGCAATTTCTCTTTGGCAAAGCCATAGTCGGAGAGAAGCACCAGTAGGATGCCCTTCTGCTGGCAGTCGTGTAGGAAGGGCAATACCCATTCGCTCAATGGTTGGTATTTGCCTATCATCTTCACCATCAATGGCATATAGCGTTGGTTGTACCATTGCTCAGCAGCTGTGGCGGAGCAATGCATGCGCGCTGCCATACGCTGGAAAAATGTATCATAGAAATGCTTTTCATCGCCCAGCCACATGCCTTTCATGCTGGCGCGCGTTGCGCGTTCGGCTTGCATCTTGCGTATGTCCAGCGGCGCATGAAGCACCATGCGCAAGGATAGACCACGCTTGTTGTAGAGCGTGCCGTCAAGGTCAAAGACAATCAGTTTAGTGTTGAGTGTTGAGAGTTTAGAGACGAGGTTCATCATGTTCTTCTTCATTACCGAGTATCGGTGTCATTTCTGTGGGTAAGTGTTTGGTGGTCGTCACTCCGTACTGCAAGAGCGATTCCAGTCGGCTGGATAGGTTGCCACGCCCTTCGCGCAGTTGTCCGACGCCTTTCTCGTAGGTGTTGCGTGCTGTATCAATTTGGCGACCTAATGCGACATAACTCTCTGCAAAACTGGTGTATTTCTCATAGATACCCGCGGCGGCTTTGCGTATGGCCTCGTAGTTTTTCTCTTGTCGGGTGTTCTGCCATGTGAGGAAGATGAGGCGCAGCACGACCATGAGGTTGGTGGGATTGATGATGAGTACGCCTTTCTGGTAGGCTTTTGACCCCAGACTGGCGTCGTGGTTCATGGCGAGGATGTAACTACCCTCGTTGGGCACGAACATGAGCACGATAGGCACGGCATTGTCCACCAATTTGGCGTAGTTTTTCTTTGCGAGTTCTTCCACATGCTTCCAGATAGACTCGTGATTGGCTTTGATGGCTGCTTTGCGTTGTTCGTCGTCCTCGGCGCCGACATAATCCGAATAGGCAGTGAGCGACACCTTGCTGTCGATGATGATGCGTGTGCCGTCGGCACCTTTGACGATGACGTCGGGACGCAGGTTCTTGCCCTCTTCGTCCTTGACATTGTCTTGTACGAAGTACTCTTCGCCCTCGCGCAGTCCGCTGTCGTGCAGGATATTGGTCAGTACTTGTTCGCCCCAGTCGCCTTGCACTTTGCCGCGATTCTTTAGGGCATTGGCAAGCGTTTGGGTGGTCTTGTCTCGTGCTTGGTCGTGCTCGATGATGGTGCGAATGCTTTGTGCCAGCGAAGCGGTGTTCTTATCGCTACTCTCCTTGCTTTTTGCAACGAGTTCGCGCAGCAGATCCAGTTCGCGTTTGAGCGGGTCAACCACCTGCTGCATGTTTTCGGTATTGGCTTTCTTGAGTTGCTCGGTGCGCGCTTGCATTTCCTTCTCAAATTGCGCGCGCATACCCTCGCGTGCGAGTTGCAGTTCGGTCTGAAACACTTGTCGTTGTGCTTCTGCGTTTTGCTCGTGTAGTTCTTTGGTAGCTTGGAGTGTTTGTTCTGCGTTGGCAAGGCGAGCAGCGATAGTGGCTTCGCTGCGTGTGAGTTGGTCTTTCTCTTGGCGAAGAGAAAGCAGTTCTTCTGCGAGCTGCATGCGTTGTGATTTTTCGCGACGAATGATGGCAACAGCAGCAACTATTGCACCGCCAGCGCCAAGTATGATACCGACTATTATTCCAAGAAGTATTTCCATAGTACACCAAATTATTTGTGCAAAGGTACTACTTTTTTTGCATACTTGCAAGAAAAAATGAAAAATCTATAAAAATGTAATAAAATAGAACTTTCTGTGTTTTTTCTTGTGTATGTCAAAAAAAAGTAGTAACTTTGCGCGGAAATATGTAAATGTGGGTATTTTGCCCATACTAGAAAAAGGAATAAATAAAAATCAATAATAATTATGGAATTCAAGTATGCACCCATGTTTCAACTAGGAAAGGATGAAACAGAGTATTATTTGCTGACCAAAGACCACGTGTCGGTTAGCGAGTTCGAAGGTAAACCCATCCTCAAGATTGAGGCAGAGGGATTGACAAAAATGGCGAATGCAGCCTTCTCGGATGTGAGTTTTATGCTTCGCCGTAGTCACAACGAGCAAGTGGCAAAGATTTTGCGTGACCCAGAGGCAAGTGCTAACGATAAGTATGTGGCATTGACCTTCTTGCGCAATGCCGAAGTATCTTGCAAAGGTCAGTTGCCATTGTGCCAAGATACGGGTACAGCTATTATTCACGGCGAGAAAGGTCAACAAGTATGGACTGGCTACTGCGATGAGGAAGCATTGAGCAAAGGTGTATATTTGACTTATACTGAGCGCAATCTCCGCTATTCGCAAAACGCTCCGCTGAATATGTACGATGAGGTGAATACCAAGTGCAATTTGCCAGCACAAATTGACTTGGAGGCTACTGAGGGCATGGAGTATCACTTCCTTTGTGTGACCAAAGGTGGTGGTTCTGCTAACAAAACTTACCTCTATCAAGAGACTAAGGCGCGTATTCAAAATCCTGGCACACTCATTCCATTCCTCGTGGAGAAGATGAAGAGCCTTGGTACAGCGGCTTGTCCACCGTACCATATTGCTTTTGTGATTGGCGGTACGAGTGCGGAGAAGAACCTGCTGACCGTGAAATTGGCTTCTACCCACTATTATGATACCTTGCCAACAACAGGCGACGAGACTGGTCGTGCGTTCCGCGATATTGAATTGGAGGAGCAACTCCTGAAGGAGGCATACAAGATTGGCTTGGGTGCACAGTTTGGCGGTAAGTATATGGCACACGATATTCGTGTAATCCGTTTGCCTCGTCACGGTGCTAGTTGCCCAATCGGTTTGGGCGTAAGCTGCTCGGCTGACCGCAATATCAAGTGTAAGATCAACAAGGATGGTATCTGGATCGAGAAGATGGACAATAATCCTGCAAGTCTCATCCCAGAAGAACTCCGCCAAGCCGGCGAGGGCGATGCAGTATGCATTGATCTCAACCAACCTATGGCAGATGTATGCAAGATTCTCACGCAATATCCTATCGGTACACGCTTGAGCTTGAATGGTACAATCATCGTAGGTCGTGACATTGCGCACGCTAAGATCAAAGCGCGTTTGGATGCTGGCGAGGGTATGCCAGAGTATCTGAAGAATCACCCCATCTATTACGCAGGACCAGCTAAAACGCCTGCGGGTATGCCTTGCGGCTCTATGGGCCCAACCACAGCAGGTCGTATGGACCCATATGTGGATGAGTTCCAAGATAATGGCGGTAGCATGATTATGTTGGCAAAGGGCAACCGCTCAATTGACGTGACCAACGCTTGCCAAAAGCATGGTGGTTTCTACTTAGGCTCTATCGGCGGTCCTGCGGCTATCTTGGCACAGGAGAACATTAAGTCCATTGAGTGCGTAGAGTATCCAGAATTGGGTATGGAAGCAATATGGAAAATTGAGGTGGAGAACTTCCCAGCATTCATCTTGGTGGATGACAAGGGCAATGACTTCTTCAAGCAATTGAAGCCTTGTGAGGGTTGCTCTATTATCCAATAACGTAGTCAATACTCTAGACTGAATAGTATGACGGAAGAAAAGAAGAAAGTATCGCTATGGAAACGGATGCGCGAGCGCTACCGTATCAGTGTATTGGATGAAGAGACACTGACGGACCACTTGCATATCCGTCTTAGTGGATGGGGAGCAATAGTGCTGACAGCAATGTTGTTTGTACTGACATTAGTACTTTTTTCGTTGGTAATACTCTATACTCCAGTCAAAAATTATTTGCCTGGGTATTCAGAAGACATACGTCAACAGCTGATTGCAGAGACAGCGCGTGTGGATTCAATAGGCACGTCGCTGGAGTTGCAACGTCAATATTTGAATATTATCAAACAAGTAGTGGCGGGCGAAGTTCATACTGATACGGTTCAGAGCTTAGACTCCATGTATATCATCACGCGCGAACAACTATTGGAAGCTAAAAATGAGGCAACAGCAGAATTTATAGCGCAGTACGAAGCCAAAGAGAAGGACAATCTGCAACTATTCTATGTGACCAACACTACGCCAGTATTGTCCTTCTTCTTGCCTGCACATGGCGTGATACTACAACGCTTTTCGGAACGTGAAAACCGATATGGCGTTTTGATACAAACGCCTGAAAACGAGAATGTCACATCGGTTTTGGCAGGTACGGTAGTGCATGTGAATTATGAGATAGGCAATACCTATACGATGATGGTGCAGCATAGCAATTATTTATCAGTATATCGCAATATGCATAGAGTACTGAAGCGTGTCGGTGATGCCGTGCGAGTGGGTGAGAGTATAGCGATTGTAGGAGAACAACCATTATGGTTCGAACTGTGGCAGGACGGTAAACCTATCAATCCAGAAGAGGTAATTGCCTTTTAGACCCCACCTAACCTCCCCTTCAAGGGGAGGAATGGATAGGGGGAAATGGCAAATGAAATTGATATGAAACAAATAGCAATATTAGGCAGTACAGGCAGTATTGGTACACAAACATTGGATGTAGTGCGACAACATCCCAACGAATTTTCGGTATATGCGTTGTCGGCTCATCGCAGTGTGGATCTGCTGATTCAGCAGGCGTTGGAGTTTAATCCTGCGGTGGTATGTATTGCAGATGAGAGTTGTTATGCGCGTTTGCGTGATGCGCTCAGTGATTTGCCCATTAAGGTGATGGCAGGCATGGATGCTATTGCTCAGATGGTAACCATGCCCGATATAGATGTGGTGGTAGCCGCTATGGTTGGATATGCAGGTTTGCGCCCAACGATGGAGGCTATACGAGCAAAGAAAACCATCGCTTTGGCCAACAAAGAGACGTTGGTTGTTGCAGGAGAAATCATTTGTCGATTGGCGCAGCACTATAAAGTGCCCATTCTGCCAGTGGATAGTGAGCATTCTGCTATCTTCCAATGTTTGGTAGGGGAGAGACCCCTCGGACCCTCCCCAGCCCTCCCTTCGAGGGAGGGAGTTCCTTCCCTTGAAGGGGAGAGTCCGTGGGGGGTGGAGAAGTTGCTCCTCACTGCCAGCGGAGGGCCTTTCCGCACCTTCACTTATGAACAGATGCAGCATGTGACAGCCGCCCAAGCCCTGCAACACCCTAATTGGGAGATGGGCGCGAAGATCACTATTGACTCCGCCAGCATGATGAACAAAGGTTTTGAGGTGATAGAGGCGCGTTGGTTGTTTGATATACCCGTGGATAAGATACAAGTGCTGGTGCATCCGCAGTCGGTGGTGCACTCGGCGGTGCAGTTTGTGGATGGTAGTGTGAAAGCGCAACTCGGTACGCCCGACATGCGTATTCCGATACAATATGCGCTGACCTATCCTGAGCGTTGGCACAGTGATGTAGCGCGATTGGATCTCTTCGCGACCAAGCAACTGACCTTTGAAGAACCCGATATGCAGCGATTCCCTAACCTAAGATTGGCATACGAGGCGATTGAGAAGGGGGGCAATATGCCATGTATATTGAATGCAGCCAACGAGGTGGTGAATTTGGCCTTCCGCGAAGGCAAATGCGGATTTTTGCAAATGTCGGAGGTAATAGCCGAGACGATGGTAAAGACTGCCTTTATACTTGATCCAACATACGAAGACTATGTGTTGACTGATGCGGAAGCCCGCAGAATAGCAAAAGAAATTTTGAAATACTGAAACTATTAAAACCATTAAAACTTTTTCAACTTAACAGAATATGCAGTGGTTACAACTCATACTTGCCCTTAGTATCCTCGTGGTGATTCACGAGTTGGGGCATTTTTGCTTCGCGCGTATATTTAAGGTACGCGTGGAGAAATTCTATATGTTTTTCAATCCTAAGTTCTCCCTCGTCCGCGCCAAGAAGATTAACGGCAAGTGGCAGGTAAAGTTCTTCGCACCCAATCTGGAGCCAGCGGCGGTGCCTATACTGGATGCCATGGGCAACGAGAAGAAAGATGAGAAAGGCAATACGCTCTATCGTCCGATGACCGAAGAAGAAATGGCCGCATTGCCTGAGGACGACTGGCGTCATTATCCCGATAATACGGAGTGGGGACTGGGTTGGGTACCTTTTGGTGGCTATTGCGCTATCGCGGGTATGGTGGACGAGACGAAGTCCGCGACCGATCTGCCTACCGAACCACAGCCATGGGAGTTTCGTAGCAAGAATGTGTGGCAACGTCTTTGTATCATCATTGGCGGTATATTGGTGAACTTCGTGGGCGCATTGCTCATCTTCGGCATGGTGCTCTTCACTTGGGGACAAGACCAATTGCCTCTCAGCCAAATCCATACGGGCTTGTACTACAGCGATATTATGGTCGGAGAGGGCTTTCAGCAACAAGATAAGATATTGACTATCAATGGTGAAGAGCCCAAGGAACTGTCTGACGTGGTGCAGTGGATTATCTTGGAGGGTCAGCGTGAGGTGGTCGTACAGCGTGGCGCAGACACGGTGGCATTGACTATGTCGGAGGATTTGGGTACGCGCTATCTGGCGTTGCAAAACGATTTTGACCGCGTGGAACGAGAGAAAGCGCGTGCGGATAGGAGTTACATAAAACGTAACTACATGCTGGTGTCTTACTTCATGCCGATAGTGGTGGACTCTGTTGTGCCAGGCGGTGCGGCATCGTTCGGCGGTATAGAGAAAGGGGATAGCATTGTTGGTGTGAATGGTCAGATGGGTTTGTGCCGTGCACAGATTGATAATGAACTGCTGAAGTATCCATGCGACAGTGTCACATTGGACTTCTACCGAGCAGGCGAGCTGATGCATACGCGTTTGTTTATTGGCGATCAAGCTATGATGGGTGTATATGTCAAAGGGTTAGCAGCGTTTTATACCCCTGAGCATACTGATTACTCGTTCTTTGAGGCAATACCTGCGGGTATAAAGTATGGTTGGGATATGCTGGTGATGTATGTTAAGCAGTTCCGCTTGGTGTTTACCAAGGAGGGTGCGCAGTCGGTGGGCGGCTTTGGTGCTATCAGCAATATGTTTGAGTCGGTGTGGGATTGGCATTCGTTCTGGCACATGACTGCGTTCCTGAGTTTGATATTGGCGTTTATGAACTTCCTGCCTATTCCAGCGTTGGATGGTGGCTATATCTTGTTTCTCTTGTGGGAGATTATCACAGGCAAGAAACCCAGCGACAAGTTCCTGGAGGTGGCGAATACGATAGGCTTCTGGCTTCTCCTCGCCCTGCTCATATTCGCCAATGGTAATGATGTGTTCAAAGCGTTCTTTTAATTATGGATGGAGTTTTTGTTCATGAGTCATCTTATGTGGATGACAATTGTATAATCGGTGCGGGCACCAAGATTTGGCATTTCTCGCACATTATGTCGGGTTGTCAGATTGGTGAGGATTGCAATATCGGACAGAATGTCGTGGTGTCGCCAAGCGTAGTGCTTGGACGCAACTGCAAGGTGCAGAACAATGTGTCTATCTACACGGGCGTTCGTTGCGGCGATGATGTGTTCTTGGGCCCAAGCATGGTGTTTACCAACGTGATTAACCCTCGTTCGGCTGTCTCGCGCAAGGATGAGTATAAGGATACTTTGATCGGCCGCGGTGCTTCGGTGGGTGCTAATGCTACTATTGTCTGTGGCAACTCATTGGGCGAGTATTGCTTGATAGGTGCTGGTTCGGTGGTGACAAAGGATGTGCCTGCTTTTGCGCTGATGGTGGGCAATCCAGCACGCCGCGTGGGGTGGGTAAGCCGCCATGGAGAGAAACTAAAATTTGATAAAGACGGTTTCGCAACTTGCCCTGCTACAGGTGAGAAATATCAGTTGGTTAATGACCTCTGTCAATTACAAGACCCCACCTAACCTCCCCTTCAAGGGGAGGGCTGAGAAGGTCCTGATGATAAATGATTAATAACTAATTAACACCCTCTAACTCCCTCCTTTGAAGGGAGGGTTGAGAAGGTCCTGATGATAAATGATTAATAACTAATTAACACCCTCTAACTCCCTCCTTTGAAGGGAGGGCTGAGAAGGTCCTGATATTAATAACTAATTAACACCCTCTAACTCCCTCCTTTGAAGGGAGAGGCGGGGAGGGTCCATAATTATGATTCAACGTATTCAAACTCTTTACCTTTTATTGGTAGTTGTTCTTGGCACCTTGTTGTGCTTCTTTTCTCCTATTCAGTTTCTAACACCCGAAGCGACTGACTATGTCAGTTTGCAGGCTTTCGACAAATGGCCATTGGTGGTGATGACATTGTCTATTCCGCTGTTGGCATTGGTGAATATCTTTTTGTTTAAGCATCGTTTGTTGCAAGCGCGTTTGAACATAGCAAATGTGATATTGTGTATAGGTTATTATGCCTTGGTAGCATTGTATGTGGCATTTGTGGTTAAAGGTTATGAGCCAGTAGGTGAACAAACTTTGACGGATGCCGATTGGTATCTTACTATATGGGCTGCCATTCCATTGGTGAATATCGTTTTAATAATGATGGCAACCCGCCGCATCTTGAAGGATGAAGCTCTGGTGCGTGCGGCTGACCGTTTGCGTTAAGATTAGGATAAAGAGCTTTTGTTGCCCACAAAAAACGTTGATGATGAAAATAACACTGAAATACTTGTCGTTTTTCTTTCTGTTTTTGTTGATGCCAGTGACGTTGGTATCACAAAACGAAGGGCTTAGCGTTAAGCGTCTTAATGATGTGTCCACAATTAAGCAGTATGCACGTACCCAACCGAGATATGATGCAAATAACGAGTATTCGGCTTTGGTATTAGTGCAGGTATTGACTGATGTGAAGATAGACTTTACGGGTGCCTATCTGTTGGGCGATGTAGAGAAGAAAGCGAGTGAGTATTGGGTGTATATGGCAGCTGGTGCCAAATCGTTGGAGGTTCATTGTACAGGTTTTGAGAAACTGAATGTGGTTTTCGGTGATGTATCGCAAGGTGCTATCCCGTCGTTGAAATCAAAATGTACATACGAATTGGTCATTAATGTGCCAAGACTGATAGCAGCCACTACGCAGGCCCCTAAGCGCCAGTTCTTTAAGTTTCGTGTTACGCCTGCAGATGCAATAGTGGAAGTGGATGTTGATGGTCGTAAAGATATGTGGCATGTCAGCGATGGTGTAGCGAGCAAACCGCTCAACTACGGGTCGTATCGCTATACAATTTCTGCCAATAGATACCATACTGAGTATGGAGAATTTGTTGTTTCTGATACGCAAACGGAGAAAACGATAGAGCTGCGTCCGAAGTTCGGTTATTTGTATATATCAAGCAAAGTGTCGCAAGGTGCATATGTGTATGCAACGCATATGCAGACCGGTGCACGCCAGTCGTTGGGCACAGTGCCTGTGAATGGAAAAGATTTGGATGCAGGTTCGTATTCGATTCTTATTCAGAAGGATAAGTACAAGGATTATACGGAGATAATCCAAATAGAAGAAGGAGAGACAAACTCCTTAGCTCCAAATTTAGAGGCGAATTATGTGGAATTAACGCTGACTACTTCTGGACAATCAGATATGTATATTGATGGTCAGAAATTAGGTACAGGCCGTTGGAAGGGTACGCTGGAGTTGGGTGAATATAGCATAGAGACACGCCAAGCTGGGCATGAGTCCGCATATACGACTATACGTGTGGTACCGCAAAGTGCAGGGCAGACTATTGCATTGAATAATCCTATTCCTATTTATGGTTCTATGGTATTGACCACTTCACCTGCGGATGCAGCGGTGTATGTAGATGGTAAAAAAGTGGGTACCAGTCCAGTAATAGTGAATGAATTGTTGATAGGAAGCCATAGTATTCGGGTGGAGAAGGATGGTTACGACCAACAAGAAAAAACGGTGCAGATTATTGAGAGTCAAGAAACTATTTTGGAATTAATGCTCAATAAGTCTATTGAAAAAGCTCCTATAATAGTAACGGTTAATGGTGTATCGTTTAATATGATAAAGATAGAGGGTGGAACATTCATGATGGGAGCAACTCCAGAGCAGGCTATGGATGCTTATCATGATGAAAAACCAGTTCATTCGGTGACTCTTTCGGATTACTATATAGGTGAAACAGAAGTTACACAAGAGTTGTGGTATGCGGTAATGGGAAATAATCCAAGTAACTTTAAAGGTGTTCAAAATCCTGTAGAGCAAGTTAGTTGGCATGATTGTCAGACTTTTATTAAAAAACTTAACCGATTGACAGGTAGGCGTTTCCGTTTGCCAACGGAGGCAGAATGGGAGTATGCTGCTCGTGGCGGTCAGAAGAGTAATAAATACAAATATGCTGGTGGTAATGTGTTGAGCGATTTGGCGTGGTATAGAGATAATAGTGAAAATAAGACTCATCCTGTCAAAAAGAATGTTCCAAATGAATTGGGATTATATGATATGAGTGGCAATGTGTACGAATGGTGCAGTGATTGGTTTGATGCCTATAGTAATCATGCACAAGTCAATCCCGAAGGACCTTCTTCTAATTTAGGTCGCGTATTCCGTGGGGGAAGTTGGGGAAACGATGCGAAGTATTGTCGTGTTTCATTTCGATATTACAACACACCTACAGATCGTGCTTGTAATCTTGGTTTGCGCCTTGCTTTGCAGATAGAAAAGTAAGAATAGAAGAAATGAAAAGAAATCATCCCGCCATCGCAATGGATAGGCGGGATGTATTTTTTATGGAAGAGGGGCTATTGTCTTGTTCAGAGTGGTAACCGAGTGGTATGCGAAGATCCAGATCATCTGAAGAAAGATTTTTAGCTATATTTGCGGGGATAGTTGAAGAAAATACCCATCAATGCTACTGCGCCTAAAGCCATCGGGTAGTAGAGATATGCCATAATCTCGAACGGCGTGATAGCAGCCAAACCTGCAGCCATTAGCAGTTGCGCTCCGTAAGGAATCATTCCTTGTGCAAAGCAACTGAAAGTATCCAACAATGAGGCACTTAGGCGTTTGTCAATGCCGTATTTATCTGCAATCTCGCGTGCCATTGGACCTACTGTCACCAGTGCAATCGTATTGTTGGCTGTACACAGGTCTGCCAGAATAACCAATAACGCAATCGTCAACTTGGCACCGCGTTTGCCTCGAATATGCAATGTCAGCACGCGAATCAGATAATCAATGCCACCATTGTAGCGAATGAGTGCCAACATACCGCCTGCCAGCAAGGTGACAATGATTAGTTCGCTCATGCCCATGATACCTGTTCCCATGGCACTCATGCCCCCCATCACATCAAAACTGCCACCCATCACACCTATTCCGCCTGCCAATAGGATACCTATAAGCAATACTACTAGCACATTCATACCCATGATAGCGAGGATCAATACTGCCAAATATGGAATGACTTTGTACCATTCCATAAGGGGCACATAATTAGGGATTTGTATGTTTTGCCCGATGAAAATATATGCTACTAACACAATAATTGCAGCAGGCAAAGCCAGCCAAATATTGGCTTTGAATTTATCGTTCATTTTGCAACTCTGCGTTTGTGTAGCGACAATGGTTGTGTCGGAGATGAACGAGAGATTATCCCCAAAAAATGCACCGCCCACCACAATAGCCACTATCAAGGGTAGGGAAGAACCTGTCTGTTCGGCTATACCTACCGCTACTGGTGTGAGCGCGACTACTGTACCCACTGATGTGCCAATGGATAGCGAGATGAAGCATGCCGCTACAAATAGGCCTGGCAACAACATACCTGCAGGTAGAAAACGCAAGGTGAGATTCACTGTGGCATCAATAGCCCCCATCTGGTCCGCGATTTGAGCGAAGGCACCCGCTAAGACGAAAATCCACACCATTAGCATAATATTCTCGTTGCCCGATCCACGTGAGAAGATATTAATGCGCTCTTTCAGAGGTACTTTGGGGGTAATACAGATAGCATACGCCGAGGCGATAAGAAACGCTACTGTCAAGGGTAACTTGTAGAAGTCGCCTGCGATGAGCGACCCCACAAGATACACAATCATAAATACGATGAACGGTGATAGTGCCAACATACTCCTAATCCTTAATCCAGACTGCGATAGCGGATTCGTTTGGGTTCGGTGGCATCTTCGCCAAGGCGCATTTTCTTGTTCGCCTCATACTCCGAATAACTACCTTCAAACCAGAATACCTTGCTATCTCCCTCAAAAGCAAGGATATGCGTACAGATACGGTCAAGGAACCAACGGTCGTGAGAAATGACTACTGCACAACCAGCAAAGTTCTCCAGACCTTCTTCCAATGCACGGAGGGTATTCACGTCAATATCGTTGGTTGGCTCATCGAGTAACAATACGTTGGCTTCGGATTTCAATGTCAATGCCAAGTGGAGGCGGTTGCGCTCACCACCTGATAGGACACCGCACTTCTTCTCTTGGTCGGCACCTGTGAAGTTGAATCGACTGAGGTATGCGCGCGCGTTGATTTCGCGACCGCCTACACGGATATATTCAGTACCTTCGGAGATTGTTTCAAAAACGCTCTTGCTGGGATCAATATTGGAGTGTACTTGGTCCACATACCCTACGCGCACGGTTTCGCCTACCGCAAAAGTACCGTTGTCGGCTTGCTCCATGCCCATAATCATGCGGAAGAGGGTTGTCTTACCAGCACCGTTAGGACCAATAATACCTACGATACCGTTAGGTGGAAGCATGAATTCCAGATTCTCGAAGAGCAGTTTTTCGCCAAACGCCTTGCTTACTCCCTCAGCATTGATAACCTTGTTACCCAAACGTGGACCGTTCGGGATAAAGATCTCTAGCTTCTCCTCGCGCTCTTTCTGCTCCTCGTTCAACATGCGGTCGTAAGCTGCCAAACGGGCTTTACCTTTCGCTTGGCGGGCTTTAGGTGCCATACGCACCCATTCAAGCTCGCGTTCGAGGGTCTTGCGACGCTTGCTGGCTTGCTTCTCTTCCATTGCCATACGAGCCGTCTTTTGTTCCAACCATGAAGAGTAGTTGCCCTTCCATGGAATACCTTCGCCACGATCCAACTCTAGAATCCAACCTGCTACATTATCCAGGAAGTAACGGTCGTGGGTGATACAGATAACAGTACCAGCGTATTGGTGCAAGTGTTGCTCCAGCCAGTCGATAGACTCGGCGTCGAGGTGGTTAGTAGGCTCATCAAGGAGCAGAATGTCAGGTTGTTGCAACAATAGACGGCATAATGCAACACGGCGGCGTTCACCTCCAGAGAGATGTTTTACCAACGCATCATCCGCAGGACAGCGGAGTGCATCCATAGCGCGGTCAAGGCGTGTGTCGATATTCCATGCATCGGCACTGTCGAGCTTATCTTGCAATTCGGCTTGGCGAGCTAGCAGTTTGTCGAAGTCGGCATCAGGTTCTGCAAATGCCATGTTGATAGCATCGTATTCAGCGAGCATATCCATGATAGGTTGTACACCCTCTTGCACACATTCGCGCACCGTCTTTTCTGGGTCCAGCTGTGGATCTTGCTCTAGGTAACCCACGCTGTAGCCAGGTGAGAAAACCACTTCGCCTTCGTAGTTCTTTTCGATGCCTGCAATAATCTTCAACAGGGTGGACTTACCAGCACCATTGAGACCAATGATACCAATTTTTGCTCCGTAGAAAAAGCTGAGGTAGATGTTGTTAAGTACTCGTTTTTGTGGGGCGAAAGTCTTGCTTACGCCCACCATAGAGAAAATAATCTTTTTATCGTCTGCCATAGTTGTCCAATTAAAATTCGCTGCAAAGGTACGTTTTTTTTTTGAATTATGCAAGGTATGTTTGCGTATATGCGAAAAAAATCGTACCTTTGCAGGGTTAAATGTGCAAAATTATGAAAGTACTACTCATTAATGGCAGTCCACGTGCGAATGGCAATACCAGTATTGCGCTGACAGAGGTGGCAAAAACCTTAGAGGCAGAAGGGATTGAGACTATTACTATAGGCATTGGTAATCAGCCTGTTCGAGGTTGTATAGCTTGTGGTGCATGCCATACAAAGAAAGGACAATGTGCCTTCTCGGACGTGCTCTATGACAAGTTACACGCTATTCTGACCGAGGGGGTAGATGGCTTGGTGGTGGGTTCGCCAGTCTATTATGCGGGACCCAATGGCTCGCTGTGTGCGTTGCTGGATCGATTATTCTATTCGGCAGGTATGTTACTCTCCTACAAACCCGCTGCTGCTGTGGCTGTATGCCGAAGGGGTGGAGCAAGTGCTTGCTTTGATAGACTGAATAAGTACTTTACTATCAATAATATGCCCGTAGTATCATCACAATACTGGAATAGCGTACATGGTTGGGAGAAAGGCGAAGCCGAGCATGATGCTGAGGGATTACAAACCATGCGTACTTTGGCGCGCAATATGGCATGGATGATGCGCAATCTCGCCAAAGAGCAACGTCCTGAGGGTGAGAAACCGAAGATGAGGACGAATTTTGTTGAGGTTAAAGGTTAGAGGTTAAAGGTTAGAGGTTAAAGGTTAAAGGTTAAAGGCGAAAGGTTAAAGGCAAGGATATATGACAAAAGAAGATATAGAGGTACGCGTAGCGCGCGCGAAAGAGCTTTTTCATCAAGGATTCAATTGTAGCCAATCGGTGTTTGCAGCTTGTGCTGACCTATATGGGATAGAGGACGAAGCATTGGCTTTGCGCCTATCTGCTTCATTTGGTGGTGGTATAGGACGTATGCGACAGACTTGTGGCGCTGCGTGTGGCATGTTTATGTTGGCAGGACTGGAAAATGGTAGTGCAACGCCTCATGATGCGGTAGGAAAAATGCAGAATTACTCGCTCGTGCAGGAGTTAGCAGAGCAGTTTAAGCAAGTGAATGGCAGTCTGATTTGCTCAGAATTGCTTGGTATAGCACCTAAACCGCAAAATCCTATGCCCGAAGCACGTACCGAAGCCTACTATCAAAAACGCCCATGTGCAGAGATGGTAGCCAGTGCCGTGCGCATTTTCCTAACTACTTTACACAGTCCAACACAAGAATAAATAATCCTATACAATATACTATTTATGAAATATTTTCTTGCTATTATTGGTGGTGGTCCAGCAGGATATACTGCCGCAGAATTGGCCTCGAAGGCTGGCAAAGATGTTGTGATTTTTGAGCAAAATGCATTGGGTGGCACATGCCTAAATGTAGGATGTATTCCAACTAAAACCTTATTGTATAGCGCAAAACAATATTATAATGCCAAGAATGCTGCGAAATATGGCGTTTCTGCGGAGAATATAGCATTCGACTATACCAAAATCGTGCAACGCAAAACGAAAGTGGTGCGCAAATTGGTGGCGGGCATCAAGCAGAAACTCAATAACGAACATTGCACTGTGGTCATGGGTGCTGCCACCATCGTGAGTCACACTGATAAGCAAGTGGTAATAGCTTGTGGCGAAGAGCAATACGAGGCAGAAAACCTATTGATTTGTACGGGCTCAACCAATTTTGTTCCACCTATTCCAGGCATACAAGATAACCCTGCCGTATGGGATTCAACGGATGCGTTGGAAACCAAAGAACTGCCAGCGTCAATGATTATCGTGGGCGGTGGCGTGATAGGTATGGAGTTTGCGACCTTATACCACGAGTTGGGTGTACCCGTGACTGTGATAGAGGCGATGCCTACGATATTGCCTAACCTCGATCAAGAGGTGGTGGGTATACTTTTGGATAAATATCGCAAAGCGGGTATTCAGATTCTGACCGATACCAAAGTGACTGAATTGCAAGGAAATAAGGTGCTGACAACGAATGGCGAATACGAGGCAGAGCATATATTGGTGTCGGTAGGTCGTCGTGCGAACATGCAGGGATTGGAGGCGCTGAACGACATAGAGATTTACCGCGGTGGCATCGTGGTGGATGAGTTTATGAAGACAAACCTCAAAAATGTATATGCCGCAGGCGATGTGACGGGTAAGATTATGTTGGCCCATGTGGCTAGTCGTCAAGCCGAGGTGGCAGTAGGACGTATGCTGAAGCAGTTGCCTCTGCAACGTATTGCCTATAATGCTATACCAAGCGTGGTTTATACCAATCCTGAGATAGCATGTATCGGACTGACCGAGAAAGACCTCAACGATATTCGCGAAGGTGACTTTGCTCCAACAATGTCGCTCGACAAACCATTTGTAGAATATGAGGTACACAAACTGCCAATGACCTATTCGGGACGTTTTGTAGCTGAGAATGAGGGAGAAACGGGTTTGTGCAAGGTGATTGTGGACAAAAAGAACAAGACCATTATCGGCGTGCACATGATTGGCAATCCATGTTCGGAGTTTGTGGCAGCAGCTAGCTTCGCTGTGCGTATGGGCTATACGGTAGGTGAGTTCAAACAGGTAGTCTTCCCACACCCAACGGTGGGCGAGGTGCTGCGCGAAGTAATCGCAGAGTTATAAAATAACTAGCATAACTAGTACAACTAGTACTACTAGCACAACTAGTTCTAGAAATATGGAAAGACAAGAGAAAGTATTGGCGTATTTGAAGGAGCATGGTATTGCGTATGAGTGCTACAACCACCCAGAAGGCAAGACCATAGAGGAAGCCAAGCGTTGGTGGAAAAATGATGGCAGTGTGCACTGCAAGAATATCTTCATGCGTAACCACAAGGGCACGCAACATTATCTCATCAGCTTTGATTGCGAGCACGATTTGGCTATCCATGATCTGGAGCAACGCCTCAAAGCTTCGTTGCTGGCAGCGGGAAAGAACTCTCCAGGCAAACTCTCTTTTGCTAGTCCCGAACGCATGATGCGTTATTTGGGTTTGGAACCAGGGAGTGTTAGTCCTTTTGGACTCATCAACGATGAAGAACATCATGTGATATTGTTCTTGGACAAGAACCTACAAGAGGCGGACAGTCTGAGTTTTCACCCTAACGATTGCCGAGGAACAGTGGTCATTAAGCGCGAAGACTTTCAGACTTATCTAGAGTGCGTAGGTAATACGGTAGAGTGGATAGAATTGTATTAGGTAATAGTTTAAAGTTTAAAGGAATGAATATGAAACGATTAACAACAATTTTCTTTTTTACACTTTGTGTGATTTCTGCTTTTGCCTGGGGGCAAAAAGGTCACCGCATAGTGGCACAAGTGGCGTATGATAATTTGATCAATAAAGCGCGCAAACAGATTGATGCTGTATTGGGTAAACATGGTATGATTTACCTATCCACTTGGCCTGATGAGATAAAAAGTGATACAATTTATCCTACCAGTTTTACTTGCCACTACCAAGATTTGGATGGCGGACTGACCGATGCTGAGGTGGTAGCTATGCTGACGGACTATCCAAAGGTGGGTGGGGATTTGTTTATGGCATTGGACAGTTTGGAAGTGGTGCTAGCTCGTCAGAAACAGTGCCATGATGCTTTGGTATTTTATGTACACCTGTATGCCGATCGTTTTTGTCCTATGCACGTGGCGCACTTGGATGACAAAGGAGGCAATGCGGTTAAGATGAAGTGGTTTGGTCAGAACACCAACTTGCACTCCGTTTGGGATGGCAAGATTATTGATAGCAAAGGTTTTAGTTATAGTGAATATGCTGATTACCTACACGATGTGTATGGTAGCAAGAAGCATGAGGTGATGCAACTCACTGATGAGGAAACTATCTTGCAGACCTATCATATTACCGATGCGATTTATCAGTATCATGCTACTTGGAATGGCAATGCCTACCACTATACCTACCACTGGACAGCCCCTATGGAGTGGCAAATGTACACTGCGGGTGTGAAGTTGGCACAAGCATTGAATGCAATATATAAGTAGGCTTGCGAATGTATGTTTTGGATTTTGTTGACAATATTCTTCGTATTTTATAACCCAATGATTGACTTTACGTTACGAAAATATCGTGAGTTGCTTGTCTTGTTGCAAAAAAAAGGGTATAAATTCATCACTTTTGAGCAATATTGTGAGCAAAAACACACGTCCAATACATCAAAATGGATTATCCTTCGCCATGATGTGGACTTGCGTGCGCAGAATAGTTTGGCGGTTGCGCAGATAGAAAATGAATTGGGCATTTGTGCTAGTTATTACTTTCGTATTGTGCCAGAGAGTAACTGCCCCGAAGTGATTCGGGCGATAGCAGATTTGGGACATGAGATAGGTTATCACTATGAAGATATGGCTATCGTGCATGGTGATGCGGAGAAAGCGTATACGCATTTTCAAGAGCAGTTAGCATATTTCAGGACATATTATCCTGTCCGCACTATTTGTATGCATGGTGCACCGACTAGTAAGTGGGATGGTAAGGATTTGTGGAAGAAATACGATTATCGTGCTATGGGTGTGATAGGAGAACCTTATTTTGATGTAGATTTCAGTCAAGTATTCTATCTAACTGATACAGGGCGTTGTTGGGATGGTTATAAAGTGTCGGTGCGGGATAAGATTCCCCAGTATCAAGATGAATGGATAAAAAAGGAATTGGTTTATCACAAGACAGGTGATATTATCCGCGCAGCAGAGAATGATACATTACCCCCTTGTATTATGATTACTACGCACCCTCAGCGTTGGACTGATGAGCGCGTAGAGTGGGTAAAAGAGATGTTTACGCAAACCATAAAGAACGTAATCAAACGATTGATAATCAAAATAAAAGGTCACTAAAATTAGTGACCTTTTATTTTTTACTACTTGCCTTTAACCTTTAACCTCTCATTACTCCTCTTCTTGGTAGTAGCCTTGTTCGATGCCGTATTGCAGTTCGGCATCCATGATGAGCTGAATCTGGGTACTGCTGAAGGTATGACCTTGCTCCTTGGTGGCGGTGATGAGGTAGTTGAGTTGCTCCGTCTCATCAATTTCGCCATCGAGATAGGTCATTTCGCCTGCTTGCTCATCCTCTTCCAGCAGACCGTTCTCTACCAAGTAATCATCCATGAGGTCAAGCACAAGTAACACGTCAGCCTGTGTCATACCTTGGCGGTCTTCCGCAGGGATATGGTTCCAAATGTAGTTCAAAAGCTCTTTCTCCTCTGCATCGAGAAGGCTTAATTCGATGTTAGTGTTCATAATTTCTATTATTTTAGTGAATTTGCTTGCAAAATTACAAAATTATTCTTACCTTTGCAAATTATTTAGAAAATAATTTACGATTATGAATAATTTTATCAAACGAACCCTCTCTGCGATTGTGTATGCAGGTCTGGTGCTCACATCTATTTTGGTGCAACCTCAGTGTTTTGGTAGTCATCCATTGTTGTTTGGTATATTGTTTCTTATACTGAGCACCTTGGCGGTCCGTGAGTATCATGCGTTGGTGGGTTCTGATGTTCGTTTGCAGTCGTATGCTATGATAGCTAATGCGCTGTTGTTTACTACCATGTATTTCCTATTCTATGGTGATGGGATATGGTCGGCATTGCTGGTGGCGTATGTGGCAGTCATGCTATTGGCCATGATTACGCAACTTTTCCGCGAGCATAGCCATGCGATAGAATCTTGGGGTAATCTGTGTGCAGGTCAGATGATGGTGGCATTGCCTTTTGCGCTGATGAATGGTGTGCTGATGCACAATCGATATTTGCTGTTGGCGTTGTTTATCCTGCTGTGGGTAAATGATAGCGGTGCCTATATCGTAGGTAGTTTAACGGCTAAACTGCCCAAGGGCAATCATAAGATGTTTCCACGCGTCAGTCCAGCTAAATCGTGGGAGGGATTGATAGGTGGAATAGTAGTTTCGTTGTTAGCGGGTTATGTGTTCTACCGAATAGGTTGGACGGCAGAAATGGGACTGGCTAATAGCTTGTGGTTTGCAGCTTTTGGAGCGGTGTTTGGTACGTTGGGTGATTTGATGGAGAGTTTGCTCAAGCGCACGCTGGGTGTGAAAGATTCGGGCAAGTTCATGCCTGGTCATGGCGGTGTATTGGACCGTTTTGATAGTCTGATGTTGGCAACACCAGTGGTTTATTTCCTGTTTGTATATCTGGTAAATTACCTGTATTAAAAGCGAATGGTATTTCTGCGCAATGCTTTTTCTAATTCGCATATTCAGCCTACTGCCTTTATCCGTTTTATATATTATTTCGGATGTAATACTCTATCCATTAGTGTATTATGTAGTAGGTTATCGCAAGAATGTGGTGCGTAGGAATCTGCGTAATTCGTTTCCAGAGAAGAGCAATGACGAACTGAAAAACATAGAGAAGAAGTTTTATCATCATTTCTCGGATTTATTGGTTGAGGTGGTCTATGGTTATCGTGCGAGTAAAGCGGAAATGCGTGAGCGTGTAGTGTTTGAGAATTTAGATATGTTGGAGGATTTAGCGAGAAAAACGCATGGTTCTATAGCTTATTTGGCGCATCTTGGTAATTGGGAATGGATAGCAGATGTAGGAAATCAATATGCAGATTCATCTATAGTAGAATATAATGTGTATCGCCAACTTAAGAACCCTCATTCCGACAAGATGATGTTGGAATTGCGTAGGAAACGTGGTGGCGAATGTATTGAGAAGAACCAGTTGTTGCGTAAATTGGTGTTGTTGCGCCATGCTAATCATCCGTATGTATTGGGTATGTTGGCTGATCAGAAGCCTTCGAAGCGCAGTGCGTATAGTTGGACGCATTTTCTGCATCAAGAAACGGCTTTTTTGAATGGCAGTGAGGTGTTGGCTAAAAAATTTGGTTTATCTGCTGTGTATGCGCATATATGGTCACCTAAACGGGGATATTATCGTGTTCGATTTGAATTGATTGCTGATAATCCGATGGCAATACAGCCTGAAGAAATGACTAAAAAATATGCTCGGCTCTTAGAGCAGAATATATCCGCCCAGCCTGAACTGTGGCTCTGGACCCACAACCGATGGAAATGGAGTAGAAAAGACTTAGAGGGGTAAATCCCTCTTTTTTTTGGGAACTATATACATGTTGACACTGTAATTAAAAAACAACAAGATTTATTTTAATCAACAACATTGCAGAGCACCCCAAAACGCAGGCTTTTTCGGGGACCCCGCCGGCAATCAAAAGCACCCCAAAAAGTCACGAACTTTTTCGGGGACCCCGCACTCCCTGCCGCGCTCAAGGAGTCTCATATAAGTGTCAGCAGGTATATAAATGCCCTTTTATCCCTTATTTTAGCTAAAATTAGGGGAGTTTGCTCACTTTTATGGTTATTTATCATCTTTCACGAGAATTGAATATTCTGTGCAAATGTATAGGTTTGTGAAAAATATTCAATTCTCGTGAATTTGCCATAAAAGACAAAATTTCTGTGAAAAAGGGTAGGGATGTGAATTTTCTTAAAAAATATTTCACTATTGCAGATATGTAAATTTCTAAATAAATCACACATAACGGAGCATGTAATTTACAAATATATACTGCCTGCGCTATGTGTTAATTCAACAATGAAAATCACATGTAATGGTGAGTAAATGCCGCTAGATGGTGCTTTTTATAATATTGTTTTTAATGTTATAATGTAAATAAAATCAATCGCTTATAACGTTTATGTAAACTAATAAAGGTGGCTGATTGGTGCATTGTTGGCTATGATTTGAGTAAATGTACGATTATTTGTTGGTTAAATAATATAAATGATTGATTTTCAACAAAAGTACATAGATTACTTAAATTAACTATAGATATTAGTATCTGCTTGTAAATCAAGTTATGTGTGTTGTGTATATTGAATGTGAATAATTGAGCGTTATTTGCAAATGTGAATTGTATTTATTTTTGAAAAGTAAATTGTTAGATTTGCATATGTGAAATATTTTTCATATCTTTGCACCCGATTTTGATGGTAAGTTGTAAATAGTGCAAGTTATAGAATAAATCGTAGATTGTAAAATTGTCAAATAGTAAATATGAATGAGCGTGATCGTGTATTGCAGGTGATGCAATCGGAAGGCATGAATGCCAAGCAGTTTTGTCAGGAAGTGGGTATTAGTCAGGGAACGTTGTCTAATATCATGGGTGGAAGGAATAAGCCCAGTTTGGATGTGATGCAAGCAATATTGCGTCGTTTTCGTGCGGTGAGTTGTGATTGGTTGATTATGGGTGTGGGCACGATGTATGTGTCTAGTGCGAGAGAGGAAGGTGTGTTGCCGCTATTTGATAGTGATACACATGCGGAGGAAGTTGTTGTGCCAGTGACGAACGTAGTTGTAGAGGAAAAGAAACCGATGATGGCTGTTGCGGCATCCCGAACGGTGTCAAAGATTATGGTCTTTTACTCCGATGGTACGTTTGAGGAGCGGTAGATAATTGTCGTGTTGTAACGAATATTAGTGTTTTCCAATATTTTATTTCGTAAAATCGCGCTATGTATTTGCATAGTTGCGATTTTTTTTGTACTTTTGCACGTTAATTTCTAATCTTTAGCGTTATGGAAATCTCTAATCGAGCACAGAGCATGCCGCAGTCGCCAATTCGTAAGTTGGCTAAGTATGCAGAAGCGGCGCACCGAAATGGTATTCATATTTATTCTCTCAATATTGGTCAGCCAGACATACAAACGCCTGATTGTGCTAAGGATGCCATTGCACATTTCCATAAGGATATACTAGATTATTCGCCTTCTCAGGGTGTTCTTTCTTTGCGTGCGAAGATGGTGGGGTATTATGCGGAATATGGTATAGATATTTCGCCCGATGAGATTATTATCACTTCGGGCGGTTCGGAGGCGATTATGTTTGCCTATATGGCGTGTCTTAATCCTGGTGATGAGATTCTCATTACGGACCCCAGTTATGCCAATTATATGGCTTTTGCGGTGTCTTGTGGCGCGGTAATCAAACCTATCAAGACTAATATAGAAGATGGATTTAAACTGCCATCGGTAGAGGAGTTTGAGAAGCAGATTACGGATAAGACGCGTGCTATTCTGATATGCAATCCTAACAATCCTACAGGATATTTGTACACCAAGCAGGAGATGTTGCAAATACGTGATTTGGTAAAGAAATACAATTTGTATCTCTTTTCTGACGAGGTGTATCGTGAGTTTATTTATACGAAGCGTCCTTATATCTCAGCTTTTCATCTGGAGGGGATAGAGGATCATGTGATATTGATTGATTCGGTGAGCAAGCGTTATTCGTTGTGTGGTGTGCGTATTGGTGCGTTGATTACGAAGAACAAAGATGTGCATCAAGCGGTGATGAAGTTCTGCCAGGCACGTCTCTCGCCCCCTTTGATGGGGCAGGTGATTGCAGAGTCAGCGTTGGCTACGCCGCATGAGTATATGGAGGAAGTGTATGATGAGTACTTGTCGCGTCGTAATTTCTTGATTGACCAACTGAATCAGATTCCAGGTGTGTTTGCTCCTACGCCTATGGGTGCGTTTTATGTGATGGTGCAATTGCCTGTGGATGATACGGATAAGTTCTGCCAGTGGTGCCTAACGGATTTTCAGTATGAGGGTCAGACGGTGATGATGGCGCCAGGTAGTGGCTTCTATACGAATCCTGAAGATGGTCGTCAGCAGGTGCGAATGGCGTATATCCTCAACAAGGAGGACTTGGCTAAGGCGGTCTTGGTGCTTCGTAAGGCGCTGGAGGCGTATAATGCGCAAGAAAGCAATTAGCATTTCAGCACGAGTATATCATGCAGATTGGTGGTGTAGCAAGGAGAAAGTTTCTCGCATTAGTGTAGATTGTAAGGCTAGGATAAAAAACAAGAGCGTTTCGGGTGGAAATGCTCTTGTTTTTATATACAATCAGTCTACTATATAAAAGTAGTATTGATTACAAAAGTTCTTTCAATGCATTTAGGAAGCGGTCGGCTTGCTCTTTGGTGAGGCATAATGGCGCTAAAATGCGGACCATGTTGGTGCCTGCGACGCCGGTGAAGATATGGTAGTCCTTGAGCAAGGCTTGGCGAATAGGTGCTACGCTGTCGTGGAACTCAATACCAATCATCATACCGCGACCACGCACCTCTTTGATCTTATCGCTCTTGGGTAAGTTAGCGAGGATATATTCGCCGACTTGGTGGGCGTTCTCGACCAAGTTCTCTTGCTCCATCACATCCAGCACTGCCAACGCAGCTGCCATAGCCAGATAGTTACCACCAAAGGTGGTACCGAGCATGCCTTTCGTAGCTTGAAACATAGGCGAAATCAATATACCGCCGCATGGGAAACCGTTCGCCATACCTTTGGCCATAGTGATAATATCAGGACGGATGCCATACCATTGGTGGGCAAAGAACTTACCCGTGCGACCATAGCCACTTTGTATTTCATCGAGGATAAGCACCGCATCGTATTGCTCGGTGAGCTGGCGGAGCGATTGCATAAACTCGGTCGTTGGCACATGGATGCCACCACAACCTTGAATACCCTCGATAATGACCGCTGCTACATCGCCTTTCTGGAGTTCTGCCTCTACGGCTGCGATATCATTGAGGTCAAGGAAGGTCACAGGATGGCATTGGTTGAATGGCGCTTGGATCTTGGGATTATCGGTCACGGCTACCGCACCGCTGGTGCGACCGTGGAAACTGCGGTGGAACGCAATCACACGGCTCTTGCCCGTATGGAAAGAAGCCAACTTGAGGGCGTTCTCATTGCTCTCCGCGCCTGAGTTATCGAGGAAAAGGGTGTAATCCTCGTAACCGCAGAGTTTGCCGAGGCGCTCTGCCAATTGCTCTTGGAGCGGGTTTTGAACGGAATTAGAGTAGAAGCCAATCTTATTAAGTTGATCCGTTAGTACCTCTACATAGTGTGGGTGGGTGTGACCAATACTGATGACAGCATGGCCACCATAGAGGTCAAGGTACTCTTGCCCCTTGTCGTCCCAGATGCGACAGCCC
>JAXJWX010000046.1:0-62514 GCA_036307765.1 Paludibacteraceae bacterium | reverse complement strand
CTGCAAGACGCCACACAGCCCGTGGACATATTATCCGAATTGGATGATATAAGCGATAACAAGATTATACAAGTATATAATAAGGTGGATCTTTTAGGCAAGGAGGCGATGAGGCGAGAAGGCGATGAGCACCCCAAAACGCCACGAGCGTTTTCGGGGACCCCGCTTGGGCAAGAGGCGAGGATCTATCTCTCCGCCAAGAGCGGCAATGTAGAGGTGCTGAAGCAACAATTAATCACCTTTGCTCGCGAGCAGTACGACACACGCAACGCGGTGACAATCAGCAACACACGCCACTATGAGGTATTGGTGCGCGCGCAGGAGGCTATCCAACGCGTACAAGAGGGACTCCAAATGCAAATCAGCGGCGAGTTCCTCAGCATGGACCTGCAAGACTGCCTTTCTGCCCTCGGTGAAATAACAGGACAAATCACCTCACAAGAGGTGCTAAACAATATTTTTGGTAAATTCTGTATCGGGAAATAGGCGAAAGGCGAAAAGTTAAAGGCGAAAGGTTAAAGGCAAGGATATGAGAAAGAAAATAAATATATTATTAGGTGCACTGATAGCCCTGTTGGGCGGATGCAAGAGTCAAAAAAATATGCCTGAACAAAGCGAAAGGATCATGGTCATGTATGGTCCGCCTGCGTATTTCCAACAACAAGCTACCCAACAACAAGACACCACTTCGCAAGAAACCCCACAAGAGAATAACGAGGCAAATGACACGTTGCCCAATACCCACTAAACAGTAGCCCATAGGGCGTCCACTAAACACTAAACAAATATGATATACTCCATGACTGGCTACGGCAAAGCAGAGTGCTTGGTAGCCAACAACAAGAAACTGGTTGTAGAAATCAAGAGTCTCAACTCCAAATCCTTGGATCTCAGTGTGCGCATTGCCCCACAACTGCGCAGCAAGGAACTGGAGATTCGCACCCTCATTGCGCAACGCTTGGAGCGCGGTAAACTTGATTTGAGTATCTACTACCAAGACGCAGCACAAGGCGAAGAGGCAAGCAATTTCGCACCTATCAACCGCGAGGCGTTTGCCTACTACTACCGCGAACTCATAGCCCTGCAAAAGGAATTGGGTTGGGCGAACAACCAAGATATGGTATCAGCTATCCTCCGTATGCCCGATGTCACGAAGGTGCAAGACTCCAGCGAAGTGAACGAGGAGGAATGGGCAATAGCACTGCAAACTATTGAGGAGGCGATTAAACAGTTCAATGCTTTCCGCCAGCAAGAGGGCGCCTCGCTCTATCAGATGTTCTGCGAGAAGTTGGACGCTATTGCTGCCCTGCTGGCAGAGGTAGAGCCCTACGAGCAAAGTCGCGTGGAGAAAATCAAAGCGCGCATTGAGGCGAATCTGGAGCAGTTGTCTGCCACTACGCAGCAAGCCATCGACCGCAACCGCCTCGAACAAGAGATGATCTATTATATCGAGAAACTGGACATCAACGAGGAGAAAGTGCGTTTGACCAACCACCTGAAGTACTTCCGCGAGACAATGGGCGAGACAACTGGAGTCGGCAAAAAACTCGGTTTCATCGCACAAGAGATGGGTCGCGAGATCAACACCTTAGGCAGCAAGAGCAACCAAAGCGAGATGCAGATTATCGTGGTGAAGATGAAAGACATCCTTGAGCAAATCAAAGAGCAAGTGCTGAATGTTTTGTAAAAAGCTTCGCCATTTATGTTTTGCACATAGATGGCGATTTTTTCTATTTATCTTGTATGTTACGCACTATTCACGCACAATACACGCACAATAGATGGACAATACACGCACAATAAGCGCACAATTCTGAGCACTTCTGTGGCATTGCGACAAGCAATCTTAGACTAACCACACAAGAAAAATCGCCCTTAAAAGCGATTTTTCTTGCTTAATCCAAAATAATTTTGTACCTTTGCAGTCGCAAATCCGAGAAATCGGTTTTGCAGACATATTTTATAAAAGCGTTTGCTTTATTTGAGGATTCCTTTCATCTCTCGACAATTTGAAACTTCATTCCGAGAATAATGCGAAACGCTCACGTTTATACGTGAGCTTTCTGCATATATTGGATGAAGTGGGAGTCGAGACCCGAAGGAACCAATAGCAGTTGGCTCACGCTTTTCGTGTACCTACCTCTCAATTGAGAAAGAAAACAAAATACTAACCAATAAAAACAACACAACAATGAAAAAACTATTCTCTTTATGCTTAATCTGCCTTTTGGCAATGTCAGCCATGGCACAGCGTGCTGCTGTTATGGAGTTTAAGGCTGGCGTAGGTATCTCGCAAGCGGATGTAGATGGACTTTCTGGAATCTTCACCACTTATTTCCGTCCCTCAGGTTATACCATGATTGAACGCACGCAAATTGATCGCATTATTGATGAGCAACAAATGCAGCGTAGTACGATGACAGAAAGCCAAATGGTGCGTATTGGTGAGTTGTTGAATCTCTCAAAGATTGTTATTGGAGATGTAAATATCGTAATGGGGCAGTACAATGTAGATGTGCGTGTAATCAATGTAGAGAGCGGCACAATCGCAGCTACAGAGGGTGCAACTTTTGCGGGCTCATCCTATCGCGAGGGAATGAAAAACCTCGCACAAAAGTTGGCAGCACAAATAGCTATAGGTGCTGGTCCAACGGTTGGTGCACAACCAACTCCTCCTTCTCCTACTCCAAAAACTCGTACTAAAGTGGAAACAGTCTATGGGTATCTGCATGTATTTCCCAATGAATTGGGAGTGTTTCAATCGCATCCCAATAGTGTGATAGCCAACATTAATAACCAAGGAATGCATGGTTATGATGAGTGGCGTGTACCAACAAATGAGGAATTATCATTACTTCGTGCCAATGGTTATTTGAGTGGTGCACAATATATGACAAAAGAAAATGCTTCTGGTATGGTCTTGTTGGTAACAACAGGTAAAAGTGTTGCAGAAAAAGAGGCGATTCGAGCAGAGCAAGTTCGTCAGGCGGAGATAGCCCGTCAAAAAGAAGCCGAACGCCAAGCAGAATTAGCAGAGCAAGCCGAAGCTGCCCGTTATGCAGAATTATTGAATCAAGGATATGTTGATTTGGGGTTACCAAGTGGTATCTTATGGAAAAATAAAAGAGAATCAGATTATTACACTTATGATAATGCTGTTCGCGAATTTGGAAATTCGTTACCCAGCAAACAACAATTTCAAGAGTTAGTAAATCATTGTACATGGCAAAATGTAGGGACTGGTTATCGCATCGTGGGAAAAAATGGAAATTCAATAATGATACATACCAACGGATATCTTGATTGCGATGGACGAGGTCCTTTTGGTGTTGGGCAAAGCGGTCCTTATTGGACTTCTACTTCATACGATTCTGATGAAGCATATAAATTTTTAATCAGCATACATGATTCAATAAGAGAATTTTATAATAATGACCGATGTAATGCAAATTCTGTGCAATTAGTTGCAGAACCTTCAAAAAAGAACTATAATAATGAAGGAAGCATAGTTTATCTTTCCACATCAGAATTTAAGAAAAAGGTTTGCTACTATAATTTGACATCGGGTCAACAACCTAAATGGAAATACATTGGCGATAAACCTTGTTTGATTGATTTTTCCACTACATGGTGCGGATGGTGCAAGAAATTGCGCCCCATTTTGGAGCAAGTGGCAAAGCAATACGCTGGTAAAGTGTATGTTTATACATTGGATGCCGAGAAAGAACCTGAGGTGGCTGCGTTGTTTGGCGTACGCAGTTATCCAACGGTGGTATTCTGCCCCATGGAAGGCAGTCCTAACATTGCAACAGGATACCAAGAATTGAGTTATTGGCAGGATGCTGTTAAGCAGATTCTTAAGATAGAGTAATATTGGCTATACCGAAATAATATTGTTTCAAAAACAAATAACATGCATATCTCATAACTATTAAGAATCGTTTTACCATGATAAAATGTACTTAAATTCATAATCCGCATAACCAAAAAACATAGAATCGGTTATGCGGATTTATATGTATTTATTGAAATGGTTCGGTCTCTCATGGGAAAGTATAACCATGAAAAAGGGTATTCATCAAATTTCTCGGGGTACTATAACCGCACCGAATTGTGTGGTTATTGTATGGTTATTGTATGGTTATTGTGTGGTGCGGATGGGAAAATTTGCGCTTCTATAGCGAATTTTATAAATAGCGTATTTTTTTGCAAGAAGATTTGTGTATCTCAAAAAAACAACTACTCTTGCATAATTCAAATATTTTTTGTACCTTTGCAGTCGCAAATTGTAAATCGTAAATACTCAAATAGTAAATCCATATGATTATTATTCTCTGTGCGCCCAGCGGTTCGGGCAAATCGACAATGGTGAAACACCTACTCGAAACCTATCCAGGACAATACGAACTCTCCATCTCTGCCACCACTCGCGCTCCACGTGGGCAAGAGCAACATGGCAAAGAATACTACTTCATCAGCCGCGAGGAGTTTGAACAACACATACAAAACAACGATTTCATCGAATACGAACAGGTATATGAAGGCCTATACTACGGCACACTGAAATCCGAAATCGAACGCATCCAATCCGCAGGACGCACCATCGTCTTCGACATTGATGTGAAAGGCGGTCTCAACCTCAAACGCATCTTCGGCGATGAGGCATTGGCGATCTTCATTGCCCCACCATCTGTAGAAGAACTTTCTCACCGTTTGCACGGACGCGGCGACACCAGCGAAGAAATGATACAAAAACGCCTCGCCAAAGCCGAAATAGAGATGGCTGACGCACCATACTTCGACCACATTGTCATTAACGATGACCTTCTGCAAGCAAAAGCAGACTTAGATAAACTCGTTCGATGAAGGTTGGCATTTACGGAGGGTCATTCAATCCTATACACTTTGGGCACACGGGATTGGCTAAGTGGGTATTAGAGCATACCGACTTGGATGAAGTTTGGCTCATGGTATCGCCCAACAACCCACTGAAAGACAAGAGCATACTCGCCGATGAGCAAGAGCGACTGGAGAAGGCGAGAGAGGCAATAAAGACCCTCCCAACCTCCCTTCAAGGGAGGAGAGTTGTGGTATCGGATTTTGAATTTCATCTCCCCCGCCCTACATATACCGCTAATACATTGCGCGCGCTCGCGAGAGAATACCCCGAACACGAATTTACCCTCATCATCGGCGAAGATAACCTACAGATATTCGACCAATGGCGAGAATACCAATACATTTTGAACAACTATCGCGTGTTTGTGTATCCGAGGCGAGATAAAGCGAGTACGCAAGGAGCAACACATCCTGCCGCAGGCACACAACCTCGCGAAGCAACACTACCTGCCAAAGGCACAATTTTCCTAACAGGAGCACCCTATTTTGATATTTCTTCAACAGAATTGCGAAAAAATTTGCATATATAAAAAAAAAGTGTTACCTTTGCACACGAGTTCAAGAAACATCTTCTAAAAGATAAACAAAATAACTTTATTATTAACTATAAATGAATTAGTTACTATGATTCGCACAACATTCAACAAACTGAGAGAAGTGAAGGATAGCCTTCCAAAAGGTAGTTCAGCTGTAATTGCTGAGGAGTTAGGAATTGCAGCTGACGATGTAAGAGCATTTTTCAACGGCACTGCTACTGTGGGTTATCACATCGAGCCAGGTCCTGATGGTGGAATCGTGGTTTTGGATGATACTAAAATCCTGGAAGTAGCGTTGCGCATCGCTTGGGCGAGCAAAAACGCATTATAATGACAAGAAATAACAAATGAAAAAAACATTATTGGTTTTAGCACTAGCGCTGATAGGCGTTAGTGCTTGTCCTTATCAAGCATACGCTAAAGATAAAGAAGAAGGGACAAAAAAAGAATTAGGTATCACCTTTGAAGTAGGTGCAGATGTAGTAAGTTCCTACCTATGGCGCGGATATAACCTCGGCGGTATATCTATCCAACCATCAGCAACAATAGCTTGGAAAGGACTATATGTAAGCGGATGGGCTAATATCGGTGCCGATAACTGGACCTTCGAAGATATCAGCCCAGAATTGGACATCACAATTGGTTATGACAACTATGGTATGAAAGTGGATTTAACCCACTTCTACTACTTCAACAACGAAGCATACTTCCCAAAAGGTGGTTTCAAGCCTCTCCCTGATGATTTAGAGTCTAGCAGTACAATGGAAGCCCATATCGGATTTCACTTGGGCGACATCGTAGAGAAAGTGCCATTGAGCATTGATTGGTACACCACCATTTTTGGTAACGACTACTTCATCAACGATAAGGGCGAAGCGCAACGCGCTTGGTCCACCTATATTGAGTTGGGATACCAATTTAAATTACCCTTGGGTATCATATTGGACACACGAGTAGGTATCACACCTTGGCGAGGTATGTATTCTAATTATGAAGAAGTTTGGAAAAACGCCAATACTGTAGCAATTAACAATATCAATCTGCGTTTGCAACGTGACTTCGAACTCAAACACGTATTCTTAGGCGTATGGGGAGAATGCATGCTCAACTGCTATGGGATTGATAAAACCAATGTTAAGACCGAATTGAGCTCCGTCATTAACGAATTTGAACAGGGGAATAATAATTACCAACGCCTCAACTGGCGCATTGGCGCAAGTTTGTACTTCGGTAGCGAATGGTAAGAAATGTTTAATGGACGCTACGCTACTGTTTAGCGTTTAGAGAATAATAGAGATGAGAAACAAGAAATGGATTGCATTGGGATTCGCAATAATAGCAGCAATTTTGCTGCTATTATTGCCTAATACCCCTAAAAAACAATACTATCACCACCAAGGACATATCTTTGGCACCTATTATAATATACGCTACGAAGGCACTGAAGATTTGCACCATGCTATCCAGCAGCGCTTGCAGGCGTTCGACCATTCGCTGAGCATGTTCAACCCCAACTCCGTGATTAGCCACATCAACCGCAACGACAGCATTCAGACCGACTCGCTCTTTGAAGCCATGTACCACGAGGCGCACGCCATCAGCCAACTATCTGGCGGTGCGTTCGACATCACAGTAGCGCCACTGGTCAATGCCTGGGGGTTTGGTATTAAGAGCCAAGAGCCAAGAACCAAGAGCCAAGACATCAACTTGGATAGTATCAAAGCATTTGTGGGATATGAGCATATTCGATTGAATAGTCATCATTTGGAGAAAGACGACATCCGTATCACGCTGGATGCCAGCGCCATAGCCAAAGGATACGCCTGCGATGTGGTGGCAGATTTGATGCGAGAGAACGGATGCCAGAACCTGCTGGTGGACATTGGTGGCGAAGTAGTACTACAAGGCGTTAACGACAAAGGCAACGCATGGCGCGTAGGCATCACGCGCCCCACAATAGATGCCACAGGAGCGGAAAAAGAGTTGCAAGAGGTGATTGCAAGCAATAATCTATGTATGGCCACATCGGGCAACTATCTGCAATATTACTTTGTAAACGGCGAACGCCGCAGCCACACAATTGACCCTCGCAGTGGATACCCCGTACAACACTCCCTGCTAAGTGCCACCGTAGTGGCAAGAAGCTGCATGCGCGCCGATGCCTTAGCCACCGCATGTATGGTACTGGGAGACAAAGAAGCTATCACCATGATTGAAGCAACCGAAGATGCCGCATGCTATTTGCTTGTTGCTGATAGCGACACACTACGAGTAGTAACCTCCCGAAATTGGTCATTTTGAATAAAAAACAACTAAAAACTCACTTTTATTTGCATATATAAAAAAAAAGCAGTAATTTTGCAGACTGATTTTGTATTATGACAAAGAAGGGACTTTTTATATTCGTAATTACATTGCTGCTTGCCTCCTGCGGCGAGTACCAGCAGTTGCTAAAATCTAGGGATCCAGAATTAAAATACCAAAAAGCATTGGTATATTTCAACAATGCCCAGTATATAAAAGCGCAAACACTTTTGGATGAAGTGACTCCGTATTACCGCGGCACTGACCGTTCACAAGATGTACTTGCATATTTGGCTCGTTGCTATATGGGGCAGAAGGATTATTCAGCCGCTTCGGAGTATTATCAAGCATACATACGCAACTATCCCAAAGGGCGCTATATTGTGGAAGCACGATTCCAAGTTGGACACTGCTACTATTTGGATGCTCCCGATGCTCGCTTAGACCAAACGGAAACAAAAAAAGGCATCGAATTCTTTACACAATTCGTAGAATTATACCCAGAAAGTCCATACGCAGACCAGGCATACAAGGAGATGAACGAGCTGTATGACAAGTTAGCATACAAAGAGTACTTGAGTGCAAAATTATACTACAATCTAGGAACATATCTCGGCAACAATTATTTGAGCGCAGAAATCATTGCTAAGAATGCGCTAAAGGATTATCCTACCAACCAGTATCAAGAGGAATTGAATTGGCTTATTCTGCAAGCCAAATACCAGCAAATGGTAAATTCTCTCGAAGAAAAGAAAGAAGACCGAGCACGCGAAACCGAAGATGAGTACTATAGCTTCATTACTGAATATCCAGACTCTAAACATCGTAACGCAGCAGAGCGTATCGGCAAAGAAGCTAAAAAAATAACCCAATCACTCTGAATATTTTAATACGTATAAAGATATGATCGACTACAAACAAACTAAAGCTCCCAAAACAACTATCACACGGGACATCAACGAATTAACCGAAAAAGTAGGTAATGTGTATGAAACAGTGGCTATCATCGGTAAACGAAGCAATCAAATTAGTACTGCACTCAAAAAAGAACTAGACACAAAACTACAAGATTTTTCCGTGCCACAAGACTCTATTGAAGAGACTTTTGAAAACAAAGAGCAAATAGAAATCTCACGCAGTTACGAACAACTGCCTAAAGCTACCCTGATTGCGACACAAGAGTTCATTGATAACGAGCTCATCTATCGCAGTGGCAACAGAGATGAAGTACTGAAGTAATTGAGTTTAGCAGGCAAACATATTTTAGTAGGAATAAGCGGCGGAATAGCCGCCTACAAAATTCCTGAGTTGATTCGCCTTCTGAAGAAAGCAGGTGCTGATGTGCAAGTGACAACCACCAAGAACGCCTTGGAGTTTGTCACTTCTCTTACCCTGCAAACAGTCAGCGGACACAAGGTATATTCCGACGTGTTTGCTGCTATCAATGAACATAGTACCGAGCACATCTCCCTACCCGATTGGGCGGACCTGATGCTCATTGCCCCAGCCACTGCCAATGTGCTATGCAAGATGGCAAACGGCATCGCTGATGATGCATTAACTACCACCTTCGCCGCCATGCGCAAACCCGTGGTGATTGCCCCTGCTATGAACACCAACATGTATGAGTCTCCTGCTACACAAAAAGCCATACACGAGTTGGCACAGTGGGAAAACATCACCATGCTTGATGCCGCCAGTGGTGAATTAGCATGCGGCACAACGGGCAAAGGGCGAATGCAAGAGATTGATACGCTTATCGCTGCGGCAGAATACGCACTCACACCTAAAACGCTCAAGGGCAAGCATGTACTGATTACCGCAGGTCCCACCCAAGAGGCTATAGATCCTGTACGATACATCAGCAACGCCTCTACGGGTAAGATGGGGTACGCACTCGTTCGCGCTTGCCTCAACAGAGGCGCCAAAGTCACCCTTGTAAGCGGACCTACACATTTATCTCTCAATGCATGGCAAACATTCTGTCCTCTGCAAGTAGTCCATGTAGTATCATGCACTGAGATGTGCAATGCCACCGTAGAAGCATTTGAGCAGGCTGACATAGCCATTCTCTGTGCAGCAGTAGCAGACTTCACTCCTAGCAGTACAGCTGACAGAAAAATCAAGAAACAACCTGGACAAACAGGCATGTCCATAGATCTGACTACCACTACTGATATAGCAGCAACATTAGGCAAAACAAAAGGTGAGCGACTATTAGTAGGATTTGCCTTGGAAACACATGACGAACAGGCCAATGCCGAACGCAAACTGCAAACCAAAAACCTAGATATGATTGTACTCAACTCGCTACAAGATAAAGGTGCTGGATTTGGAGTTGATACCAACAAAGTCACCATACTCTGTGCCAATGGCACAAAAAAAGACCTCCCACTTCTCTCAAAGCAGGAGGTTGCCAATACGATTATTGATCATTTAGTTTTTTAATCTATTCAGGATACTTCCTAAGATAGATTTATCTTCAGTTTTCTCCTCGACTTTTGCGTCCGAACCCTGCCCAGCAGACACTTCCTCCATCTCTGGAGTCCACTCCTTACGCTCTTCAATCTCACCCAATTGACTTTGTACAAACGAGATAACATCATTTAGCCCCTCCGTGAAATGAGCAAAGTCTTCTTTGTAAAGAAATACTTTGTGCTTCTCAAACTGTGGCACCTCTGTTTCCCCTACTTGTTTGCGTTTACTTTCAGTAATGCACAAGTACAAATCCTCATTACGAGCTTTCTTCACATCCAGATAATAGATACGCTTACCCGCCTTAACGGAACGCGAATACACAATTTCTGGCTCATTCTTCATTTCGTGTCTACGATTTTCCATATAATCCTCATTTAGTTATTAAAATTTCACGCTGCAAAGATACTACAAAAAATGAACATATGCAAGAACTAATATCAAAAAATAGTAATTTTTATGGTAGTTATAGTTATGAAAAAGCTATCTTGAAAAATAAATTTTATTTTTCTTGTGTATGTAATAGATTTTTTGTACCTTTGCAGGGTATTTTGAATAAGTAGTATTTTTTAAATAGATAACGCATGATTAATCGAACTTTAGTTAGAACTAAAATCATTCAAACGCTATTTGCGTATTACAAGAGGGAAGAACAATCGTCGCTAATGGCTCGTAAGGAGTTATTAAATAGTTTTTCCAACACGTATTGTTTATACATGATGCTATTGGCGTTTGCTGACGAATTGACCACATACGCAGATCAACAAATCGAAGCGAACAAAGCGCGTGCACTGGTGACCCATCAAGCATATACACCCAATAGACGTTTTGTAAACAACCGTATCGCTCAACAGTTATTCAACAACCGTCGTCTGCGCACATATATTGAAGAACAACATTTGAGATGGGATGTTGGCATGAGTGCAGTGGAAGCTATCTACAAGCAATTGGTTCAGGCACCATTCTATGCTGAATATATGCAGTTGGAGCAGCCTACATACGAAGATGACAAACGTATTTGGCGTAAGATTTATGGAACGTTAATGCTTGACAATCCAGATCTATATAGTGCACTCGAGGATTTAGAAATCGCATTGGATTTCCAAGGTTGGACTACAGAAGTAGATTTGGTTCTAACCTATATTGATAAAACCATCAAGCGCTTTGATGAAAAAAATGGTGATAACCAGCCTTTGTTAGAAATGTTCAATTCGGAAGACGAACTTATTTTCGCTAAAGATTTGTTGCGTTTAACCATCGAACATTCCGAAGAATACAAACAGCTCATCGCGGGCGCACTCCATAATTGGGAAGCAGAACGTATTGCATATATGGACTATATCATACTAATCACCGCGATAACAGAGATAGTTCACTTCAACGACATTGCTCTAGAGATTTCGTTGAACGAATACATTGAAATAGCTAAAGAATTTTCGGGAGAAAAGAGTTATATCTTCATCAATGGTATTCTGAACAAAATTGTGATGGATCTCAAACAAGCAAACAAGATTTTCAAATCAGTTCGATAAGACTTATAATACTAAAATAAATAAAAATTAAACATTATGTTACAATTCATTTTTTTACAAGCAGCTACTGCTGCTGAAGGCGCACCACAACAAAGTAGTTGGTCATTCTGGCTTATGATGATTTTGATTTTTGTGGTATTCTATTTCTTCATGATTCGTCCACAACAAAAGAAACAAAAAGAACTGCAAAAACAACGCGAAGCGCTCAAAAAAGGCGATAAAGTAATTACAGCTGGTGGTATTTATGGTATTATCAAAGAGGTACAGGATACTACTTTCTTGATTGAGGTATCCAAAGATACGACTTTGAAAGTAGATAAGGGTAGTGTTTATGTAAGCGCTGAAGAAGCACAACAAGCACCTAAAGAAGATAAATAATTTGTGCATATTCATTTAGCACATATTAAGCAGCAATTAAACCAGTTATGGATATGGATGGTGCGCAAAGATGCATTCATCTATTTGCTGTTTGTAGCTTTAGCTACACTCGTTTGGTGGGGACGAGCAATGACATCGCAACGTGAAATAACTATCAAACTGCCCATTACCTATACTGATATCCCCGCAGAGATTGTTTTTGATACGCCATTACCTTCTCAAATAGAAATCACTCTCCGTGATAATGGTCGTTTGCTACGACAAGTACAACATACCCAACCCAATATCACTATTAGTTTGAGTGATAAATTTGAAGAAGGCAGCAACCAATTATATATATCAACCGATATACTACGACCACGCGTACAAGACATGTTGCCAGGCTCCACCACCATCCAACAAATTCGTCCTGAAGAAATAGTGTCTTCATACCACATAGATGCTATTAAAAGAACACCTATCCATTTACGAGTGCGTTGGACGATTGAGGAGCAGTATCAATTGACGCAAGCACCGATAATGACCCCTGACTCGGTCACTATTTATGGTCCTCAACAACTACTGGATTCGATTGATGCTATTTGCACAGATGATATTCTTGTAGAAAAAGTGGTGGGAACAATAAAAAAAGAAGTGGGACTACGCATCCCCAATGGTGTTCGCTCACAATTCACGACAGCCGAAGTCATGTGGCAAACAGAGCAATTTACGGAGAAATCCTTTATTGTCCCCATTGAAATGGCCACATTACCTGCTGGCGAAACGATTCACTTTTTTCCAAAAACCACTACGGTAACAGCACGCGTAAGTCTATCTCAATTCGCGACTCTCTCTGCACAAGATTTCCGCGCTGTATGTGAATATCCTCACCAAGCAGAAAACATCCTAACGGTAAAAATCGTATGCACTAATCCGCATGTTACTCAAATGCGTTCAAGCATACACGAAGTAGAATATATCATTGAACGAAAACAATGAAAAAAATTCAAATGGTAGATCTGCAGACGCAGTATCAGAACATAAAAAATGATATCGATTGCGGTATTCAAGCTGTGATTGACTCGGCATCATTCATTAAGGGACCTGCTGTTAAGACCTTTCAAGAAAATTTAGAAGCATACACAGGTTCCAAGCATGTCATTCCTGTTGGCAATGGTACAGATGCTTTGCAGATAGCTCTCATGGCATTAGGCCTACAACCTGGTGATGAGGTCATTACTCCCACCTTCACTTTTATTGCTACTGCAGAAGTTGTAGCTCTGCTGGGACTGACACCTGTGGTGGTAGATGTGGATTGGGATACAATGAACATCTCCGTAGATGCCATCCGCAAAGCTATCACCCCACGAACCAAAGTGATTGTTCCCGTACATTTGTTTGGTCAATGCGCTAATATGGATGCAATTATGGATATAGCCGCAGAACACCATTTGTATGTTGTGGAAGACTCGTGCCAAGCAATTGGCGCCAAATACACCCATGCTGATGGCAGTGTGTGTCAAGCTTCTACTATCGGACATATCGGTTGCACCAGTTTCTTCCCATCGAAGAACTTAGGCTGTTATGGAGACGGCGGTGCCATTTTCACCAACGATGACGCATTAGCAGACAAGATGCGCGCTATCGCCAATCACGGTATGGTCATCCGCTACCACCACGATCAGATAGGTGTCAATTCGCGTTTGGATAGTATTCAAGCGGCAGTTTTGGATGCTAAGTTACCACACTTGAATGATTACATTGCCTCTCGCCAACGCGCAGCAGCCTACTACGACAATGCGTTCGCTAATCACCCCCATATGCTTATCCCAGCACGCGATACACAATCCACCCATGTGTTCCATCAATACACTTTGCGATTGGTGAATGTGAATCGTGATGCACTACGCGAAGCATTAGCAGAAAAGGGTATTCCATCTATGATTTACTACCCTATTCCACTGCATATGCAAAAAGCATATCAAGACCCTCGATACCAGGAGGGCGACTTCCCTGTGGCAGAGAAATTGGCTGCATGCGTATTATCATTGCCTATGCATACCGAATTGGATGATGAGCAATTGGCATACATCACACAAAATGTGCTGACTGCAATAGAAAATTGTAAGTTGTAAATAGTCAAATCGTAAATAATATGGCTACTTCACTCACACTAACCCAACAGCAGAAACTCCAAACCAAGCTATCGCCTGCACAGATTCAGGTGATGCGTATGCTGGAGTTGCCTGCGTGTGAGTTACAGGCACGTATCAATGAGGAATTGCAAGAGAATCCTGCATTGGAAGAAGGTGTAGATAAGACACAAGACCTAGATTTCCAAGAGCAAGATTCGCAAGATGATGATTACCAAAATCCCCTGCAAAACGATGACTTCAACTACGATGACTACGTGCAGGATGATGATACGAGCGAGCGCGGCACATATAGCAATCGCTCACAAGAGAGTATGCGTGAGGACATACCTTTCTCAGTAGGAATGAGTTTTGGTGAATACCTCAAATCGCAAATCTATCTTACCAAGATGGATAAGCCTGATAGGCATATAGCCAAGTTTGTCGTTGGTAACATAGATGAAAATGGCTATTTGCGTCGCACAGCAGAGGAATTGGTGGATGACTTAAGTTTTCGAGAAGGCATTACCGTGACCGATGAGAAAATGCAAGAGATTATCGACCAAATACAGCAGTTTGATCCACCAGGCGTGGCGGCATACGATTTGCAGGATTGTTTGTTGATTCAATTACAACAAAAGGAACAAACACCTAACATCATATTGGCTACAGCAATTATTTCGCGCTTCTTTGATATTTTCTCACGAAAGCAGTACAACAAGATTATGCAGCGCTTGGATATCACGGAACAGCAATTAAAAGCAGCAGTATCCGAGATTACACGTTTGAATCCTCGCCCTGGTAATAGTTGGCTGGGAACAGTATATGACCGCAACCAGTCAGTAGTAGTGCCTGATTTTATCGTGGAAGAAGAGGACGACGAGTTGATTGTCTCCCTCAATCAAGGCGATATTCCACCTCTGCACGTTTCCTCCGAATATAGCGAGATGCTTGATATGTATTCGCAAGAAGATAAACAAAGATCATCTAATCGAGAAGCGGCACGATTTGTGAAGAGCAAGATTGATGATGCCAAATGGTTTATTGATGCCCTTCGCCAACGTAATGAGACACTCATGCAAACGATGAGTGCTATTGTAGCATACCAACGCGAGTTTTTCTTGCAGGGCGACAGCACATATCTCAGGCCAATGGTTCTCAAGGATATTGCCGACAGAACAGGGCACGACGTTTCTACCATCTCGCGCGTATGTAGCAATAAATATGTGCAAACGCAATTTGGCATATTTGCGCTCAAATATTTCTTCTCCGAAGCTATTCTCAAGAAAGATGGCGAAGAAATTTCCACACGCGAGATCAAACAAAAAGTACGCGAACTCATTGACAATGAGGATAAATCGCATCCTATTACAGATGATGAGTTGGTGGAAATTCTACATCAAAATGGCTATGCTATTGCCCGTAGGACGGTAGCTAAATATCGCGAACAATTAGGCATTCCAGTGGCCCGATTGCGCCATCAAATTTAACGTATATGCAAAAGATATTCAACATCTTATCTCGGACGCTGAGTATTCTGATGCATCCATTGTTTATGCCTACCTACGGAATGAGCATGTACATGGCTACCATGCACACTCGTTGGCATGAATTTCCCACTATATATATATGGGTAGGCATTATTGGTACATTTGTACTGACGGCGCTCATTCCTATTGGACTGATATACCTACTATGGAAACGCGGTAGCATATCTTCGATGCACATTGACAATGCCAAAGAACGTACTACCCCGTATATCTATGCACTAATTAGTTTCGGGTTCTGGTGCTATTTTGTAGTAGATGTTATCCAACTGCCTCTTGTTTGGACATGTGTAGCAATAGGTGCTACGGTAGCGCTTCTCATAGTGACTATCATCAATCACTGGTGGAAAATATCTGCTCACCTCACAGGTATGGGAGGTCTTTTTGGGGGTCTATGCAGCATCGCATTATACTATAGTATTTTCCCTATCGCACTGATTTGCTGCGTATTAGTCATATCGCTATTCGTAATGTATGCACGTCTTCATCTCAATGCGCACACGCCATTGCAAGTCGTATGCGGCTATCTTTTAGGTATCCTTTGTACATTTCTTCCTAACCTCATCATTTATTATGCGTAAATTCCTATTTGCCATATTGCTATCTATCTTTGCCCTTCAGGGTATAGCCCAATCATTTACTCAACCTATTGCATTGAGTGAAGAGGCAAAAATATATTTACTCACCTGCACGCCAGGAACAGAAGTGTGGTCTAAATACGGACATACAGGTATACGCGTGTGCGACCCCGCACGGAAAATGGATATTGTATTTAACTATGGTATCTTTTCCCTCATGGAGAAGGGCTTTTATCTCAAATTCATTCAGGGCGAAACCTACTATCAATTGGGTATAGAGTCATACTCCTATTTCGTAAAGTTCTATAGCAAGATTGGTCGCAAGACCTATCTACAAGAGCTCAATCTCACGCAAACACAGAAGCAAAGCGTATTTGATGCCTTACTCATCAATTATCAACCAGAAAACCGTTATTATCTGTATAATTTTGTGTTTGACAACTGTGCTACACGCCCTTATCACTTACTCAAACAAGCCTTGCAAGATACGATTATTTCCACATATCAGGGCTATCTGAATCAGCCATTTCGTTCTACTATTACCCATTATACAGGTCCCTATTCATGGGTGGACTTAGGTATCAATCTTGTTTTTGGTCCAAAAGCCGACCAACCCATGAGCAACGAACAACGATTGTTCTTGCCCGAAGAACTGATGTTTTATCTGTCTCAGGCGCACCTCACGGACGGCACACCATTGGTTATTCGCGAAAACATAGCTCCATTCCAAGTGGCGCCTGTACCTTGGTATAAAGATTGCCGATTGGGGTTAGCATGCTTTGCATTATTCATGATTATCATCAGTTGGTGGGATAGAAAACGCCATAAATTATCATGGTGGATTGATGCCATATTGGGTGTCGTTTATCTCATTCTGCTGACTATTGTTATATTCCTCACATTCTTTTCAGTACATCCGTTGGTTGGTTTCAGCTGGCGACTTATTATGTTACCTCTTATTCATTTATGCGCTCGACTCATTTATTGGCTACGTTGATAGCTCTTGTTCTGGTACTTTTTCCCATATCATTATTTGCCGCAGACCCTCGTTTGACTGTCGTAGTGGTTGTAGATGGTATGACACAAGAAAACCTCACCAAACTCCGTCCTTATTGGTCGGCAGGCGGATTACGCACAATGAGCGAAGAGGCTTTCCAGACCACCGTTGCTTTTCCGCATATGGTTAATGGTGGACAAGAGACTACTGCCACCCTGATGACAGGCACCACACCTTCGCACCACGGTGTGATGAGTGACCACGCTTTCAACCGCACCTATCGCACGACCAACTATACGCTTTTTGACGACCAATCATCGGGCATCGGCACATCGCTGCAACTATCGCCACGGGCGATTGCTACCTCTACAATTACAGACGAATGGCGTATTCAACAGGGTACACAAGCCAAGATTTATGCCATCGGCTTACAACCGCAAGCTACTATACTGATGGCTGGTCATGCAGCTAATGCTTGCTGCTGGTTGGATGCCAACCACCTCAAATGGGCTACCACCTCTTTCTATTCAGAAGGATTGCCTGCTGCCGCTGATGCCATGAACATGAGTGGCAGAATCAACACCTTATCCGAGAAAACATGGACTCCTCGATTGGATATATCCATGTACACTGCACCTAGTCAAGACGAACGCCGACGCCTCTTCAATTATATCCCTAAAAAAGACCTGCTACATACACCTGCTGCCAATACACTCGTCATTGAGATGGCGCTAGGCATGCAACAAACAGAGCATTTAGGCGAGGACAACATACCCGACTTACTTCTTTTACAACTCACAACCATCTCTCCTAAAGCTACTTCAGATGCGATTGCCACTGCCGAACAGGAAGATATGTATCTAGGAATCAATCAGGATCTTGGTTTTCTGATGGAACAGCTCAACCACCGTATCGGCAAAACCAATTATCAATTACTAGTTGTGGGTCGTCCCATGAAAGGATATTCCGAGCAAGCATACGACATGGCTGGTATCTCCATTCAGCATTTCAATATTGACCGTGCTGCAGCACTCACGAGCACCTATCTGATGGCTATCTATGGCCACGAGCGATGGGTGGACGGCGGATACGGTCCCTTCATCTACCTCAACCGCACACTCATTGAGCAGAAGCGCCTATCATTAGAGACTATTCAACGGCAAGTGGCTAATTTCATCATGGATTTTGAGGGGGTACAAGTGGCGTATCCTATCCACGAAGCTATACGCTCCGAGTATAGCCATTCGGTATATCGCAAGCAGGCAGGAGATGTGTTCTTCCAACTGCAAGACCATTGGGTGTTGGACACCAATGATAAGACGCAATACGACTACGTCATTCAATCGGCACCCACAGCCCCCTTATTGCTATGGTCAGCCACTTTGCGCACTTTCCCAGAGAAAGAATTAGATGCAACAGATATTAAATCGCTTATAATCAATAACAAATAAACTAGTAAATTGTCAAATAGTAAATAACATGATTTTCTACGAAATTAAAATCAGTTATACTCGCCAAACAGGCGAAGATAACCCAGCAGCAGTCAAAGAAACGTATATGGTAGAGGGACTTACCTGTGCCGATGTAGAGAACCGTTTGATTGAAGAAATCAAACCTTTTATTTCGGGCGAATGGGAAGTCAAGAGTTGCAAGCAAGTGCAGTTCTACGACCTTATTCCTAATCCAGAAGGCGATCGCTGGTACAAGGCGCGTGTGGAGATGATTACCGTAGAGGACAATGGCAAAGAAACCCGCAAAGCGGTGAGTATCTACGTGCAAGCAGGCAATGTAACAGAAGCTAACAAGACTTTGCAACAAGCACTCAGCAACCTTGACTGCGAGGTTGTGAGCATTACTCGATCACCTATTCTGGAGGTATTCCGTGCCGTGTAATAATAGCGCGTTGCGCTGTTCAGAATAGTTCAGCGCTTTGCGTTCAATGTTGCACTACATTGAACTATTTTGAACCACATTGAACAACATATAGCTTCTATCCGCGCCACCATTCCCAATGGTGTCACGTTGATTTGTGTGAGTAAGTTTCACCCTATCGAATCTATACAGGCTGCATACGACTGTGGAGAACGAGATTTTGGTGAAAGCAGGGTGCAAGAGTTGTTGCTCAAGCAGCAGGCACTTCCAGCGGATATTCGTTGGCATTTCATCGGGCATTTGCAGACAAACAAAGTCAAACAAATAGTGCCTTTTGTGCATATGATTCATTCGGTGGATAGTGTACGTTTGCTGGAGGTCATTAACCGCGAAGCGGAGAAGATTGGTCGCCGCATAAAGGTATTGCTGGAGGTGCATGTGGCCAAGGAAGATACCAAATCGGGCTTCATGCCAGAGGAAATCACCTCTCTAAACACTAAACTCTCAACACTAAACTATATTGAGATTTGCGGTATCATGGGCATGGCAACCAATACCGATGACCAAACGGAGTGGCGCCGTTGCTTCCGCGAGATAAAATCCATCGCCAATACCCTATCGCCAATAGTACAACGGGTGTCCCATAGCTTGCAAAGCGAGCATCCTATCATCAGTATGGGTATGTCCGACGACTATCTAGTGGCTATTGAAGAGGGCAGCACCATGGTACGCATTGGCTCATCTATATTCGGCAATCGAGACTATAAACACTAAACAATAGGCGCTTCGCGCCGTCCCATCAACTAAAAATTATGACTATCATCCTTGATTTAGGCGGAGTGCTCATGCAGCACAATATGCCAGAATGTATGGCACGATTTCGTGCCATGTTAGGCGAAGAAGGCATGGCTGAAGTATTGGGCATGAAGTCCAATGCGGAGGGTGTGCCTAATAGTTTGATGGATCAGTATGAGTGTGGTACTGTGAGCACGGATGAGTTTGTGGGTGCAATCTTGTCGCGTGCCCAAGCGGGTACCACGGCACAAGAGGTAAAAGACGCGTGGAACGCCATGCACGCAGGTATTCCTGCGGAGCGTATGTCATTGATTCAGAGTTGGAAGGATAAGGGGCATCGTTTGGTGATGTTGAGCAACAACAATGCCTTGCATTGGGAGGACATACACCTGAAATACGATTTTTCGATGTTTGACCACATGTTTTCTTCGCATTTGGTTCATTGTAACAAGCCCAATCGAGGTATTTATGAGGTTGTTCATCAGTATCTTACTGATAATCAATACGAACAACCCTATCATTTTGTAGATGATTTGCCTGCTAATCGCCAAATGGGTGAGACATTTGGATGGAGTACTTATCCTACACTAGATGCACTGGATCAAACCATGCATGAATGAAACCTATGACCTAATAAACGGCTCTGGCTTATCTCTCTGCACGCATTGGGTTGTGCAAGAAATCATCATATGCCAAGCGGATTCCATCCTCTAGTTCGGTACGATAAGTCCAGCCCAATGCTTTCGCCTTTGATACATCCAGTAGTTTGCGTGGCGTACCATTAGGGCGAGTGGTATCCCATTCGATCACACCTTCATAGCCAACCACTTTTGCCACCAACTCCGTCAGCGCTTTGATAGTCAACTCTTTACCCGAACCTGCATTAACCGTCTCGTTACCCGAATAGTTGTTCATCAAGAACACACACAAGTTAGCCAAATCGTCCACATACAAGAACTCACGTAGTGGCGATCCATCGCCCCAACATGTAACACGCTCTACCCCACTCTCCTTCGCTTCGTGGAAGCGGCGAATCAATGCTGGCAATACATGGCTGTGCTCTGGGTGATAGTTATCATTGGGACCATACAAGTTGGTTGGCATGACAGAAATATAATCCGTTCCATATTGGCGATTCAGGTACTCGCAGTACTTCAAGCCCGAAATCTTTGCCAACGCATACGCCTCATTGGTCTTCTCCAGTTCGCTGGTCAGCAGGCAACTCTCTTTCATAGGTTGAGGTGCCAAACGAGGATAGATACAACTAGAGCCCAAGAACAGGAGTTTCTTGCAGCCATTCTGCCATGCAGCATGAATGACATTCATCTCCATAATCATGTTATCGTACATAAAATCAGCCAACGCTGATTGGTTGGCTATGATGCCACCCACCTTAGCCGCTGCCAGAAACACATACTCAGGCTGCTCCGCAGCAAAGAAGTCTTCTACTGCCTGCTGACGGCACAAATCCAGTTGCGCGTGTGTGCGCGTGATAATGTTAGTATAACCTTGACGCTCCAACTCACGCACAATGGCACTACCCACCATGCCACGATGACCTGCAACGTAAATCTTCGAATTCTTTTCCATACTTATTTCACTATTCCGCGTTCGAGGTATTCGGCGAGATTCACGCGCGCTTGCTCCGCTGCGTGGTCAGCTGCCACCTTCTGCATATCGTGGCGCACCATCAAACGAACCAACTCCTCAAAAGTGGTTTTCGATGGATTCCAACCTAATTCTTTCTTCGCCTTTGTAGGATCACCCCACAAGTTCACCACATCCGTTGGGCGGTAGAAGTCTGGCGATACCTCAACGAGTGTTTTACCAATCAAATGCTCTGGACCTGCTACACATACACCTTTCTCATCGGCATCCTCGCCACGGAACTCCAAGGTGATACCCACCTCACGGAATGCCAAATCACAGAACTCACGCACGGAGTGCTGTACGCCTGTAGCAATCACAAAGTCCTCTGGTGTCTCATGCTGCAAAATCAACCACATACACTCAACATAATCCTTCGCATATCCCCAGTCGCGTAGCGATGAGAGGTTACCTAGATACAATTTATCCTGTTTGCCCTGCGCAATGCGCGCTGCTGCCAACGTAATCTTACGTGTCACAAAAGTCTCGCCACGGCGCTCCGATTCGTGGTTGAACAAGATACCTGAGCAGCAGAACATGTTATATGCCTCACGATATTCCTTCACAATCCAATAGCCGTACAATTTTGCCACAGCATATGGCGAATAAGGGTGGAAAGGTGTATTCTCATTCTGTGGCACTTCCTCCACCTTACCATACAACTCCGATGTAGATGCTTGGTAAATGCGGCAGGTGTTTGCCAATCCACAAGCACGTACAGCCTCCAATACGCGCAGTACGCCCGTGGCATCAATATCGGCCGTAAACTCAGGCGAGTCGAACGATACCTGCACATGGCTCTGAGCTGCCAGATTATAAATCTCATCTGGGCGCACCTTGCCAATCACCTGAATCAGTCCCATCGAATCGGACATATCGCCATAGTGCAAATGGAAATGTTCTTTACCTTCGAGATGCGCAATACGCTCGCGATAATCTACCGAACTACGACGGATAATGCCATGCACATCATAACCTTTCTCCAAAAGAAATTCCGCCAAATATGAGCCGTCTTGACCCGTTACACCTGTGATAAGAGCTGTTTTCATATATTCTGTATTTTTTATTTCTGATATTTTCCTATAAACTTCATCACCAAGAACACCAACCAATCAGGCGTATGCTTGAGCAATGGAGTTGCCAAATGATTAATGACACCTGGCATATTGGCTTTTTTGCCACGGAACATCTTCTTCAATGCGCGTTTAACCAGTTTCTCTGGTGGAATAGACACGGTCAACTTAACAGCCAAACGGCGCAAGTGTGGTGCTAATCCAAAGAGTGCAGTATCCACAGCTCCTGGCGTCATCACGGTGATATTCACACCCTTAGGTTTGAATTCGTACCAAAGCGACTTGGAGAAATTATAGATAAATGCCTTACTTGCATTATACGATTGAATACCTGGCATAGCCATCCAAGCCGACATGGATGACATGTTCAAGATATAGCCTTTCTTGCGAGGCTTCCCGTTGATAGTTTGCGTTTGCTCCTCTGGTGTGAGTTGGCGATTGATCATGGCCTCTCCAAAGAGGCGGCAGAGCTTAGCCACCGTCATAACATGCAGATTAAGAATCAGTTCAATACGACGCAGCTGTGTTTCGCAATAAGGATTGAAGAAGAAGACACCCGCGTTATTTATGAGGATATCCACCACAAGATTATTGTCCAAGCAATATTGGTAAAGTTGCTCTGCTGCATCTTGTTTAGAGAGATCGGCATAGAGCGCAATCGTCTTTACGCCATAAGTAGCTGCGATATCAGCAGCCACTTGTTTTTGCTCCTCCTCTTGATTACTAACCAACAGAAGATCAGTATGATAATCGCGCGCAAGTTGTTTGGCATATTCCAAACCAATACCCGATGATGCGCCAGTAACGAGTGCAAGCATTCTTGTTTAGTGTTTAGAGTTTAGAGTTTAGTGTTTAGAGGAGGGATACCACATTTGTTCGTATTTGAGGGCTTCTTTCTTGAGGTACTTAGGGATGTCCTTGTCGCACTCATGGCACTTCATATCGAGGGTGTACATACGCGCAACGCAGTAGTTAGAGCGTTTACACTCAGAGTGATATTGCTCCTCACGCATTTTATTCACAAAATCGGTATCGCGCACTAGAGCGTGTCCAATCTGCACAAAATCAAATCCTTCTGCAAGGGCCGTCTCGGCGTTCTCACGTCCCATGATACCACCAACATAGATGAGTGGCATCTTGAGTGCCTTGCGGAATTGCTTAGCCGTATCGAGGAAGAATAGTTCCTTGAAAGGCACGGTAGGAATCATCAAGTGACCTACGAAACGCAATGCGAGGCGTAGCCACCAGAAGGTCCAAGGGTTCATGTAGTGCGCCAATGTTTTGATAGGCATAGCACCACCCATGACGGTGAAAGGTGCTTTGCTCACGAAGCCAGCTGTGAGAACAAGGGCGTGCACACCATGTTTCTCAATCTCTTGTGCGATGCGGATGCACTCTTCTACCTTGAGGCCAGACTTGAAGCCGTCGTACATATTGGTCTTTACCACCACCGCCATATCGTCGCCTGCATGCTCCATGACCTCAGCCATGACCTCGTTCATGAAACGCATACGGTTCTCCAAGGAACCTCCGTATTCATCGCGACGGCGGTTAGTGTACGGAGAGAGGAATTGCGAAATGAGATAACCATGACCCGCGTGAATCTCAACACAGTCAAAGCCACACTCGCGACAGAAATCCACGGCGTGACCAAACGCCTTGACAATCTCCTTGATCTCCTCTTTCTTGAGTTTGCGGTGGAGGGTTGGGGAGTAGAGGTTGAAGCCAGTGCTAGCACCTACAGGAAGGCATTTGCAGGTATAGAAGTGAGTCATGTTGCCACAGTGACCCAATTGGATGCTAGCTTTCGCGCCCTCGGCGTGAATACCGTCTGTGAGTTTCTTTAGGTCCTCTTTTATCTCATCGTGGATATAGAGTTGGCCATCGAACGACACACCCGAACGGGTAACAGAGCAGTACGCCACAGTGGTCATAGCGGCACCACCACGCGCAACGGCTGTATGATAATTGTATAAATCTTGACTAGGTTTGTTACCATACGCCATGTTCTCGAAAGCGGCAGAACGAATGGCGCGGTTACGCAAAGTAATAGGGCCGAGCTTGTGCTCGGTAAAAAGGAGGTTATTCATTGTTGAAAAGTTTCAATGTTTCAGGGTTTCAAAAAAACCTTAATAGATAAACGGAATGATGCGTTTGAGGCGTTTCTCGTCGAACTCGGAAGCAAACTCCTGTTTATATTTGTGGTAAATAGAATTGGCACGAGGAACCAGATTGCTGCACGAGAACCAGAAGAAAGTCAGTCCTGCCCATGACCAAGTCAGAATAGCAAAGCCGAGCCACTCGGTGATTTCACCCAAGTAGTTGGCACTGGTGACAAATTGATACATACCCTTCTTAGGCAAATAGTGGTTGGTATCTCCAGGTTTGCGCAAATGGCGGATAACATGATCGGAATGCATATTGATGATCCATCCGCAGATGAAGATGACTACACCGAGAATAAATCGCCAGTCACCAAACCAACTCACAGCATAAGGAGCAAACTGAGGCGCCAAATGGAAAAGCCAATAGCCCTGGATATAGCCATTGACCAAATTCCATACCATAGAGAAAAACATGATGACCAAAGGCATCTTACTATTGCCCTTGAGCAAGAAAGGGAAGATGAAGGAGCGTTGGAAATAGTGGAACTGGAATAGAAGGAAAAAGACCAAATAGGGCAACTGAAACTTCACATCTGAAATAACCCACAAATAGAGCATTACCACAAAAACGGGCATCTCCATCAGACACCAACCCACCTTATTGTTAATCGCAGGTCCCCATTTATCCGAACGCATCTTACCATAACCAGCATCCACAAAATAGAGCGCCACAAAAACTACTAATCCTACAAGGAAAAGTATAAACAGGAAATTATAAAATGATTCCAAAGCAGTAGATATTTCCATAAGCAATTATTATTTTTATACTGTGTCCTTCATAAGGGGACTGCAAATTTGTGTGCAAAGGTACAAATAAAATTTGATTCCACAAAATAAATAGTAAAATATGTCACTATTTTCCTCGTTTTTGACTAATAAATAATCCAATTATTATAAGAATTATCCCTATCCATTTCCAAAGAGGTAGCAATTCATCAAATAGCAACCACATCAATATGGCAGTAAACACAGGTCGTACATTATTGAACACATTCGCTCGCGTCACACCTATTTGCCTAACCGTATAACAAAACAGCACAAAGGCTGCCACAGAGGCAAAGACAGCCAAGTATCCCACAGATAAAAGCGATTTCAACCATTGCTCACCACCCTCTGCTAGTAGCCCGCCATCAACCACACATTGTCCATCCGTAAAATACCACAACGGATAAAACAACAACAACGAAAACAACTGCACATAAAATACGATACTCAATGCAGAATAGCATGTGGGTATCCTACGCAGAACAACTGCATAACTAACAGACATACTGACTGTTAAAAACGCCAGAAGCACGCCCCACGGACTACCCATTTCAAAACTGGTTGCCCCCACCAGCAAAAGCAGCAGTACACCAACAGTGGATACAAGGATGCCTATGACATTATTTCTCGTCACCTGTTCCCGCAACAGTACCCATGCAAATATGGGAGCTAAAACAGGCTGTGTACTCAGCATTGCCTCCGCTATCGTAGGCGATGAAAAACATTGATACGTATATGTCTCAAAGATAAAATACAAGAATGGTTGGAAGAAACCGCCTAATATAAACAGAGGTATATCATTTTTTTTCACGCGCTGCAATTTCAGCACGTCATTTCTGCGGCAAATTAAACCGACTATCAGCATTAGCAGAACAGCCAACGAAAAACGCAACACGATCAGCATCAGCGGAGTAAATACCACCAATGCCTCCTTGACCGCAATTCCAGCCCCTGCCCAAATGAGCATTGCTGTTGTCACAGCCACATATGGAATAATTCGTTTTATCACAACTTCATAACGAGTTACCAAGAATCGGACTGCAAAGGTACAAAAATAAAAGCACATATGCAACACAAACTGGGCAAGAAGATTATTAATTTTCAAAAAAAACGCTTAGTATTTGTACATATCCATTTTTTTTCGTACCTTTGCAGGTCATTTTGTATTTATTGCAGTCCTATATATAAAACGCACATGGTAGTTAGTGATTTCACCTTAGAAGAAGAGCAACGTATTGAGAGCGAATTTCAGGCACTCTTGACGGACTATGCTCATACAAGCCACCGACAGAAAGTGGATATTATCACGCGTGCTTACCACCTTGCCAAACAAGCGCATGGGGGAGTGCGTCGGTTATCTGGTGAACCATATATTATGCATCCACTGTCCGTAGCACGCATCGTGGTGAGGGAAATTGGTTTGGGTAGCACTAGTATTTGCGCCGCCTTGCTACACGATGTGGTAGAAGACACCGAATACACTGCAGAAGATATAGCACATCAATTTGGACCTAAAATTGCTAGTATCGTTGTTGGATTGACCAAAATCTCAGGCGGAGTGTTTGTGGATCAGGCTGTGAAACAGGCAGAGAACGTGCGCAAGCTGCTGCTCACCATGTCTGACGATATCCGAGTTATGCTCATCAAATTGGCAGACCGTCTCCACAACATGCGGACACTGGCTGCACAACGTCCAGAAAAACAACGTAAAATAGCCATTGAGACACAATACATCTACGCGCCCATGGCGCATCGATTAGGTCTCTTCCCGATAAAAACTGAATTAGAGAATCTTAGTTTCAAATACGAGCACCCAGAGCTGTACCAGGAGATTGAAGCCAAGCTGCAAGCCAACAAGGATGCCCAAATGGAGAACTTCGAGGAGTTTGCAGCACCAATCCGCAAACACCTCACCATGATGGGATATGAGTTCAAACTCTATGCTCGCACCAAATCTGTATATTCTATATACAAAAAAATGCTAACCAAGGGCATTCCTTTTGAGCAGGTGTACGACTTATTGGCAGCACGTATTGTCTTCGAGCCCAATTCTCAGTTTTCTGAAAAAGATCAATGTTGGATGATTTATTCTGCCATTACAGAAATCTATCGTCCACACCCTGAACGTATTCGAGATTGGATTTCTACGCCAAAAGCTAATGGATACGAAGCGTTGCATGTGACTGTCATGGGCAACCATGGGCAATGGATTGAAGTCCAAATACGCACAGAGAGAATGCATGAGTTGGCAGAACATGGATTAGCTGCTCATTGGCGATACAAGGCGGGAACCGACAGCGAACACGAATTGGATAGATGGTTGCGCGACATCAAGGATGTACTGGCAAATCCAGACCCTGATGCGTTAGCTTTTCTTGACACCTTCAAACTCAATTTATATCACCATGAGGTGTTCGTTTTCACTCCTCGTGGCGATATGCACACCATGGCACAAGGAGCTACCGTATTAGACTTTGCCTACAAGTTGCATACCCAACTGGGTGAACACTGTATTGGCGCGAATGTCAATCGCACCACACGCACGATAGACTACATCCTGCAAAGTGGAGATCAGGTAGAAATCCTCACTTCCGACAAACAAGAGCCAGAGCCAGAATGGCAGAATATCGTGGTAACAGCCAAGGCAAAAGATCACCTGAAAAAATACTTCCGCAAACAGGAGGGGCACAATATCCCGAACAAACAAGCCGACACTACGGTTGCCAAAGTGGTAAGTCTGTACATCAAGGGCAGCGATAAGATGGGTGTTCTGATGCGTATCCTGCAAGTCATGAGCGATGAATTCCGCATCAACTTTAGCGACCTGCATGTTACATCCGACAACCATAATTTCACCTGCGAGGTAACAGCCAATTTATTCAACATGGACAAACTGGGTAAGATGTGCATGAAACTGCGCAAAATAGGCGGAATCAACACGGTCAATGTTACCAAAATAGATGGCGTAGAAGTACAATGCGACTGCGCTGTATTAGCGAATAACTAACAACAAACAATTATAACAATGAAAAAATTATTTACTTTTGCAACTGCATTGCTCTTTGCAATGGTTGTAATGGGACAAAACCCAGTCATCACTTTTGACAAAACGACGCATGACTTTGGTAAAATCAACGAAGCTGACGGGCGCGTAACGACTGTCTTTACTTTCAAGAACGAGGGTATGGCTCCGTTGGTATTGAGCAATGTACGCGCTAGTTGCGGTTGTACAACACCTAAATGGACGCGCGAACCTATCGAGCCAGGACAATCTGGTGAGATTACAGTGACATATAATCCTAGTGGTCGTCCAGGTCGTTTCCAAAAAACGGTCACTGTGACCAGCAATGCTACCGAAGCTACTACCAAATTGTATATCAAGGGCGAGGTTATTCCTAAACCAACGAAGCCTACAGATCAATATCCTATCAAGATGGGTGAGTTGAGCCTAAAACGTAAAACCTTAAATTTCGGTACGCTGACTCAGGGCAATAGCAAAATGTTAGAAATCGAATATGCTAATCAGACCACTCAACCAGTGACTATCGAATTATTGCTGCGCGAAAGCGATTCGTACATCAAACCGAATGTGACACTCAAGACCGTTGAGCCTCAACAAACGGGCAAATTGCAGTTCGCTTTGCAGACGGAAGAATGTCCTCTGCTGGGTCCTGTGAATGTTAAATCCTACGTGATGGTCAATGGTAAACGAGACTATTCCAACACGTATGAGATTTCGTTGTCGGCGAATATTAAAGAAGACTTCTCGCAACTCACCGTTGAGCAACGCCAACAGGCTCCTATTGTAGAGGTAGCGCGCGAGGTGCAACTCGGTACTGTAGCGAAAGGCAAAAAGATGGCTACAAAACTTACGCTTGCTAATGCTGGTGTCAATCCATTGATGATACGACGTGTCGTTGTCAACGATGAACACGTAAAATTCGTAGCACCTAAAAGCATCAAAACAGGACGAAAAGCAGATATTAAACTAGAAATAGATGCTACGACGTACAATGCTGCACAATACACACGTATTCTAACCCTGATTACCAACGACCCTCAAACCCCAGTGATAAACATCAAGCTCAACTGGGTAGTAGAATGATGAAACATCCAGAAAACAATGCAGAATACAAAGGGTTGACAGTCAATGCTGGTGTGGAGAATCTGCCCAGCGTCAATCCTTATGCCACTTTCCGTCGTCGCAAACAGGTGCTCTCTGCCGATGAGTATGTAGAGGGTATCTTGCGTGGCGATATGCGATTGCTCAGTCAGGCAGTCACTCTCATCGAGAGCAATCTGCCTAGTGATCAAGCCGTAGCTCAACAAGTTATTGAGCGATGCCTACCCTACGCGGGCAACGCTATACGCTTGGGCATCACGGGCGTGCCTGGTGCAGGCAAGTCCACGTTCATCGAGGCATTGGGCACCATGCTCTGCCAACAAGGCAAACACCTGGCAGTACTGGCTATTGACCCATCTTCCGAGCGTAGCAAAGGAAGTATCCTTGGCGATAAAACGCGCATGAACCACCTTTCTGTGGAAGCCAATGCATTTATTCGCCCTAGTCCGTCAGCGGGTAGTTTGGGAGGCGTAGCACGCAAGACACGCGAGACCATAGTACTATGCGAAGCGGCGGGCTTCGATACGATTATTGTAGAGACGGTGGGTGTCGGACAATCAGAGACGGCAGCACACTCCATGGTGGACTTCTTCTTGCTCCTGCAAGTGACAGGTACTGGCGACGAACTGCAAGGTATCAAACGCGGCATCATGGAGATGGCAGACGGTATTGCCATCAACAAATGCGATGGGGCTAATGTAGAACGAGCAGAAGCAGCACGCGTGAGCTTCAAAAACGCTTTGGCGCTCTTCCCTCCTACTGAATCAGGTTGGAAACCCTACGCGGAGACATGCTCCGCTATTGAGGGCAATGGTATCCGACGCGTGTGGAAAATGGTGGAAGATTATATCAGTTTCACACGCGAGAACGGCTATCTCGACCATCTGCGCACCCAGCAAGCCAAATACTGGATGTATGAGACTATCAACCAGAACTTGCTGGATAGCTTCTACAAATCCGAAACAATGGAACAACTTATCGCGCAAACCGAACAGCGCGTACTCAACAACGAAATCAGCAGTTTTACTGCTGCATACGACTTATTAAAAGCATATGGCAACAACAAGCAATAAACGCAAATCCACTACCACCCTACCCAAGGTAGGTGCCAACGAGATGGGTAAACTGCCCCCACAGGCACCCGAACTGGAAGAGTCTGTCTTGGGTGCACTGATGATAGAGAAAGATGCCTACGCATCTATTGCCGACCTGCTACGCCCCGAATCATTCTATGCCGATAGCAATGCATGCATTTTCGAGGCTATTCGTGCGCTGGCTGCCAAGGATGCGCCTATCGACCTGCTGTCGGTAGTGGAGCAACTCAAGGCGCAAGGCGATTTGGAGAAGGCTGGTGGTGTGATACGTCTCAGCGAACTCACGCGCCGCGTAGCATCGGCTGCGCACCTGCGCTATCACGCTCAGATCGTGGCGCAGAAAGCCACTGCACGCGACCTCATCTCTGTCGCTTGTCAGATTGAGGAGAAAGGCTACGATGAGACACAGGACGTAGATGTACTGCTCCATGAGGCAGAAGGCAGTATCTTTGAGATTTCGCAACGCGCACAGAAACGCGATGTCACCCAGATTGACCCCGTGATTGAGGAGGCATTTGAGCGTATGCGCAAGGCAGCTAAGAACGAGGGAAACATATCGGGTGTACCCAGTGGTATTACCGAACTGGATAAGATCACTTCGGGATGGCAGAAGTCTGACCTGATCATCATTGCGGCTCGTCCTGCAATGGGTAAGACGGCGTTCGTGTTGTCTATGGCAAAGAATATAGCGGTCAACTTCAAACGCCCAGTGGCAATGTTCTCTCTGGAGATGTCCAATGTGCAATTGGTCAACCGTCTGATTATGAATGTCTGCGAGATTGAAGGCGATAAGATTAAAAACGGTCGTCTTACCAAGCAGGAGTGGAATAAGATGGAGAGCAAGATCAATGAGCTCATGGGTGCTCCTATTTATATTGATGACACGCCAGGTCTGAGTATCTTTGAGTTGCAAAGTAAGGCACGCAAACTCGTGCGCGAGAAGAAGGTCGAACTCATCATCATTGACTACCTGCAACTCATGAACGCCAATGGTGCCAATTTCGGTAGCCGCGAGCAGGAGGTGAGTATCATCTCCCGCCGTCTGAAGTGGATTGCCAAGGAGCTGGATATACCTGTGATTGCGTTGAGTCAGTTGAACCGTAACGTGGAGAAACGCGATAGTAGCAACAGCAATGTGGAGGGCAAGAAACCGCAACTCTCCGACCTGCGTGAGTCGGGTGCTATTGAGCAAGATGCGGATATGGTATGTTTCATCCACCGTCCTGAGTATTATCGTATATATAATGATGATAAGACAGGTAAGGACCTGCGTGGCTTGGGTCAGATTATCGTAGCCAAGCACCGTAATGGTGCTACGGACGAGGTGTGGATGCGCTTTATCGGCAAGTATGCTAAGTTCCAGAACGAGAACGAAGCCTTTGACGAAAGTATATATGACATGCCTGCAACCAACAGCGCACCTACTACTTTCCAAAGCCGTATGAACACCTCCGATGCGCACGGTGCTCAACTTGACGACGACATTGCACCGTTTTAAGTTTATAAAAAAAACTAAAATCTCCGTCAGTGGATCACACTAACGGAGATTTTTTATATACAAACGGAGTATGACATACAGCACGAGCAAGGCAATGGCTACCCACAGGGCAATCGTACAGCGTTTGTAGAAGGGTGGTATATACTTCCGTGGCGGGTGCTCAATGACTTGCGTGATACTATCGGTATGGATGATGGTATCGTGTACTATTCGCTCACGCCATCGGTCTCGGTAGGCTATGCGGTCACGGAAGACAATGCGTTCACGGAAGACGGTGTCTGCACGTTGCCGTACACTCTCGAAAATACTATCGCGGGTGTGTATGCTATCGTGGGTGTGTATGCTGTCGCGGGTGTGGATAGCAGCACTAGCCGTACTAGTAGCGCTAGCAGCGATAGTGGGATCAAGGCTTCTGCATGATACAAGAAGGAAGAAAAGAAAAAGGGAGGAAAGATAACGCATAAACGGGATTATGTTTAAGACAATGAACGTCAATTAGGTTGTCAATTATTGTCAATTTCTGGAGATTTTTTTGATACAAAAATACGCTTCGCTACAAAAATATATAAAAATCGAAGAACACATTTTTGTTTTTGCCCTAAAGAATGCAGCACACTGCATTAGAGGGCAAAACAAAAATATTATCCTTAGTAACCATCCGAGAGCCTCGTGGGCTCGAGGATAGAGGAAGAAACAATCGTTCGAGCACCTGCGAGATAAGAATGGCGGCGAGCAAAATTCGCGGAGCGGATTTCTTTCTCGCGAGCACATTCTGACGAAGGGCAAAGAGTATTATAGCCATATTCAGTGCCAGGGCGAAAGTCAGTGACTTCGAGGAGGATTTCTTCATGATCGTTTTGTGCTTGTAACAACAATTGGGTTAATTGGGATTCCACATCGGCAGCGGAACGACAACCGACGACGGGATTATTAGAATCAACAACTTCAACAACATTTTTTTCAACAACTTGCGCCCCAATCAACTCTCTGGGGCGCTCTGGGGAAGATGCGTTATCAGCAAGAGTGAGGATGCAGCCTGTGGAGTGTTTTGGCACCTTGCCAACATGAAAGCGTATTCCAGTGCGCTGTGGTACGTTTTGCACAATGGGCAGAAGGCGTTTGAACTTGGGTGAGTGGGTAACGCGGACGGGATAGCAGAGTGCGGGGATTTGGTAGCCGACGCGCTCAAGGGTGTTGCAGAAATAGCGTCCGTCGATGACAAGGCGGCCAGTGATGGCGGAGCCTTGAGGGGCGTTGCGGATAAGTTTCAGATACATAATAAAAAGGGGTATTTATAAGACAACTTAGACGTACGCGAAGCGATCGTTCGAACGAATGTGAGATAAGAACTTTGAGAGACAATTAAAATCAATTATTCTTTATATCGGTAATGGTAGTCGATGCCGATGAGGGAACCGCTGAAGGTGAGAATCTCTCCGAAAGCGATGAGTACGGAGTGGTGGATTTCGCCCATAGGTTGTGCCAGGAACCCGCATGCGAGCAATGCGCACCCGAAGGCGCACATTGCTACAGATACTATGAGTTGAGTTTTTCTCATGTTGTGGGTCGTTTAGGGGTTACGCTTCGTGCTCGTCCCATACAATGTGCCAGATGAAGCTATAGAGCGAGTCATACTGGTTTTGTGCACGGAAAGCTGCGCTGTCAGCCGCTTGCTTTTCTGGGTCTTTCATACGCAAGTGCGTAGCTTTGGACACGGCACCGAACTTAGCTCGGCGTGCGAGTTCGGTTTCGGTGTATGGTTTGTTCTTGAGGTCGCGTTGACCAGTGACGGCGCATCCGCGTCGGCGTTTGCCGAAGATACGGGTGACCGCGGTGAATTTTTCTTTTTTTCCAAAAATCTTGCCTGAGGCGTTATCCACAGGTGCGAGGTAGGTAATAGTTCCAGCCATATCGTCGGAATTGGCTTGTCGCAAAAAAATCGCTTGGCGATTTAAGGCGACCGCCATTCCTCCTCTTAACTCGGGCTCACAAAGCCCTCGTTAGTTTAAGTGGAGGCCCTCCATTCCTGAGAGGGGGTTAGAGTTGTTTTTAGAATTGTTTAGAATTGTTTAGAGTTGTGGTTAGGCGATGGGGTCGCCGTTTTCATCGTACTGGTGTTTGATTTTCTTGATCACATAGCCGAGTAGCGAGCCGATACGATGCTGTGCCTTATAGGCTTTTTCGTACTTAGCGCGTTGCTCTGGATCTGCCAGGATAGTACGTGCAGCATCGGCGAGTTTGGTGAAACGGGTTTGTACTTTGATTTGTGCTTCGGTAGGTTCTGCTTCAGAAGGATTGCAGATTTTACCTGTGCAGACTTCGTTGGTCTGGCGGTTGGTGCGAAAATACATGTCGGAGTGTTGGCATACTTTGCCACTCATGGATTCGACGATTGCGATTGGTTTGATTTTGGACATACTGTTTTGTTTTTAGGGTTAATATTTACCACTGAAAAATTATTTTTCTGTGAGAATCTTTTGACCACTGAAATTCACCGAAACACACTGAAACTCAGAAAAACATTCCGTATTTCCGTGTTCGTCTGTGCTCGTCAGTGGTTGGCTGTTTCTTGAATGGCGCGCTCATTCGAAAAACGATACAAAGGTACAACACGCTCGGAGTGCGTTGTGGGACACGTTCGGTCTGCGTGGGACACAGCCCGACAAAACACGAAAAAACACCACAAACGACAAGCTTATCAAAATAAAAATGCAAATAGATTTGCTCATTTCAAAATATATTTGTACCTTTGCTGCGGTAATTTAAAATTTTATTCACCATGAAAACTAAATTATTTTATTTGGTAGGATTAGTAATCCTTTTTGTAGGGTGTCAATCAACTCAAATTCCATGCATTGAAGGAGAATGGATGGCTATTGACAAGAAGAACCCATATACAGTAGTAATAACCGAAAATATGATTCATGCATACCCTAACCCAACAAAAACTCTGTCTTGTAAATATACAATGTCGCAAGATTATTTACATATTGTACGTTTGTGGAAGTCTGAAACAGACATTGATTATACAGCTGATTGCAAGTATAGTTTCAAAGGAGATACGCTTATAATATGTGATTTCATTCCTACAATTGCAGCCACATATCCGCCTACATACAATGATATTAAATTAGTCAGACAGACTAACAACATTAATGCAGAGCCTGAAAGTTATGAAATGGGATACAAAATCATTGAAATCAGCAACTCAGAATACTTGGATAATGTTTTAGCAAATTATATTGACATAGAAAATTATCAAGTATGTGGCTATGGTTGGTTGTATTGCGAAGATTTGTTTTTAGGAACATCTCCATATATACATTTAATAGATGACTATTATTTATTAGATTGGAAATGGGCATTAGCTCCTGATAATAATTGTGTACTATTGGCTGCAGAGTGGAATGATGTGACGAGTAGGTATAACCAAAAATGGGCGCAGGAAGATGGATGTATAGCGGTCGTTACAGATTTCTTAGATAAAATGTATTGGACGTCCCCGCGCGCGATAGATACATATCTCCAAATAACTCCAGCTCCTCCTTCTAAAGAGTGCTGGAGTGTAAATCATTATACAAATCCTAAGATTTCTGCTGATTATGAACTCCCGTGGTTCCCGCCTAAGACCTACACCAATACTTCAGAATTACCAGATACATTGTATATTGATACGGCATTTACAGGCGAAGTCTATACTAAAGAAGATTTCTTGGCAGAAATGAAACGTCAAGATAGCTTACAGCAAGTGTATATAGAGAGGTTAAAAGTGATACTGCAGACAACCACACTTTCTAAATTCGCCCGTGCTGAATATAAATTTTAATTTATATCACTATGAAAAGAATATATTACATTTTACGATAGTATGCAACAAATCTACAGAGATTGTTTGATAGAATACATTCAAAAAGGAGAACTCTCAAAGGTAATTGATAAATGAAAACAAAAAAATAATCACTATTTTGTACATCTCAAAAAAATGTTGTACCTTTGCTGCGGTAATTTAAAATTTTATTCATCATGAAAACTAAATTATTTTATTTGGTAGGATTAGTAATCCTTTTTGTAGGGTGTTCGCCGATAAATTCTCCAGATTCTGAATCAAATAGTAATGATACTACAGTCATCGGAGATACAATTTGGGAGAATTCATCTCTTATTGGGAAGTGGTGTCCATACAATTACAACAGAACCTATATATTTGAAGATGGTGTTATCTATACGCAGTACAAAGATAATGAACCTGAAATGACACATCTATATATTAATTATGGAAATGTATTGCATTTAGAGAGACTTTATTTGGGAGAAACGAATCCAGCTCGCTGTGCGGATTGTAAGTATCGTATTAATGGCGATACCCTATTCATCGAACAATTCTCTATGACTATTTCATCCATTTATCCTCCAGAATTTCGTGATGCAACATTAATAAAAGTAAAAGAATGAAACGATATTTATTTTTAGGTATCTTTTGCCTATTTAGTTTGCATGGATTTTCACAGAGTGAAATATCTAAAGAGTTGTTTCCAACGTTAGCTGGATTACAAAGAACAATATGTTCTGGATATTGCGGTGAGGACAATCGTACCTATTTGGTAGAAGCTCCGTCTACAACAACATATATCAATGAGAAATTATATATTCGATACGGAGGGTTTTATTTGCGAGAGGAAAACAAAAAAATATTTATATATAGTGATATTCAACAAAAAGATCTATTATTATACGACTTTACGTTGCAAATTGGGGATTCGTTACCCCATTTATATACAGATTGGGATATAGAAAATGAAGAATATGGGAATGTAGTGGATTATCCAACTATGACAGGTAAGGTAGATCCAATTGTGGTTGTTGATGTGTCAGAAGTTACCCTATTAGATGGCAAACAATATAAGAAATGGACTTTCAATAATGGAATGGAATATGTCGAGAATATAGGAGCCTATGGTCATTATAAGTACGCTGGCGATTTCTTTCAACTGATTGCTGACATTGTTGTTCCTTGCCTAACGGGTTCCCATCTTATTTGCGCTAGCAAATACGGATTATTAGTCTATCAAATGGATCAACAATCAATGGATAATTTAGGCACGGAGTGCTTGTGTCAAGGTATTGCAAATGCTGTAGAAGAAATACCAATATCTCACACAGGAAGTACTAAAGTTATTAACAATCATCAACTACTCATTCTAAATAATAATAAGACCTACAACGTCATGGGAGTAGAAGTGGGAAAATAATCCCCCTTTGAAAGACTATACCCTTGCCCAGTTCTGTGTGAGCTGGGCAAGTTTTTTTTATACCTTGCGCTATGCGCGAATGGGATGCGCAGAAGGGAAAGAGTGAGATTTTTTTACAGCGACCGTCATTTGTTGATAAATCGTCAACCGCTACGTCATGGAAAAACAGTAATTTTGCAGCATGAATGATTTGTCTATTTCGAATAATGTTAGAGACAACATTAAGCGTATTCTTAATGAGAATAGATCGCTCAAGCAAAAAGATTTTGCTGATGCTATTGATATGGATAAATCACAGTTTCATAGAATGCTCAATACACCTATGGCAATAGATGTGGATTATGTGGTTACATGGATGAAATGGTTGGGTGTTGATTGGATAGAACTGACTGGAAAAGATAAACTATAGAACTATAAACTATGAGTGATAAGTTATGAATAAACAAGAAGCAGCTATCAAGTACATTAGCGAGAATTATCTAGCGTTCAACCGCCTGCGGCATGATGTGATTGCAGATAAACTGCAAATAAGAGGACCCTACCTAACCTCCCCTTCAGAAGCACCCCACGACACGAGTGTCGTCGGGGGCCCCGCTAGGGGAGGGACAAAGGACATCGGGGACCCCGCTAGGGGAGGGACAAAAGGAGAGGAGGATCCCGCTAGAGGAGGGGATAAAGCCAAGCCAACTCTCCCCCTTGAAGGGGGAGAAGGAGAGGGTCTATGGCGGGAGATGACCAAACATGACATCAACTCTATCGTGTGTCATTGTGCGCAGGAGTATGATGCGAATATCACCTCGCGCGAAGTGTTGACCGCTTTGCAGTCTGACTTGATACCACAAGTGCACCCCCTGCGCGAGTATGTGCTGTCCCTCAAGCCATGGTCGGAAGAGGAACCCGACTGGATTGATTTTGTCGCGAGGCAAGTGAGGACCCTCGGACCCCACCTAACCTCCCCTTCAGAAGCACCCCACGACACAAGTGTCGTCGGGGACCCCGCTAGGGGAGGGAATGAACCCGAGTCAACACTCCCCCTTGAAGGGGGAGATGGAGAGGGTCTCTTGTGGCGCACTTGCTTTAAGAAGTGGTTTGTGGCGATGGTGGCGAGTTGGATGAACGATGAGGTGGTCAATCATCAAGTGCTGGTATTGATAGGCAAACAAGGTATCTACAAGACCACGTGGTTGGAACACCTCATTCCGCCACATCTGCGTGCATATGCGTGTAAGTTGGCGAATAGCAACGATCTGAACAAAGATGAACGGCTGCGTATTGCGGAGTTTGGGCTTATCTCGCTGGATGAGATTGACTCGATGAACAACCGTGAACTCAATCAACTGAAATCGGTGATTACCGCCACGGATGTGAACGAGCGCGCTGCGTATGCCTACACCAAGGAGCGGAGGGTGCGATTGGCGAGTTTCTGTGCCAGTGGCAATAGGCGGGATTTCCTCACCGACATTACGGGCAATAGGCGTTGGTTGCCGTTTGAGGTGGAGAGCATCCAAAACCCGTTCTTCACCACATTGCCCTACGAGCGTATGTACGCAGAAGCATGGGCGTTGGCGAATGACCCGACTTTCTGCTATTGGTTTGAGTTGGATGAGATAGAGGTGCTGGAGGAGCATAATAAGCATTTTAGGGACGAGAGCAACGAGGAGCAGTTGTTGCCGATACTATTCGATGTGCCAGCCGAAGGTAAAGGCGAGTTTATGACCACGGCACAGATCAGCGAGCGGTTGGTGACCTACGGCAACATCAAGAAGCCGATGGCGTTGAGCAGGTTGGGGATGGTGTTAGGGACAGCAGGATACAAAGCGACAAAACGGAAAATCGGAAACACACAAACACGCGGATGGATTGTATATCAGAGAGATACGGACGAGATTTCTGCTTTGAGGCGGATCTTGAAAGACTGATGAGGGACAGCAGGTACAGCAGAATACATAAACTCGTCCGCGCGTGTACGGGGACGAGAAAGAGAAAAGTGCTGTCCCTGCCGTCCCTGCTGTCCCACAAGTTAAAAAGGTATCCTGTTCTCCAAAAATTATCCAACATTATAGTATATTATCTAACATTTCAGGTAGAAAATTATGCAAGCAAAAATGATGGCTCCGATAGAATGTGTTCGGGGCAAAATAGCCAAAGGGTACTACGCCCGAGTACAATACGGAAAACAAATCATTCAGCGTTGTCCAACGCGACAGAAACCACCTACCGAAGCACAGCTGAAAGCACGAGAATGGTTTACCGAAAACTTGCCAGGGAGAAAATGGCGAGAGTACAAGGAAAGTCAGCGTGGTAACCGAGTGGTAAGCGAAGAGGTGGAAGGTTGAAGGTTTATTAAAAAAAAGAACTATATACATGTTGACACTGCAACCCCAAACGACAAGAATAATGTAAATCAACAACTTAAACAACATTATTTTTTCAACAACTTTCGCGCCAATCAACTTCCTGGCGCGACAGGGAAAAATATGTATGGTGCAACAGACTTGACACTATAACGAAAACAACGAGAATTATTTTAAATCAACAACATAAACAACATGAACCAACAACATTCCGCTCGCCAACATCGCGAGCGGCAAGAAAATTCATGAAAGTGTCAACTGATATATAAATCCCAAAAAAAATAGTATTATGGCAAAAGTAACATTAATGGATGGCATTCAGTCCATCAGCGGCCGATTAGGCGACGTGTGCTATCGCACACAAAAGAATGGCACCGTGGTTGTATCCATGCTGCCCAGAAAACGACGTACCCGCGTAAGCGAGAAAGAACAGGCACATCGACAATGGTTTGGCGACACCAACAAAAAGGTAGCTGCCATTCTGAAAGACCCCAAACAGCGAACTATCTACGAACAATGGTGGCGTCAACAAGGCAAGAAACACGAGACATTGCGCCACTTTATCTTCCAAAAAGTTAGTGCAAAAGTAGCATGTCACAGTGCCGCTCAGGAAAAATAACACCCCCTTTTAGAGCGTATGAAATCATATACCAAGATTGAGCTGGCACGCGCAGCAGGCGTCAGCGGCGAGACTTTTCGCCGCTGGCTTCGTACCGATGCCGCCTTCCTACGCGCCAACCACATCACACCCAAAACAAAAATCCTACCACCCAACGTGGTGAAATACCTCTGCGAGAAATACGATATAGAGGTGTGAGGCGAGAGGTGAATCTATCCCGCGGTTCCGTGCCTGTCCGTGCTCGTCCGTGGTGGGAATTTATACCACGAAAGGACATCTTGCCGAAGAGTATATTTTTGACCACTGAACTGCACGGAACGACACAAAACCAAGGATTTTGGTTTCTCCTTGCCCTATGGGCAGAAATCTCAACTATCTAAACCAATTTCGCTCTGTATTAGTTGGGATAGTTTAGATCTCTCGAGCGCAGCGAGTAGGAGGTATCATGTCACGTGTTTCCGTGCTCGTCCGTGGTGGGAATTTATACCACGAAAGGACATCTTTACGAAGGGTATATTTTTGACCACTGAACTGCACGGAACGACACAAAACCAAGGATTTTGGTTTCTCCTTGCCCTGTGGGCAGAAATCTCAACTATCTAAACCTATTTCGCTCTGTATTAGTTGGGATAGTTTAGATCTCTCGAGCGCAGCGAGTAGGAGGTATTATGTCACGTGTTTCCGTGCTCGTCCGTGCTCGTCCGTGGTTGGGATCATCTCCCACGGAGGGACATTTTTCTGCGGTTATTTTCTAACCACTGAACTGCACGGAACGACACAGAACCGAGGATATGCATTCCGAGTTTCCGTGTAGCGAGTAGGGTGTAGAGTGTAGGGTGTAAAGGCGAGAGGTGAGAGGTTAAAGGCGGGGTTTTTATAAATAAAAACACAAAAGTGTTGCATATGTCAAAAAAAAGCAGTAACTTTGCGGGCTAATTCCATTATTGGGTATTGGATATTGGATAATGGATAATGGGTATTGGATATTGGAAAGAGAAATTAAATAAGCAACAATCATAATGAAACGAACAGAAATCATTAACGCCCTGCAACTCGCAGGAGAAGGACAACTCATCAACGTGCGTGGATGGGTACGTAGCCGTCGCGGCAACAAGAACGTCAGCTTTATCGCCCTCAACGACGGTTCAACAATCAAAAATATCCAAATCGTAGTGGATCTCGCTAACTTCCCAGAGGAGAACCTCAAGCCCGTCACCACTGGCTCATGTATCTCTGCCACAGGTCACCTCGTTGCCAGCCAAGGTAGCGGACAAGCCGTAGAGATCCAACTCACCGAACTCGAAGTGTACGGCACAGCCGACCCTGAGCAATACCCATTGCAGAAGAAAGGTCTGAGCATGGAGTACCTGCGCACCATCGCACACCTCCGCCCACGTACCAACACCTTCGGCGCCGTGTTCCGCATTCGCCACAACATGGCAATGGCTATTCACCAATACTTCCACGAGCACGGATTCTTCTATTTCCACACACCAATCATCACCGCCAGCGACTGCGAGGGCGCAGGACAGATGTTCCAAGTGACCACCAAGAACCTCTACAACCTCAAGAAAGATGAGGAAGGCAAAATAGACTACTCCGATGACTTCTTCGGCAAACAAACCTCGCTTACCGTATCAGGTCAGCTGGAGGGCGAGTTGGCTGCGATGGCACTGGGTAAGATCTACACCTTCGGTCCTACTTTCCGCGCGGAGAACAGCAATACCCCACGCCACTTGGCAGAGTTCTGGATGATTGAGCCAGAGGTAGCCTTCATCCAAAAAGACGAACTCATGGACCTCGAAGAGGACTTTATCAAATACTGCGTGCGCTGGGCTCTAGAGCACTGCAAGGATGACTTGGAGTTCCTTAACCAATTTGTGGACAAGGGTCTTATTGCACGTTTGGAGTCCGTGATCAAAACAGACTTCGTGCGTCTCACCTACACCGAGGGTATCAATATCTTGCAAGAAGCTATCAAAAATGGCAAGAAGTTTGAGTTCCCATGCACATGGGGAGATGATTTGGCATCAGAGCACGAGCGTTACCTCGTAGAGGAGCACTTCAATAAGCCAGTCATCATGTCCGACTATCCAAAGGATATCAAGGCCTTCTATATGAAGATCAACGAGGACGACAAGACCGTACAAGGTACCGACGTACTCTTCCCACAAATCGGCGAGATCATCGGCGGTAGCGTGCGCGAGGAGAGCCTCGACAAACTCAACGCTGAGATTGAGCGCCGCGACATCCCTATGAAAGATATGTGGTGGTACCTAGACACACGTCGTTTTGGTGCAGCTCCTCACGCAGGTTTCGGATTGGGCTTTGAGCGACTGATGCTCTTCGTTACTGGTATGCAGAACATCCGCGACGTGATCCCATTCCCACGTACACCTAAGACGGCGGAGTTTTAGGCGGCAGAGCCGCTGGACGCCACAAAGCGGCTATTGGGTATTGGATATTGGGTATTGGATAAAGGCTAGAATAAAAATAACTAACAACAATAACATTTATGCGCAAAACAATTATCGCTGTATTCCTGACCATCGCTGCTGTGCTGGGTGCTAATGCACAGACACGATTGACAGGACGACTGATATCAGTCGAGCAGCAAGGCATTGAGGGAGCCACAGTAACACTGGCGAATCAAGGCGTTACAACCACCACCAATGACGAGGGTAAGTTCTCATTGACCTACCTCGAAGCCATTGATGAAGAAGTAATCGTAGAAGCATACGGCTATGTTTCCGACATTCTTCTGATACAACTGGTAGAAAACCAACTGACCGACCTCGGAGATGTAATCATGCAAACCGACTTGATGACAGAAATCAAGGAAGAAGTAGTACTCAACCTCGCCGAGATGGACCTGAATGACGACGAGGGTAAGAGCCAATCGATGGCATCGGCATCCAGTGCCAGCCAAGATGTGTTCAACGCTACTATCTCCTTCGCATGGTCCAACGCCCGCTATCGCGGTCGTGGTTACGAGCAGATCTACGAGCAAAACTACATCGAAGGCATCTCCTTCAACTCTGCCGAGCGTGGACAGTTCAACTTCTCTGCTATGGGCGGTCTGAACGATGCAACACGTTACAAAGAAGTAGTAGAAGGCATGGAAGCCAGCAACTTCACCTTCGGTTCGTGGGGCAAGTCCACCAACTACATGCAATCAGCTACCAACTATGCACAAGGTTGGAAAGTAGGATTGGCGGGCACCAACCGCAACTACAAAGGTGCTGCACGTGCTACCTACTCCAGCGGACTCATGGAGAACGGCTGGGCATTCACCGCACAATTGGCATGGCGCTACACCCCATACATCGACGTGAAAGGTGAGATCGGCGAAGGTATCAGCTACTCTTCCATAGGCTACTTCTTTACCGCGGAGAAACAATGGGGCAAAGATAAACGCCTGTCCCTCATCACTTTTGGTGCGCCAACCCGTCGCGGTCAGTCATCGGCACTCACCCAAGAGACCTATGACCTCACCAACCAATACAACAAGACCACCTGGGGACACAACAACTACAACCCATACTGGGGTTACCAAGATGGCAAAATGCGCAACTCACGTATCGTACATAGCTACGACCCAACCGTGATCGCAAGTTTCGATTGGAAAATCAACGAGGAGAACTTCCTCAAAGCAGGTGTGGGCTACCACTACAGCATGTACAGCAACTCTGCGCTGACCTTCTACAACGCTACCGACCCACGTCCAGACTACTACCGCAACTTGCCATCCTTCCTCTGGGACGGACAGCTGGATAAGAACGGCGATTTCATTGATAAGACATGGAACGGAACAGATTGGAATGGCACCAGTCTGGGCAACGGTGGAGACTCTCACTACGGCTATGTAGGTCCTTCTATTGATGTGAACACCTACAACACCCTCGTGGACCTCTGGACCAGCCGCGATGACAAAGCTACTCAGATTGACTGGGATGCCCTCTATGCAGCCAACAATGCCAACAACGTGAACAACCCTGGTGGCTCTGCACGTTATATCGTGGAGCGTCGTCACAACGATATCCAAGAGGGTATGATCAATATCAACTACCGCAACACCGCTGTGGATAACCTGACCATCACCGCTGGTTTGGAAGCCAAAGGTAGCCAAGGTATCCACTACAAGACTGTGGACGACCTCTTGGGCGGTAACCAATGGATTGATGTGGACCCATTCGCAGAGCGCGATATCAAGGAGTTGGCAACCAATATCGGTCTTACTCAAGCCGACATCGCCAACGTGAAGCAAAACGACTTGCGTCATCCTAACGACACCGTGAAAGATCACGGACGCTTCGGCTACGACTACCGCATCAATATGATCAACGCCAAACTGTGGGCACAAAACGAGTGGAAATGGAACAATGTGGACCTCTACTACGGTTTGCAATTCACCTACTCTAGCATCCAACGCACCACCGACATGCTCAATGGTCGCGCATGGTACTTGGCGAAATTGAACCCAGATAACGCTTGGTACTACTTGTCAAATGCAGCTCAGGATGTATTGAATACAACCGACTACTCTACTTTGCCTACTCGATTGGTAGGAACAGCGCATCACTTCGTTGATCCAGCTTTCAAAATAGGTGCAACCTACAAGATTGACGGCCGCAACCAAATCAAAGTAAATGCCATGGCAGAGACCAAAGCACCTCTTGCACGCGATGCATACATTTCGCCACGCGTACACGATCGTGCTACAGAAGCTATTTACCGTCATGATTATGCAGGCTATTATGCACAACAATACGGCACTTCTTGGTTGCAAGAGTACTTCGGTGCTAGCCAAAAGATTGTAGGTGGTGACCTGACCTATTCATTCAACTACCCTATCGTTCGTGGTCGTGTGACAGGATTCTTCACCCAATTCTGGAATGGCACCGAGCTCAATGGTTACTACGATGATGAAGCACGCACCTTTGTTAACCAATCTATTACAGGTATCAACCGCCGCCACTGTGGTGTAGAAGCTGCTGCTGCCGTGAAACTGGGCACCTACTTCACCTTGACAGGTGTAGTCAGCGTAGGCGACTACCGCTATACCAGCAACGCCCTGGCTATCACCTCTGCGGAAAATGGTATGGCTCTGGCAGACGAAAGCGACCGTGCAGCTAATGACCTGAACGAAGGACCGATCTTTGAGTTGCGCGACAGCGTACTCATCAAAGGTCTGCGCGTGGCTACAGGTCCACAAGTGAATGCCAGCTTGAAACTGAGTTTCTTCCATCCTAAGATGTGGTTTGCAGATATTACCGTGAACTACTTCGATTGGAACTTCCTGGATTACGCACCTGCTCGCCGCATGAAGGATTATTCACAGGCGTTCGTGCCGATGGTAGCATCGTGAACGGCAGTTATATTGACCCAGCAATCAATGCGATTGCAAAAGACCAACAAGGTAATACCATGTATGACAAATATGGTGTTCCTATGCTGAACTATCCATATAGCATACATTCAATGCAAGAATCACTGGTAGATGGCAATGTACTGAATCGCTTCTTGGTGGATGTTAGTATCGGTAAACTGATTTATCTCAAGAACCGTCAGTCTATCTCCATCAACTTGACTGTAAACAACGTATTGAACAATACCCACTTCAAGACAGGTGGTTATCAACAAGCACGTTTGCCACGTCAAACCAAACAAGGTTTGACCAATGACAAAATTGTGTCAGTCATCAGTCCTAACGCATGGAAATTCCCATCTAAGTACTACTACGCATGGGGAACCAACTTCTATCTCAATATCCAATATAAATTCTAAGCAATATGAAAAAGTCAGTATTTAACATATCCGCATTGCTCTTTTCTATGGGCTGCATGCTCTTGGCTGCTTGTACACCTGACGAGCCAACCAAGTTGTATATCTCTGAGATAGAAGCAGATGCCATGATTGAAGCAGGCCAATGCCTCACCATCGAGGAGTTCAAAGCTACCTATATGACCGAGGAAGGTAACTACTGCATGCCAGACTTGTACCGCGAGCGCTCAAAGGCAGGTAACTACTACCTCTTCTCCATCGACACCATCCCTGTATCCGACACACCTATATATATACGCGGGCGCGTAACAACGGATGACTATGCAGGCAACTTCTACAAGACATTGTGTATCCAACAAGTGTTTGTAAATGGTAATGACACTACCCAACAAGCATTGCGTCTTTCTGTAGATGCAGGTTCAATTGGTGGATTATACCAATTAGGACAAGAGATTTTGATTCGCGTGGACGGTCTTGCTATCGGTCGTTACGCCAACCAACCACAACTATGCTTGCCATCGTACAACAATAATATCTACGCCAACTATGCTGAGCAAAAAGTGGGCTGGGCAGCAGGTCGTATTCCTTTTGCTGTCTTCAAAGCTCGTACCCAATGCATTGGTTTGCCAGATCAAAGCCAATTGTATTACGAGACATTAGCAATTACCGACTTTAATCATATCCTTGACTTGAAAGAAGCACGCTCCTTGGATGCCAAGTTGGTGCGTATCAAGGATGTACACTTCACTGGACAATATTATGACTATGGAGTTCCTAAAGATTGTAAATTAGGCGATCCTGAGACGGATCAAGATGCCAATGTATTTGCGCCAACAACCAACAACATGAACTTCCCTCAAGCTCGTGTATTCTATGATCTGAATAACAATTACAGCGCCGTTTCAACCTCAGAATATGCTAAGTATGCACACTTCTACTTGCCAGCAGATAATTATTGGGGCGATGTTGTAGGTATCCTTGGCTTCTATTATGACAATGGCTTGAAATACAATGGTAAATATGAATCAGATCGTCCTGCTAAAGATGATTGGACAATTTCTATCCGTTCGGTGGATGATTTGCAATTGTATGACGGTGACGAACACTGGTTGTATGATGCCGAAGGCAACTACAAGCCAGGTTATGAATACTCTAAGAACTAATGTCTTGGCTTGATATTCTCATACTTCTACCCCTGCTCATCGGCCTCATCAGAGGTCTGATGAAGGGGTTGATTGTAGAAATCAGTTCGATAGCTGCTATCATCTTGGGCTTCGTCGGTGCCAAGTACTGGAGTGCCGCTTTTGCCAACTGGCTCATGCAGCAGTTCGAGTGGAGCGAGACCGCCTGCATCGTAGTGGCATACGCCCTACTCTTTGCGGGTATCGCCTTGGGACTGAACATCGTGGCACGATTGCTGTCCAAACTCTTCCAGAAGATACAATTGGGTTGGATCAATCGCCTATTAGGTGGCGTGTTTGGCGCAGCCAAATGGGGTATCGTGATCGTAGCACTGGTGCTATGCGTGCATAACCTGGACAAGCAATTTCAGTTTATCCAACCCGAACTGAGAGAAAAATCCGTCGTGTACACCACCCTCACCCCCTACGCCGAAAAAGCATGGGAGGAGATCAAAGCACAGGTGGAAACGCAGAAAGAAGCACAAGACGATTCGAAATCGTAACAAGAATAATAAATCGGAGATTTTTGGGGACCCCTATTATTGGGTTCGAGCCCTCATACTAATCACAAAAAAAGAGCGATATACCCAAGGGTATCCCGCTCTTTTTTGGGTGGATAGTGGGGCTCGAACCCACGACACTCGGAACCACAATCCGATGCTCTGCCAACTGAGCTATAACCACCATGTTCGCCTTTGTTTCCAAAAGCGACTGCAAAGGTACTGCTTTTTTTTGATATGACCAAATATTTTTGAAAAAAAATAGAAAAAAGTATATTTATTCGTGTTTTTTGCAATGTTTTAGTACTTTGCTTTGCATAGTAGTAAAAAAAGCAGTACCTTTGCACCAGAAAACAAAAAAAAGCGATGGCACACTTTTTGTTTTGGACTAAAAAAACAACTTATTATTCACCATTTAATAATTACTACTATGAAAAAAGCATTAGCCATCATGGCAACCCTATTCATTTCGCTGACTGCATGCGCAGATCATGAGCAAACGATCGCCTTTTCGGAACTGCCTGCACAGGCACAAAGTTTCGTGCAACAACACTTCCATGTAGCCGACATAGCATACATTGAAAAAGAAAGAGATGGTCTATTCTATGAATTTACCGCGTATTTGAAAAATGCCACTAAGATCGACTTTGATCATAGCGGAAACTTGGAATCCATTGATTGCGAGATTTATCCTGTACCCGAAGGGATTATTCCAGAAGTGATTGCCAATTATCTCAAGCAACACTACCCCAACCACTTTGCCGTAAAATACTCCATCGGCAAGTACGCCCTCGAAATCGAACTGGGCAACGGCATGGAGCTGCTCTTCGATTTAGACGGAAAATTCCTACGCATAGACGACTAAACATAACATAAATATACAACAATGAAAAAACTGTATCGTTCTTCTAACCGCATTTTGGCGGGTGTTTGTGGCGGAATCGCCGAGTATTTCAATGTAGATCCAACACTAATTCGCGTATTATACGCAGTGCTAAGTATCTTTAGCGTAGGATTTCCTGGCGTATTGCTCTACATCATATTGATGATTCTGATGCCCAACTACAACCAAATTACGGATTGATTAAAACAACAAAACTATGCTCTCCAATCTAAAAAGTCAAATGCGAAAAGGGCTATTGGAGTACTGTATCCTATCCATCATTAGCCGCAGCGAGGCCTATGCTTCCGATATTCTGGAGACCCTGAAAAAAGCCGAATTGCTGGTGGTAGAAGGTACACTCTATCCATTGCTAACCCGCATGAAGAATGAGGGATTGCTATCGTATCGCTGGCAAGAATCCACAGGAGGACCACCACGCAAATACTATACGCTGACCCCTGAAGGCGAACAACTACTCGCCCAACTCCACGAAGAATGGCAGTCAATCTGCCAAGCAGTCAACCAAGTAACAAACCAATAATTCGACCCGATTATGAACGAAACTCGTACAATTAACCTAAATGGATTGGTGTATCACATTGACACAGATGCCTATCAAACGCTAAAAGACTATCTGCAAGATATAGAGATGCGTTTGCCCGCTAACGACCGTCAAGAAGTGATGGCGGATATAGAAGCGCGCATCGCAGAACTCTTTCAAAAAGCGTTGTTCGCTAAGAACACGCAAGTTGTGACCATAGAAATGGTGCGCAGCATCCAATCGCAGATTGGCGCACCTACGGAGTTCGGCGAGAACCGCCGTCCGAAAGTGAAGGTGGATACATCGCAACATGCTGGTTGCGGACGCGTGCTGAGCATTGTGCTCAACGTGATTTTGGCGATATTGGCGTTGCCTATGATTTGTATTGGATTTGCTATGATTATTGCCTTATTTGCTATTGCTGTTGCAGGAACAGCCACAGCAGGTACAGCATTCCCTATTATCTCTGTTTTTGCCGAAATGTTAGTAGGCGGAAGCGCATTCCTCATTCCGCTGCTAATCATTGCATTGATAGCTATAGTCGTATTGCCCATCGTGATGATTGTGCACTCCATCGTAACATATATGCGTACCCGTCGCGGTCCTAAAGCACGTTTCTGGTGGATTACGATACTATTATGGATAGCATCTATCGTCTTTTGGGGAGCTTCGCTGCTTAAAATGTATCACTCCTATGAGCATGCACCTCAAATCCTAAGCACGATGGCTATTGACGGCTTTGATATGGACGATGCAGGTATAGCCCACTCTACGTTGCAATTGGACGCATACCATAGTGTGGAACTGCGTGGAGCCGCAGAGCTACATTTGAGCCATGCCGCTACACCCTCTACTACCTTGACTACGAATATGCTACAATCGGTGGTTAGTGGCGAGGAGAACTGGAAGGCAGAGGTGAGAGATAGTGTACTCTATATCGATGTCACCACGCAAATACCTATCGAAGATATGATGCTGAATTTTAGCATTGCATCACCTACCCTACGCAAGATCACCGTATATGGTGCCAGCAAGATAGAGACCCTGGATGGTCATACGCTGCAACAGCCCTCCCTGACGCTCGACCTCAACGGAGCAGCCGAAGCCGATTTGCATTTGCAAGTCAATACCCTGACCGTAGATGCCAAAGGTGCCAGTTCGCTGGAACTGCAGGGCACAGCTGAGTCCGCCCACATCACTATCGCAGGCGCAGGCGAACTGGATGCTGAATCCTTCGTAGTGCAAGATATGCACATCAATTGCGCAGGTGCCAGCGTAGCCGAAGTACACGTGCAACGCGAGCTATGGGCACAAGCCGCAGGTGCCAGCAAAATCACCTACAAAGGTAGCCCCGCTATCAAGCAAAACATGGCAGTAGGCGGAAGCATTATCCGAAAAGATAGATAGAATAAGCGGTTTCATACTATACATGCAGGAAAATTGGGCTTAAAAGTAAACTTTCGCCCAATTTTCTTGTATATGTGCATTTTTTGTTGTACCTTTGTGCGCTAAATTAAAATGGAATACTATGTTTGATAATTTATCAGAAAGATTAGAACGATCATTTAAGATTCTCAAAGGTGAAGGTCGTATCACCGAAATCAATATCGCCGAAACCGTCAAGGACATTCGCAAAGCCCTACTTGAGGCCGATGTTAACTATAAGACCGCTAAGCAATTCACCGACGAGGTGAAAGCCAAAGCATTGGGTCAGAACGTGATGACAGCTGTTCGCCCAGGACAACTGATGGTGAAAATCACACACGATGAGTTGGCTAACCTCATGGGTGGCGATGCAGCAGAAATCAATCTCAAAGGTACTCCAGCCGTGATCCTCATGAGCGGTTTGCAAGGTTCGGGTAAGACCACTTTCTCTGCGAAATTGGCGAACTACCTCCAAACCAAGAAGAACAAACGCGTGATGCTGGTGGCATGTGACGTATATCGTCCTGCGGCTATTGAGCAATTGCGCGTACTCGGTAAGCAAATCAACGCTAAAGTATATACAGGCGAAGGCGAAGCCAATCCTGTCATCAAAGCACAAAAAGCGATTCAAGAAGCCAAAGTATATGGCTATGACGTAGTGATTGTGGATACCGCAGGTCGTCTGGCTGTGGATGAGCAGATGATGCAAGAGATTGCTGCCATCAAGCAAGCTATCAATCCACAAGAGACCCTCTTCGTGGTAGATGCCATGACGGGTCAAGATGCTGTCAACACGGCTAAGGAGTTTAACGACCGTCTGGACTTCGACGGCGTAATCCTCACTAAGCTGGACGGTGACGCACGTGGTGGTGCTGCACTCAGTATCCGCTCGGTAGTACAAAAGCCAATCAAGTTTATCGGTACAGGCGAGAAGATGGACGCACTGGATGTATTCCACCCATCGCGTATGGCCGACCGTATCTTGGGTATGGGTGACGTGGTATCCCTCGTAGAGCGCGCACAAGAGCAATACGATGAAGAAGAGGCACGCCGCATCAGCAAGCGTATTGCGAAGAACCAATTTGACTTCAACGACTTCCTCTCACAACTCGCTCAAATCAAGAAGATGGGTTCGATGAAAGAACTCATGGGTATGATTCCAGGCATGGACAAGGCCCTCAAAGGCGTAGAGGTGAGCGATGATGCGTTCAAGCCTATCGAAGCCATCATATCTTCTATGACCCCAGCCGAGCGTAGCAATCCATCGTTGCTCAATGGTAGCCGCAAGAATCGTATTGCCAAAGGTTCGGGAACGAGCATTGTGGAGGTCAACCGCTTCCTCAAGCAGTTCGAACAAACCAGCAAGATGATGAAGAAGATGCAGCAAATGCAAGGATTTCGCCGCCGCTAAACCACACTACACAACTGCTACACCACTGCTAAACAACTCTACACAACCATGACCGTCAAAGAGGTATTTGAATTACGCCGCGAAGGGAAGATTGAAGAGGCATATCAAACGATCCTGCCCATGTACAAGGTTCATCATGGCAAATATACGACCTTGGCGATGTTCTGGTGTGCGGTGGATATGCTCAAGCTCCTACTCAGCCGCGCAGTGGGCAACGACAGCGAATCGCTGCATGCGTTGGCAGAAGCCGAGAAGATATACCTCAGTTTGCAGCGTCTATATCCTCATGTACAGGATAATGAAGGTGTATGCCAACAAACTCTACTGAACTTGGACGAAGCACTGAAAGCGACTCGTTTGAGGGTAAAATAACATTATAAACTACAATTGTACATAGTCATGAAAATAGTTAAGATTTTCTTATATTGTTTCCTCTTTGGTGCAATCCTATTTTTTTCGGCTTGTGAATCCCAATTACAAAGCATAGCTGGAGAATATAGTTTCAAGATTAGCGGGCAGATCGTTAAAGACGCTACTGAAAAAATTTCGCTACCAGATGAAATGGGAGCCATGGAAATCATTCATGTGAGCGATAGTACATTTTTGCTAACCTTCAATACGATTAATGGCAGTGCCTATACAACACAAGCTGTATTAAGCAATAATCAGTTGGAATTACGTCCTTTTTTACGTACCATCACCTTGACCTATACAAAACAGGATTCTGATTTCTGGGGAGAATTTATTGAAATTACCGAAACCGAATATTACAATACCGAAGTATATGGCTACGGGACCATATACGATAAAACGATTGAATTCAAATTACAATATTTGGGAGAAGAGCTCACAAGTAGTAAAAAGATTACAGGAAACAATATTCTCATGCTTGCCAAAAAGAGTTAATTGTATGCATTACAAGATTCATATTATATTGCTATTGCCCTTGCTGCTGTATGTGAGTAGTTGTAATTTCCAATCTAAAAACCAACAAGAGATTAAACCTATTCCTGTTGGCACTTTGACCATTACAGAACAAAAGCAAATCAACGCCCATGCCTACGTAGGAAAGATGAAAGAAAACGCTTCTATTCCTATCAGTTCAACCATTGGGGGAACAGTAACTCATCTCTATGTAGCCAACGGTAATCAAGTAAAGAAAGGGCAAGCATTATTGGTCATTGATAGCATTCAAGCATACAACTCCTTGCAAATTGCATTAGCTACATTGCAGCAAGCCACCGACGGTTATCAACGAGCACAACAAGTATTCGAGCAAGGCGGTGTGACCGAACAAAAAATGGTAGAACTACGCAGCCAACTGCAACAAGCACAGTCCATGTTAGCCATAGCCCGCAAGCGTTTAGACGACTGCACAATCATGGCGCCCTGCGATGGCATCGTAGTTGAATGTGACCTACAAATGGGACAGAATATTGCCCCCGCAGTACCCATTATGACGCTATTGGACATACAAGAATACAACGTAGCATTTGACGTGCCAGAAAAAGATATTAGCACTATCTCCATCGGAGACAACGGTACCATGTCCGTAGAAGCGATACACGTATCTGATATACCTATACGAGTAACCGAAAAGAATTTAATTGCCAATCGGCTATCACACACCTATACCGTCACAGCCACACTGACCCATACTACTGCATCAATCAAGCGCCAATTACTGCCTGGTATGGTGGGAAAAATACAATTGCAAACGCAAGCCGTAGAAGGTATCATTATCCCAGCCACCTGCATTCACACCCAAACACACAGTACCATGGTATGGGTAGTACATAATGGCAAAGCCATGCGCCGTCAGATAGAAGTGGGGCCCTACACCGCCGATGGCGTATTGGTCACCAGCGGACTATCCGTCGGCGATGTAATCATCACCAGTGGTTATCAAAAAATGTACAACGGAGCCCCTGTAACTTATTAACACCCCACCTTCGGTGAGCAAACGCGACCACATACAAAGCGCTATGCGCAATCCGAGCATCGTATTCTTCATCATATTGATGCTCACTGCGTTTGGTATTTATTCATTGCCAAAGATGAATAAAGATGAGTTTCCGCAATTCACCATACGTCAAGGTGTAGTGGCTGCCATCTATCCAGGTGCTACGGCTCAAGAGGTGGAAGAACAAGTCACTATTCCGCTGGAAAATTACCTCAATGGCTTCGAAGACATTGACAAACAAACCACCTACTCTATATCCGAAGACGGAGTCGTGTATGTGTACGTTACGCTTCGCAATTCGGTGGCATCTAGCCATACTGCATGGACAAAAATCAGAGCGGGATTAGAGTTATTTCACAAGACGAGTTTACCCCCTGGTGTGCTACAGACCGTACTCGTAGATGATTTTGGTAATACCTCCTCCATGCTACTGGCCATAGAGAGCAACGAACGTAGTCCGCGCGAACTCGAAGCATTTGCCAAGCAACTATGCACCCAACTACGCACCATGCCCGAGATGGGACGTATCAAAGTACTGGGCACACAGCACGAAGAGGTGGCTGTATATATCGACCCCGCACGCCTGTCTGCCTACGGTATTGACCAGACTGCCCTACAGATGTCCCTTATGCTACGTGGACTACGCACAGTAGGAGGCAACATCCACAACAGCCAACCCCTGCAAGTAGCTACCCCATATACGTCTGAGCGAGAGATTGCCGAGCAGATTGTATGGATAGACCCCGTATCTGGCACCGCCATACGCCTGCAAGATATAGCCACTATCAAACGACAATACGAAGAACCCAAGCAGTTCGTGACCTTCTACACAGGCGACAAGGATGCTGTGCTCGAACCCGAACGCTCGTGCGTGATTGTAAATATGGAAATGATGCCAGGCAATAACATCGTGGCTTTTGGCAACGATGTAGAACAGCATCTGCAACAAGCACGCGCCACTTTCCCACCTGATATTCGTTTTCATCGTATCACCGACCAACCTAAGGTGGTGAATGACTCGGTGCTATCCTTCCTAAAAGATATTCTCATCTCCATCATCGTGGTGATAGCAGTCATGCTGCTGCTCTTCCCGCTGCGCACGGCATTGGTGGCAAGCACGGGCGTGCCAGTCTGCATAGCCGTTTGCATAGGACTGATGTATATCACGGGTATCGAACTCAACACCGTCACACTGGCAGCACTGATATTCGTACTGGGTATGATAGTGGACGATTCGGTGATTGTCATTGATGGCTATACCGACATGCTGGAAAAAGGGCATAGCCGCTGGTATTCTGCCGCCGTGAGTACCAAGCAGTTGTTTGTGCCTATGGCATTGGCCACGTGTGCTATCTCGGGCATGTTCTTCCCGATGACCAAAATCATCAACGGACCATTGGGCGACTTTATTCAGCTATTCCCCTATGCGGTGCTGTTTGCACTCACCGCCAGCATCTTCTATGCTGCATGGGCTACCCCATATATGGCTACGCGTTTCATTCGCCGCCAACGCACCAAGGATCTGCGCGGCTTTGAGCGGGTGCAGCAGCTTTTCTTTTCTAAGTTACAACGCTTGTATCACCGTGTGTTGAGTCTATGTTTCCGCCGCGTATGGGTGCCTTTCACGGCTTTGGCAGTATGCATGGCCATTGGTCTATTTTTGCTCACACAGCATAACTTGCAACTACTACCTAAAGCAGAACGCGAGTGTTTTGCGGTGGAGATTCATTTGGAGCAGAACGCCTCTATAGAGCAGACAGCCATGGTGGCGGACTCGCTGGCTAGAATGATGCGCATAGATGCGCGAATAAGTTCTATCACCGCGTTTGTAGGACAAGCTTCCCCTCGTTTTCATGCCACCTACACCCCACAAATGGCACGCCCTAATTATGCACAATTCATAGTCAACACCACTTCCACCAAAGCGACAGCCAGCCTGCTCAAGGAAATGACACCGCGCTATGAACACTATTTTCCCAACGCCTACATACGATTCAAGCAGCTAGACTACCAAGCTGCACGTAATCCACTGGAAATTAAAATCCAAGGCGATGATTGGGATGCGATGCTACCTATTGCCGATTCCATCAAGCAGTTTATGGCTACCCTGCCCAACCTGACATGGGTACACTCGAACTACGATGCCTTCACCACCCAAACACGTATCACGCTGCGCGAACCTGAGGCGTCTCGATTAGGTGTCACGGAGACGATGCTTACGCTCTATCTGCGTTCTGTGACCGATGGAGCCACACTCACCACTATCTGGGAAGGTGACTATCAAGTGCCCGTGATGCTATACACCGAAGATATTAATCAACTGAATCACCATACGCTGGAAGATATCATGGTGCCTACTGCCTACCCTTCGGTATGGGTGCCACTACGCCAAATAGCGACACTCACCCCCCAATGGCATCACGCCTCTATTGAGCGACACAATTCCATACGCACCATCACCGTGGGCTGCGACCTGCGCGGCAAGACCAGCCAAGTGGATGCAGAGCGACAAGTGAAACACTGGATCAACGAGCATCTATCTTCCTTGCCCGAAGGCGTTAGCATTGAGTATGGAGGGCTCAGCGCTATCAACAAACAGCTGATACCTCAGATACTATGGAGCGTAGTGGCTGCGCTATTGGTGATGTTTGTGCTACTGCTCTACCACTTTGGCAAAGTGTCATTGGCACTATTGGCATTGTCGAGCTCTATCCTGTGCATTTTTGGTGCTTTCGTTGGTCTATCTATATTTAATATGGATATTTCTATCACCGTGGTGCTAGGTATTGTCAGTCTGATTGGTATCATTGTGCGCAATGCCATTATCATGTACGAATACGCAGAAGAACTGCGCCGAACACAACACCTATCCGTGCGCGAAGCCGCTTTCCAAGCGGGGTTGCGCCGTATGCGACCAGTGTTCTTGACTTCTGCAACCACAGCATTGGGCGTATTGCCAATGATCTTAGCCCAAACCAGTCTGTGGATGCCAATGGGTGTGGTCATCTGCTTCGGCACTATCTTCACCCTGCCGCTCACCATCACTGTTCTACCTGTTGTATATTGGAAAACCTATGCACGCTAATCATACTACCACATATCGTTTCTTGGTGTTGGCGCTCTGCCTTCTTATCAGCGTACATGGTATGGCGGATCGTGTGCTGACCTTGGACTCATGCCTATCCCTTGCGCAGCAGCACAACAAGAAGATTCAGCAAGCAGCCCTCAACGTGAGCAAAGCTGAAGAGGTGAAGAAACAAGCCATAACCAAGTATTTTCCACAAATCAGTGCGTCTGCTATGGGCTACCATAGTCTGCACCCTATGGTGGAAATAGGTATAGACGATATAGGCAATGCTTCGGTGCGAGACCTGCTGATTGCGCTTTATGGTAATTATGGAGCTGCCTTAGGATTGGATAATCACTTATCGCTTTTCCAATATGGCTATCAAGTAGGAGTAAGCGCGGTACAACCAGTATATATGGGAGGTAAAATTATTACAGGCAATCAGTTGGCTAATCTCGGTGTTGAAGCAGCCGAATTGCAGTCAGAGATTACACAACGTGATGTATTGTTGGAAGTGGAAGAAAGTTATTGGTTGGTGGTAGGACTTCGCGAAAAACAAACCACCCTTACTGCCACCATGGCATTGCTGGATACCATTCACCAGACTGTCTCGGCAGCAGTGCGTGCAGGATTGGTGTTGCCGAAAGACCTATTGCAGGTGGAACTCAAGCAATCCGAAATGCGCCGTATGCAAATCCAACTGACCCATGGATTGCAGTTAGCACAACAGGCACTATGCTTGGGCATCGGCATTCCATATTCCGACACGCTGCACATTATCCCATCCACGCACTCGCAGATACTGCCTACTGCAGATATACCCCACTCCGACCAACTCTCACCCATCACTACCGAACACGAGTTGCTGGCATTGCAAGTCCAAGCAGCACAGCTGCAACACCGCATGGCACTAGCAGAAGCGCTGCCACAAGTGGCCATTGGTGCGCATTATGGGTATGGTAAGTTGCAGACGAATATACTACAAAACAACTTAGGCAGCGAAACGGGTAATGGGTCTGTGTTTGTATCCGTGTCCGTTCCGCTGACAGGTTGGTGGGAAACCAGTCATAAGATGCGCGAACAAAAAATGGCTATTCAGCACGCCCAACTGCAGCAAGAGCAAATGGGCGAAATGCTACATATACGTACCAAACAAGCGTATTATAAGATGCAAGAAGCAGACATGATGATTCAGGAGCATCAACATGCATTGGATATCACTGCTAATCACTATCGCCTCACACAAGCCAGCTACCAAGCGGGGCAAGCCACCATAGCCGAACTGCTGGAGGCACACACCCAACTGCTGCAAGCGCAAAACAATCTGACAGATGCGTATATCGCCTATCGTGTGAATGCACGACGATACAGCACACTCTATTCTAATCGCTAAACGCGCGCTGTATTGAATTACGGTCTAAAAAGGGAAGACTTATACCAACGAACGTATAAGCGTTTCTTCGTCGCCTGGCAATAAATAAATAGGAGGTATTTCTATCATAGTGTAGGCACCATATCGCCCTTCTCGTTGCAAACGAGAGGCCGCACGTGCACAAGATACCATCACTTGACCTGCCAATGCAGGATTATTGATAGTCATATTAAATGCAAAACGCTGATTATGTGTATCGCCAGACACGCCATCGCGCACCAAGTTTACACCATGTGCCACGTTATTCAATTCCTCAACCGATTCTACCACAATCATATGCGTCTCATCATGAGCAAAATACTCATCTTGTAACAACCGAGTTTCCACCTCAGCTGCATTGGCATCTTCTTCTAGTTCCACATACACCATGCGACGATGTACACCAGTCCCAAGAGGTATGGTCATAGATAAAGCATCTTTTACACCTGCAATAGCCTTGGCTGCCACGGTATGTCCCATGGAACGACCTGGACCAAAATTGGTATAAGTGATACCTTTGGGTGCCATAGCCAAGAGCAAAGCACGCACAACCGAATCAGAACCAGGATCCCACCCCGCAGCAATAATACTCACAGCGTTATTAGTACGATTTAGAGGTGCCAGCGTTTGTCGCAAGGAATAGATTTGTGTATGAATATCAAACGAATCTACCGTGCAGATGCCTTTTTCTATCAGTCGCTTAGCAAACACCTCCACTTCGCGCGTTGGCGTACAAACCAACGCTACGTCGGCTTGCATATCCTCCAACGAATCATAGTGGTGATAGATACCTGCCAACTCCATATCAGGAGCTGCATGGATAGCTTCTTCGGCTGCTCGACCGATATTGCCATAACCTAAAATTGCTACACGAATCATGATTGCTCTTTATTTGCAAAGGTACAACTTTTTTCTAAGAAATAAAAAAATGGACTCACATTGGGAATCCATTTCTTTGTTGCCAAACTAGGACTCGAACCCAGACAGACAGAACCAGAATCTGTAGTGCTACCATTACACCATTTGGCAAGATTCGGTTATCGGTAATCAAATATCTGTTATCGATAACCGAAGCGCATTACTTCACGCGGCGCTCTGGAATACGAGCTTTCTTACCAGTAAGAGCACGCAAGTAGTACAATTTAGAGCGACGAACTTTACCGTATTTGTTAACGGTGATGTTCTCAATGAATGGGCTATCCATAGGGAAGATACGCTCTACACCTACGTTGCCAGACATCTTGCGAACGGTGAAGCGCTTCTTATCACCGCTACCGTGGATGCAAATAACATCACCGCGGAACTCTTGGATACGCTCCTTGTTACCCTCTTTAATACGATAAGCTACAGTCACTTGATCACCTGCAGCGAATGCTGGAAACTCTTTCTTCTCGCCAGCGAATGCCTCTTCGGCAATTTTCATTAAATCCATTTCGATTTATTGTTTTAATGGGTTAAATAACTATAGTATGCACTACTGTTCGAGCCGCAAATACGCGTGCTCTATGCTGATCGCCAGAGACTATAGTCGAAAATCGCTGCAAAGGTACTACTTTTTTTTGACATACACAAAAAAAAGAGCCAAAAAATGGCTCTTTTTTTGTTATTTTAAGTATTTATACTTATCCGAGCATGGTGAGCAGGATACCTGCTGCCACAGCTGAACCGATCACACCAGCTACGTTTGGACCCATAGCGTGCATGAGGAGGAAGTTGCTTGGGTCTGCTTTTTGTCCCTCAGACTGGCTCACACGAGCAGCCATAGGCACAGCAGATACACCTGCAGAACCGATCAGTGGGTTGATCTTCTCTTTGGAGAAGAGGTTCATGAACTTAGCGAGAAGTACACCACCTGCACTACCCATACCGAAGGCTACGATACCCATGCAGAGAATCAAGATAGTCTTCACATTGAGGAAGGTAGCACCTGTAGCAGTAGCACCTACAGAAAGACCGAGGAAGATCACCACGATGTTCATGAGTTCGTTTTGAGCCACTTTGCTCAAACGATCCACTACACCAGACTCCTTCATCAAGTTACCCAACATCAAGCAGCCAATCAATGGAGCAGCATCAGGCAACACGAGCGCTACAACAGCGGTGATGATGATAGGGAAGATAATCTTCTCTGCCTTGCTCACAGAACGGAGTTGTTTCATCTTGATCTTACGCTCAGCCTCAGTGGTCAACGCACGCATGATAGGTGGTTGGATTACTGGCACCAATGCCATGTACGAATAAGCCGCAATAGCGATAGGGCCGAGCAAGTGAGGAGCCAACTTCGATGTCAAGAAGATAGAAGTAGGACCGTCAGCACCACCGATAATACCGATAGAACCAGCCTCAGCAGGAGTGAAGAATGCACTTGCGCAAAGGAAAGTGATGAAGATACCCAACTGAGCAGCAGCACCCAAGAGCAAAGACTTAGGGTTAGCAATCAGCGGACCAAAGTCGGTCATCGCACCTACACCGATGAAGATCAAGCAAGGATAAACACCCGCTTTTACACCGATATAGAGCACGTCCAAGAGACCTGCATTCTTCATGATGTAACCGTAGCTATGATAGCCCTCATGAGTAGCATCAAGGAAGTTTGCCCACAACTCTGGGTGGTACATATTAGCGTTTGGCAAGTTGGTAAGCAACATACCAAATGCGATAGGAAGGAGCAACAATGGCTCGTATTGTTTCTTGATAGCCAAGTACAATAGGAAGAAGGAGATAAGGAGCATAGCACCTTGTTGCCACTCCATATTCAAAAATCCCATGCCTTGGAAGAAACTTATAAAGTCATTCCACATAATTCTTGAGTTTAAAAAGTTTTAAGGGTTTTAAAAGTTTTAAAGGTAAAATTATGCGATAACTACGAGCAAGTCGTCTTGCATTACGCTTTGACCAGGAGCCACAGCAATCTTGCTAACAGTACCGTCGCAGTCAGCCAAGATAGGGTTCTCCATCTTCATTGACTCAAGCACGAGGAGGGTATCACCTTTCTTCACAGCTTGACCCTCTTTAACAGCTACAGAGATCACAGAACCTGGAAGAGGGCTATTGATCTTGTTGCCACCTACAGGCGCAGCTGCTGGAGCAGGCGCTGGTGCTGGTGCAGGTGCTGGAGCTGGTTTTGGTTGAGGAGCAGCAGGAGCTGCAGCAACTGCTACGGTCTCGATCTCAACGAGTTTGTCGTCTTGCATTACGTTTTGACCTGCTTGAACAAGTACGTTCTTCACTGTACCAGTGTACTCGCTTGCTACGATGTTCTCCATCTTCATAGACTCCATAGTGAGGAGGGTGTCACCCTTCTTCACGCTGTCGCCTGGTTTAACCATCACTTTCACGATGCTACCTGGCAGTGGGCTCTTCACAGTAGCAGCACCAGCTGGCTTAGCTACAGTAGTAGCACTTGGAGCAGCGGTAGGAGCAGCTACACGAGCAGCTTTGACTTTCTTAGACTCATTCTTTTGGAACTCAACGATGAAAGAAGTACCATTCACTACTACTTCTGCTACGTTTGGTTCTATTTCTTTAACGGTTGTCTCGTATTTTTGACCACCGATAGTAAAATTAAATCCTTTTTTCATTGTTTTAACGATGTAAATTGTTCATGCCGTACATCTTGTTGTTCCATTGTGTACGGTGTGGTTGAATAGTAATTTTGGTATCTTCCTCATCGTGTACACCATTATAATAAAGGTGCAATGCGAGGGCAATAGCTGCGGTACTATCAGCAGTCAGTG
>JAXJWX010000045.1:0-16912 GCA_036307765.1 Paludibacteraceae bacterium | reverse complement strand
GTCCACGATCCACATGGTTACGATGAAGCCTACGGTACCGAGTACGCGGATAGGTGGGAATGCCTTTACGGTGTCGAGGTTGGCTTGTGTCAATGCAGTATAAGCCACGGAGTTGCTGAGTGCGAGGGTAGGCATGAAGAATGCTACCGAAGCGGTGTAGAGCGAGAAGAGGGTAGAGAAGACTACGCCGTCGCCTGCCATCAGTCCGTAGGCGCCTGTAGCAATCATAAAGGTACCTGCGAGTGCGTGGCAGAGACTCAATGCTTTCTCTGCTGGAATCCAGCGGTCAGCCACGATACCCATCAGTGCGGGCATAAAGAGGCTCACGATACCTTGGATGGAATAAAACCAGCCGATATTGGTAGCCATACCATGCGTAGCGAGGTAGGTACCCATAGATGTTAAATACGCTCCCCAAACGGCAAATTCGAGGAAGTTCATAATCGTCAAACGAAACTTAATGTTCTTCATATCTTTTTGATTTTTAGTTAAAATTCACTTGTGAAATGGAACTTGATATTCTTGTAGTCGTTTTGCGCCATTTGGAGGACGTATCCGCTATCTGCCATGAAGACATCGCGTCCCTCTTTGTCCTTCGCCATATACTGGGCTTTGCGTTTCTTGAACATCTCCAATTCTTGTTCGTTATCGGACTCTATCCAGCATGCCTTGAACATTTGCAATGGCTCCCAACGGCATTTGGCTTGGTACTCATGCTCCAAGCGGTGTTGGATAACTTCAAACTGCAATTGTCCTACCGTACCGACAATCTTGCGACCATTGAACTGGCTAACAAACAGCTGTGCCACACCTTCGTCCATGAGTTGGCTAACGCCCTTATCCAGCTGCTTTTGCTTCATTGGGTCGGCATTCTCGATATACTTAAACATCTCAGGCGAGAACGATGGCAAACCCTTGAAGTGGAGGTTCTCGCCTGCGGTGAGGGTGTCACCAATCTTGAAGTTGCCTGTATCTGGCAAACCTACTATATCGCCTGCAAAAGCTTCATCCACCGTCTCTTTGCGTTGCGCCATGAAGCAGGTAGGAGCCGAAAATCGCATCTGGCGGTTCTCGCGCACATGTTTATAATAGGTGTTACGCACGAATTTACCGCTACAAATCTTGAAGAATGCAATACATGAGCGGTGATTAGGGTCCATATTAGCGTGGATCTTAAAGCAGAACGCCGTGAAACCATCCTCCATAGGTTCGACCTTACGCTCCACAGCTTCCACAGGGCGTGGCGAAGGAGCAATCTGCACAAAGCACTCGAGGAGTTCCTTCACACCAAAGGTGTTGAGTGCCGAACCAAAGAACACAGGAGCTAGGTCGCCTGCGAGGTAATCCTCACGGCTGAATGGGTTATACACACCCTCAATCATCTCCAGATCCTCTTGGAGTTTCATTGCATCTTGTTCGCCAACGAGCTGCGCAATTTGTGGGTCGTTGACGTCGTCAAAGCGCAATGATTCAGTGACTTGCGTCTTATTAGGGGTATAGAGATCCAGGGTAGATTGGAAGATATTATACACACCCTTGAAGCGCTCGCCACTATTGATAGGCCAAGACAATGGGCGTACATGGATGCCGAGTTCGCTCTCTACCTCGTCCATCAAATCAAATGGGTCTTTACCCTCGCGGTCCATCTTATTGACAAACACCATCACAGGGGTCTTGCGCATACGGCAGACTTGCATAAGGCGGCGGGTTTGTGTCTCCACACCTTTGGCGGAGTCAATCACAATCACCACCGAATCCACCGCTGTCAGCGTTCGGAAAGTGTCCTCTGCAAAGTCCTGGTGACCAGGGGTGTCGAGGATATTGATATGGTAGTTATTGTAGTCAAAACCCATGACGGAAGTAGCCACGGAGATACCGCGCTGCTTCTCGATCTCCATCCAGTCGGAGGTGGCGGTTTTGCGAATCTTATTGCTTTTTACGGCTCCCGCTACGTGGATAGCACCTCCGTAGAGCAGGAGTTTCTCGGTGAGCGTCGTTTTACCCGCATCCGGGTGCGAGATGATCGCAAAGGTGCGGCGACGCAAGATTTCTTGTTGTTCAGCGTTATTAAGCATTGTATAGTGTGGTGTAGTATTGTTTAGTGTTGTGTAATATTGTGTAGTATCGTTGCAATGGTGCGTGGCAGGAGTTGTTTTTCCGCTTGTTGTACGCGTTGTGATAGCGTATCGGGGGTATCGTTTGGCAGTACAGGAACGGTGGATTGTGCGATGATGCTACCGCCGTCCACCTCTGCGCTCACATAATGGACTGTGCAACCTGCTGTTGTGTCCCCTGCTGCCAATACTGCCTCTTGCACGCGTATGCCGTACATGCCTTTGCCACCATGTTTGGGCAGCAGCGAAGGGTGGATATTGATGATGCGCTTCTCCCACTTGTAGCATATCCATTCGGGGATAATTGCCAAGAAACCTGCCAGTACCACCAATTGTACATCGTGCTGTGTGAGGGCTTGGTCAATCTCTGTCCAGTCCTTGGATTGCAGGGTAGGAATATGGGCGTTTTGCGCACGCGCAAGGGCAGAACAATCGCGGTTGGCAACGACCAACACAACACGATACCCGTGTTGCAGCTGCTCATCAATCAGCGTTTGCAGGGTAGTGCCAGTGCCTGAGGCAAAGACGGCTATGTGGCTTGTTGTATTCATCAATGTCCTCGTACAAATACGCCTTCAGCTTGGTTTTCAAGAAAACAGCAATTCTCCGAATGTTCTTCGGAGAATGCAGTTTGTTGTTCTGTTATGTAGTCTTCGTAAGTCATCAACGCAGTTTGGCTCCGAATTTCTCCTCGAAGGTCTTGAGCAGTTTTGCCATGATGGCTTCAATCTGCTTGTCTTTCAGCGTATTCTCCGCATCTTGAAGAATGAATGACAATGCATAACTCTTCTTGCCTGCCTCAAGGTTCTTTCCCTCATAGACATCGAAGAGGTTGACTGCCTTTAATAGCTTCTTCTCTGCTGCCAATGCGGCTTTAGCTAAATCAGCGAACTTCACCGACTTATCTACCAACAGCGCAAAGTCGCGTTTCACCTCTGGGAACTTAGGCAGGTCATTGATGACTGGTTTGTATTGCTTGTTGAGACGGAGTAGCATGTTCCAATCCAGGTCTGCGTAATAAACAGGGTTGTCAATATCGAATGCCTTGAGCAACTTGCTATTCACCATACCCATCATACCGATCTGCTTGCCGTTAGGTGCTTTAATCACTAATCCGTCGGAGCAGAGTTCGTTCTCCAATGGCTCCAATGCGCAGTTGGCAATATTCACTCCCAGACGACGGAGCACATTATTTACATACGCGCGCAAGGTGTAGAAACTGCTCTTCTCCTCCTTTTGCACCCATGATTGTGTGGTCTTATTACCTGTCAACCACAACGCCAAGTGTGGCTCTTCGCTATATGCGTAGAGTGGGTCATATACCCAATGTGGGTCTTTGGCTTGACGGTCGGCAATCTTCTGCGCGCTATAGTGGTAGCAGTTGCCAAACTCATAGAACTTGAGGTCTGCATTCTTGCGGTTGGCGTTGCGTTGAATACTCTCCAATCCGCCAAAGAGCAAGGTCTGACGCATCACACCCAGGTCTTGGCTCAGTGGGTTCATAATCTTTACACAAGTGTCTAACGAAAGTTCAGCAAGTGGCTCATAGTAAGATACTTTGGTGAGCGAGTTGTTCAATATCTCGTTGAATCCTTGTGCTGTCAGTTGCTCGGATATGCGGATTTGCAATGCCACAGGGTTGGGCTTAGGATTGTAGCTGAGCGAGGTGTTGAGTTTCTCTGGGAACTCCACATTGTTGTAGCCATAGATACGCAGGATATCCTCCACCACATCGCACTCGCGCTGTACATCTACGCGATAGCGAGGTACACCAATTTGCCATACCTTGCCCTCTTTGCTGTATATCTCAACCTCCATAGCACAGAGGATGCGCTCGATGAGTTCTTCGCCTAATTCTTTGCCAATCAATGCATTCACGCGGTCAATGTTCAGTTCTACAGGGAATGGTGCAAAGTAATTTTTGCCTTGGTCGGTAATCTCCATCGCAATCTCGCCGCCAGCTACTTCTTGGATGAGCAGTGCACAGCGTTTGAGTACGTAGAGGGTGTTATTAGGATCGCAACCGCGCTCGTAGCGGAAGCTGGCATCGGTAGAGAGTTGATGACGGCGAGCGGTCTTGCGGATGCTCACTGGGTCGAAGTATGCGCTCTCAAGGAAGACATTGGTGGTGGTCTCAGAGATACCAGAGTCTTGTCCGCCAAACACACCAGCGATACACATTGGTTCCTCGGCGTTGCAGATCATCAAGTCTGCTGCGGAGAGAGTACGCTCTACGCCGTCGAGGGTCACGAATTTCTGACCTTCGGTAGCGTTCTTCACGATGACCTTATTGCCTTTGATCTTGTCGGCGTCAAAAGAGTGGAGTGCTTGACCCATCTCATGGAGCACGAAGTTGGTCACGTCCACCACGTTGTTGATAGGACGGATACCGATGGTGTTGAGGGCTTTCTTGAGCCAGTCGGGTGACTCCTTGATAGTCACACCCTTGATGCTCACGCCTGTGTAGCGAGGGCATGCGTCAGCGTTCTCTACCACTACCTCAATTGGTAAGGCGTTGCTTTGTACATGGAAATCCTCTACGCTTGGTTTCTCCAGCTTTATCGCCTCATTGCCTTTCGCCTGATAATATGCATATAGGTCGCGGGCTACGCCATAGTGACTTGCGCCGTCTGCACGGTTAGGGGTGATGTCCACCTCAATGAGGGTATCATCTTCCACACCGAAATACTCTTTTGCAGGCATACCTACTGGTGTGTCTGCTGGCAAAACCATGATACCATCGTGGTTGTTGCCAACACCAATCTCATCCTCGGCGCAGATCATACCCAGTGACTCTTCGCCACGGATTTTGCCTTTCTTAATGGTGAACTTCTCCTCGCCGTCATAAAGTACGGTGCCTACGGTAGCTACGATAACTTTTTGTCCAGCAGCCACATTAGGCGCACCGCAGACAATCTGCAGCGGCTCTGCATCGGGAGCAACGCGCGTGGTGGTGATATGCAGGTGGTCAGAGTTAGGATGGTCAACACAGGTGATGACTTCGCCTACGACCAATCCCTCCAGTCCGCCTTTGATGGTTTGTACTTTTTCTACTTTGCCTACTTCCAAACCAATGGAAGTCAAGATGTTAGCTACTTCTTCTGCGCTGTCGGTAAGCGTCAAGTAGCGTTTGAGCCAATTATACGATATATTCATTGTTTTTGGTGCGCTGAGCGCGATTAATTTAATCAAATTAATAGTGCATACAAAATGCGGTGCAAAGTTACAACTTTTTTTTGATAATTGCAAGCAAAACGAAGGAAATTTCATTTGAAAATAAATTTCGGCAAGAATACTTGCGTATATGAGAAAAATATTGTATCTTTGCACGATAATTGTAATCGTACAATAAAAATCGAATTATTAACAACTAAAATACCATACAAACCAAGAACCATTATGGCTAAAAAAGAAATTCAATTCTCCCTTGTCTATCGCGACATGTGGCAGAGTAGTGGCAAGTATGTGCCACGTAAAGATCAATTGGCAAAAATAGCTCCCGTCATCATTGATATGGGTTGCTTCGACCGCGTGGAAACCAATGGTGGTGCCAGCGAACAAGTGAATCTACTCTACGGTGAGAATCCTAATATAGCAGTACGTACCTTCACCAAGCCCTTTAACGAGGTAGGTATCAAAACCCATATGCTTGACCGTGGTCTCAACGCGTTGCGTATGAACCCTGTGCCTGCGGATGTGCGCAAACTGATGTATAAGGTAAAGCATGCGCAAGGTGTGGATATCACCCGTATCTTCTGCGGCTTGAACGACCCACGTAATATTATCCCATCCATCAAGTGGGCGAAGGAGGCAGGCATGACCGCACAAGCTACTATGTGTATCACGTACTCTGAAGTGCACAATGCGGAATATTACATCAACCTCGCTGAAGAACTCATCGCTAATGGCGCACAAGAGATCTGTCTAAAGGATATGGCAGGTATCGGTCGCCCAGCAATGCTTGGCACCATCGTTGCTGCAATCAAGGAGAAACACCCGGATATCATCATCCAATATCATGGTCACTCTGGTCCTGGATTCTCCGTAGCAAGTATGCTCGAAGTGGCTAAAGCAGGTGGCGACGTTTTGGACGTAGCTATGGAGCCACTCAGTTGGGGTATGGTGCATCCAGATGTGATTACCATTCAATCTATGCTCAAGGATGCAGGTTTCCTAGTGAAGGATATCAACATGAAGGCATATATGGAAGCTCGCTCGCTCACACAAGAGTTTATCGATGACTTCCTCGGCTACTGGATTGACCCTCGTAACTCTAAGATGACTTCACTGCTCGTAGGTTGTGGTCTTCCTGGCGGTATGATGGGGTCGCTCATGGCTGACCTTAAGGGTATGCATGCGGCTATCAACGCCAACCTTGTGAAGCGAGGTCAAGCTGCCCTCAGCGAAGATGAACTCCTCGTAGAGCTCTTCGACGAAGTACAACGTATCTGGCCTATGCTTGGTACACCATGTTTGGTAACTCCATTCTCACAATACGTCAAGAACGCTGCGCTCATGAACCTCTATAGCAAGTCCATGGGAGAGAAACCATTTACACGCATGGACCCTGCTATGTGGGGCATGATCCTTGGTAAGTCAGGTAAACTCCCTGGTACATTGGCACCAGAGATCATCGAACTCGCCAAAGAGAAGAATATGGAGTTCTATACAGACGACCCACAAGCTCTCTATCCAGATGTGCTGCCACAATTCATCGCAGAGATGGAGAAGAACGGCTGGGATCGTGGTCAAGACGACGAAGAACTCTTCGAGTTCGCTATGCACGAGAAGCAATACCGTGAGTACAAGTCAGGTCAGGCCAAAGAGCAATTCAATAAGGACCTCTTTGAGCGCATAGAGAAAGCAGCTGCCGCTGGTCAACCCGTTAAGGTGCTCACTGCGGCCGACAAACGCGCTATCCTGCACCCTAATGCTGAGCCATTGGAGGCAACGCTATCGGGTAAAGTCATGTGGGAACTTGATTTCAACGAAGATAGCAAAGCGCCAGCATTGGGTACATTCTACAAGCAAGGCGATGTAGTTTGCTACTTGCAAACGCCTCATGGTATCGAACCAATCCGTGCGTTTGAACACTGCCGTGTCGTAGCTATCGATAAAGAGCAAGGCGCTACTGCCGTGAAGGGCGACGCACTCTGCTGGGTTGAGAAAGCCGACCTCGTAGAGGAGATTATCACAGATGTCAAAGGAGCTGCTAAGAAAGTAAAAGCTGCTATCAAAGAGGCAGTTAAGAAAGCAGACACGGAGATTATTGAAGGCACCAAAAGCAATTGGAAAATGACGAAAAATCATAAGTAATATGAAAAAATATAATTTCAATGCAGGACCAAGTATCCTGCCAGCAGAAGTAATCAAACAAACAGCAGAGGCTGTCATTGATTTTCAAGGCGAGGGTTTGAGTATCCTTGAGATTTCTCACCGTGCTAAGTATTTTCAACCTGTTGTGGATGAGGCAGAAGCGCTCATGAAGGAGCTTTTGAATATCCCAGAGGGCTACCGCGTAATATTTGTGGGTGGTGGTGCAAGTCTGCAATTCTGCATGGTGCCATTCAACTGCTTGGAACACAAAGCCGCTTACCTTAATACTGGCGTTTGGTCGAAGAAAGCCATTAAAGAGGCTAAGGCTTTCGGCGAAGTGGTAGAGGTGGCGACCTCAGCAGCGGATAACTTCACCCATATCCCTATGGATTTCGAAGTGCCACAAGATGCGGATTACTTGCATATCACAACCAACAATACCATCTATGGTACAGAGATCTCTGATGAGAAACTTCAAGCAATTTATGAGAAAAAAGGCAATGTGCCTCTCATAGCGGATATGTCTTCGGATATCCTCTCTCGCCCAATTGATGTGAGCAGATACGACATCATCTATGGTGGCGCACAGAAGAACTTAGCACCAGCTGGTGTGACTTTCGTAATTGTGAAAGAGGCATTCCTCGGCAAGGTCACTCGTCATATCCCAACCATGCTTGATTACCGCACCCATGTGGAGAATGGTAGTATGTTCAATACCCCACCTGTATTGCCTATCTATACCGCTATGCTTACCCTGCGTTGGTTGAAGGCAAATGGTGGTTTGCAAGCTGCTTTGGAACGCAATGTGGCGAAGGCAGAGTTGCTCTACAAAGCGATTGATGAGAGTAAGATTTTCGAGGGTACAGCCCGCAAGGAAGACCGCTCAATCATGAATATCTGCTTTGTGTTGAAACCAGAGTACGCACACTTGCAAGACGACTTCTTCAAGTTCGCTACAGCCAAAGGTATGGTGGGTATCAAAGGACACCGCCTCGTTGGTGGATTCCGCGCTAGTACCTATAATGCAATGACACTCGAAGGCGTGCAAGCCCTCGTGGACTGCATGAAGGAGTACGAGCAATCGCTTTAAATTGTTCTATATGATGTGCGTAGGTGTGGAGGATACTAATCGCACTATCCGCTAAACAAATGCACCTCTCTTGGGTGCATTTGTTGCAGTTAAATGAGTAAATATATGAAACGAATAGTAATTCTTTTAGTGTGCACGTTGTGTACAGTTTTAATGCTAGGTCAGAAACATATGATGTTTCGCAGTCTGCCTATTGATGGCAATTTGAAAACCGCAGTTAAAGAGGTAAAGAAAATGGGTTTTATGGGTATGAGAATTAAGAATGTGGCAGCCTTGATGGGTACATTGGATGGGGAAGATGTGATGCTGACACTTATGGCTACGCCTGAAACCAATACCTTGTTTTCTGTGATTATTCTTTACGAAGGTGTAGAGGAATGGGATGAACTTATGGCTAAGTATCAATCTATCAATGCTTCTTTTTCTGCTCAATATGGTGAACCTACAAAAGTTATTAGCCAATGGGAGCCGCCCTATTCGATAGATAATAATCCAACTCAAGCTTTCAAAGAAGAAAAAGCGGAATATAGCCATATATATACTGCCTCAGAAGGAAATGTGGCTGTTGCTATTATATGTGTAGGAGGTAAGATGTGTACTATGGTAGCATATGTTGATGCACAAAATGCTGTATTGTATAAGGCTGAAGGTGGCACGGAGATGATAATAGATGAGGCGGTAGAAGAAGAATCTTTATAAAAAAAAGTACTTGTTTGTTTGCGTATATCAGAAATTTTTACTACTTTTGCAGCCAAATGGAACATGTATATCATATACCAGAACAAAAAGAAAAAGAAATCAACGTATTCTATACAACATTAGAGAAAGATATGAAAGTATTAGTTGCAACAGAGAAGCCATTTGCCAAAGTGGCAGTAGATGGCATTCGTGACGTAGTAGAGCAAGCCGGATATGAATTGGTATTGCTAGAAAAATACACCGCTAAGGAGCAATTGCTGGAGGCTGTGGCCGATGTAGATGCACTCATTATCCGCTCTGACAATGTGGATGCGGAAGTGTTGGATGCTGCAAAGCAGTTGAAGATTGTTGTTCGTGCAGGCGCAGGATATGATAATATAGACTTGGCAGCGGCTACGGCGCATAAGGTGGTGGCTATGAATACACCAGGTCAAAATTCCAATGCGGTTGCCGAATTAGCATTAGGTTTGATGGTAATGGCTGTTCGCAATATGTACAACGGCACAAGTGGTACAGAACTCAAAGGTAAGAAGTTGGGTATCCATGCCTATGGTAATGTGGGGCGTAATGTAGCTCGTATTGCCAAAGGGTTTGGTATGGATATTTATGCTTATGATGCGTATTGTCCAGATGAGGTAATGACCAATGAGGGGGTAACTCCTGTTCATACTGCTGAAGAGTTGTATGCTACATGTGATGTTGTAAGTTTGCATATCCCTGCTACGCCTGAAACCAAAGGCAGTATCAACAATGCATTGCTCAGCCGTATGCCACAAGGCGCGGTGCTCGTGAATACAGCGCGCAAGGAGGTCATCAATGAAGATGAGTTGATTCAGTTCATGCAAATCCGCAAGGACTTTAAGTATATGACCGATATTATGCCTGCGGCAGACCAAAAGATGCAAGAACTCTTTGAGGGACGCTACTTTGCTACGCCAAAGAAGATGGGTGCGCAAACCGCAGAAGCTAATATCAATGCGGGTATTGCTGCGGCAAAGCAAATCGTGGACTTCTTTGAGACAGGTAATACACGTTTCCAAGTAAATAAATGAGAATGAGAAAGTACGTATTAGCACTTGTTTGGATTATTTCAATACCTGCTTTAGCTTTGCATGTAGAGTGCATAGGCGAGGCAAAGCAATTAACTCTGAAAGGGGATACGTTGCTACTCTTTGTTGCCAATCCAGAACTGAAGACTAAGCAGAGCGTGGGTAATGTAGAGTGGTACCGATTGCCTGATACCATTCATCCGATACAAGCATCATCCTCATATTTGGATTATTCGCTAGGATTGCGACATGGCGAGGGGTATATGATTAAGAAGGGAAATATCCGTGATGTATTTTGGGTTTTTGATTATGAACAATTGCGTCCTTCTGTGATACAAGTTGATGCAGAGTTGTCCTGTGAGAATACGGTATTGACACTGCAAGGAGAAGTTCCCGATATGCGTTATGTTCGATTGAATGGACAGGCGGCTGAATATCCACGTACGTGCCAAATCACCTATCGTGATGCAGCGTGGGATGCTACGAACGAAATATGGGTGGACTCAATAGTTGTGGAAGAGAAAGAGTTTGCTACTAATATGGTGGTTGGTGCATCACCAGTGGCTACGGATTATGTTATCAGTGATGTGTTAGCACAGCAACTGCAGGTGGAAGAAGATATTCCAGCTTCGTTAGAGTATGAACCAGTGGCGTTGAAAGCACATCCGCAGACGATTACAACTACTCGTGGCAAAAAGGGTGAAACGTCAAATGAGGTCAATCGACCTTATACAAAAGATGATGTGGAGAATATGTCCGCACCTCTGGAGGTATTGTTTGAGTCTAATGGATTAAATGCCGATTACTACCAATGGAAAATATATAGAGGAAGCGAATTATTGCTTTCGCGTAGCGATGCCGAGCATCGATATACATTCATGGATAGTGGTGTATATCGCGCAGTTGTGCTGATTAGTAATCAAGATTGCGCGCTTGACTCAACGGAGTTCAAGATATCCGTTAGCGAATCAATGCTTTTGGTACCTAATGTATTTACACCTAATGGTGATGGTGCTAACGATGAGTTTCGTGTAGCATACCGTTCGTTGAAGGAGTTTCATTGTGAAGTGTATAATCGTTGGGGTACGTTGGTGTATTCATGGGATGATCCTGCGAAAGGGTGGGATGGTAAGATTGGCGGTAAGCCAGCTGCTGAAGGTGCTTATTTCTATGTGATTCGTGCTTTGGGAACGGATGCTGCGGTAAATGCACAGTATATGTCTAAACCTGCATATAAGAGTAAGGTGAAGAATCAAGATGAGTCCATCTTGGGTGTATATCAGTTGTCTGGTTCAATCAACTTGATTAGAGGAGGAAAGTAGTATTTAGAGAGCGCTACTCTTTAGAGGTAGGAGATGAAACGAACAAAATCAACATATTTACCTGAATTGGCGGGTGGGGCGCTTGCGAAGATTGATGCCGAATTGGCTGCAATACCTGTTTCAGGCAAGATTGATACGCTGAATTGGGTGGAGCAATATCCAGCTGCACCAGAAACTACCTTTACCTTAGCTCATACCGATGAGATGCTCTATGTGCGATTTGAGGTGAAAGGCGAAGTGCCATTGGCAACCAAGACGGAGGATTTGCAACTGGTGAATGAGGATGCATGTGTGGAGATATTCATCGCAGATGCAGATAACACCCACTATTGGAACTTCGAGTTTAATGCCGCAGGTGTGTGCAATGCCTCACACCGTAAAGAAAGAAAAGTGGATGTGGTGCGCCTGAACGCAGAGCAATTGCAAAGTATCAAGCGTTTTCCTGTGCAGTTGTGCGCTGCGCATTGGTCGCTGTTGGTGGGTATTCCATTTGCGTTGATAGACTTAGATCTCACGCACGAGCACGCGCGTCGCGCGAACCTATATAAATGTGGCGATAAGACGCCAATGAAGCATTACGCATCCTGGAATTCGATAGAGGCACCAGCACCAGCTTTCCACCTGCCAGAATTTTTCGGAGAAATACAGTTTGACTAGCCGCACTAGCACAACTAGTACCACTAGTGCTACTAGTTTAAAAGAGAATAAACAATATAACTATATGAAAAAATCAATTCTTACTATGGCTGCAATGGCAGTAACTCTGTTGGCAAGTGCCAACCCATTCTTCCACTATAAGGAGTGGAAAACACCACACGGAACCTATCCATTCAATGACATCAAACCTGAGCATTATATGCCTGCTTTCGAAGAAGGTATCAAGCAAGGTTTGGCAGAGATAGACGCGATTGTGAATAACCCTGCGGCTCCTACCTTTAAGAACACCATCGAAGCATATGAGAAGTCGGGCGAGTTGCTCTCTGTAGTAGCTGGTTGCTTCTACAACCTTACTTCGGCAGAAACCAACGACGAACTTCAAGCCATCGCTATGGAACTTTCGCCAAAAATGTCGGAGTACTCGGCTACTATCCGCCTTAACGAGGGGCTTTTTGCGCGTATCAAAGCAGTGTATGAGCAAAAAGACAAACTCAAGCTCAATCCTGCACAACGAAAACTGCTGGAGGATATCTACGAGTCTTTCGCTAATAATGGCGCAAACCTTAATTCAGAGCAAAAGCAAGTGTATAAAGAACTCAGCGCAAAGCTCTCTCAACTCACCCTCGTGTATGGTCAAAATGTCCTCAAAGCGACCAATGCGTGGACTATGCTCATTACCAACGAGGCTGATCTCGCTGGTTTGAAGGACGATACCAAAGCTATGCTCAAAGCCAATGCTGAGAAGAAAGGCATGGAAGGCTGGCTCCTCGACCTCAAACCTACCACCTATATCCCTGTGATGGAGGATTGCCAAAACCGCGATATTCGTCGCGAACTCTACACTGCATACAACAGCCGTTGCATCGGTGGCGAGTTTGATAATACACAAGTCATTATTGATATTGTGAATACCCGCCTCGCGTTGGCACAACTCTTTGAGAAGGCTTGCCACGCTGATAAATCATTGACACACACTTGCGCCGAGAGCAAGGAGAATGTGATGAACTTCCTCGACCAACTGCGCGATAGCTATATGCCTGTGGCTCAGCAAGAAGTGGCTGAATTGCAAGAGTTTGCAAAGGGCAAGGGCTTCTATGCTACCCTCCAACCATGGGATTGGAGCTTCTATAGCAAGCAACTCAAAGAGGAGAAGTATGCTATCTCTGACGACCTGCTCCGCCCATACTTCAAGAAAGAGAATGTGGTAGAAGGTGTCTTCGGTTTGGCAAAGCGCCTCTATGGTGTGACCTTCAAGGAGAATAAGAATATCCAAGTATATCATCCAGAAGTAACTGCATACGAAGTATTTGACGCTAAAAATAATTTCCTCGCTGTGTATTACGCTGACTTCCACCCACGCGAGGGCAAACGCGGTGGCGCTTGGATGAACAACTTCCAAGAGCAATACATGGTGGGCAAGAAGAATATCCGTCCACATGTTGTGAATGTGATGAACTTCACTCGTGCTACAGATACTAAACCAGCGTTGTTCTCTTACGACGAGGTAGAGACTTTCTTGCACGAGTTTGGTCATGGTTTGCATGGTATGCTCACACAATGCCAATATGCTGCGCAAAACGGAACGAATGTGCCACGCGACTTTGTGGAGCTTCCTTCTCAATTCAACGAGAACTTCCTCAGCGAGAAAGAGTTCCTCGATACTTTTGCTAAGCACTACGAGACAGGCGCGACTATCCCACAAGAGCTCATCGACAAGATTCAAGCGGCAGCTAACTACCATGTGGCATACGCTTGCGTGCGCCAACTCTCATTCGGCTATCTGGATATGGCATGGCATACGCTTACTGCTCCATTTGAGGTGCCAAGCAATTTGACCGCTTCGGAGGCAGTTATCAAGTTTGGTGACAATGCTATGGCTTGCGTACAAGTGTTGCCATTAGTGGCTGGTACGCAGATGGAGTTTGCGTTTACTCATATCTTCTCTGGCGGTTATGCAGCTGGTTATTATAGCTATAAGTGGTCGGAGTTGTTGGATGCAGATGCTTATTCTGTCTTCCAAGCGGCAAAGGAGAAGAACGGTAGCATTTTCGATAAGAAGGCAGCCGACTTGTATCGCAAGAACATCTTGGAGAAGGGTGGTAGTGCCAAACCAATGGACTTGTACCGCGCTTTCCGTGGTGGCGAACCAAGTATTGATGCGCTGCTCAAACGCGACGGAATCAAAAAGTAAGTGAAGCACTTTAGATAATGTAACGGCTGCCTTTCCTACAGGATTTGCAGCCGTTTTATTTTGTTCGTGGTTTATCACCCAAAAGTGCGTTTTGTTAATATTGACACCTCTTTTCTTTCTCTTATACCTTGCCTTCTTCCACCGAGAGAACTCCGAGAGACGACCGAGAGAACACCGACAGAACTCCCTATGACCAAAAAGTGCATTTTATTAAGATTGACTTCCTAAATAGTTTGACTCCATTCCTAAAAAAGTTGACTGCTTTCCTAAAAAGGTTGACTAATCAGTTTTCAAATCACACAAAAAATCACTCTTTTCTTGCGCAATTCAAAATAATTCACTACCTTTGCAGTCGCAAAGCAATTACACACTCGCATTGCGAGTAAATATATCGTCGCTCACCGACGCAAAACAGGAGGACATATTATAAAAAGCGTTTATTAGCGCTTGTTTTGGTGAACGGAAATCCTGCAAAATTTCACAAACCCAAAACAAGAAGGCAGTAAACGCCCTTTGGGATATGACTATCCCGCCGCAGAGCGTCCATGCGTGGACTGCTCTGTTTGGTGGCATTTCATATTCGGCGTGGGCGTTATGTGCTTATATCTTGTTTGTAGGGTCTTGCAGGAACCTCCGTTCAGAGAATAAGCAAAGGTAAGGTTCCACGCTTTTTCTATAATTATACCAACGGGGCGTTTGGAGCCGATGTCCCAGAAAATAAAATTATTAACTATTAAAATTAAACAACAATGAAAAAGATTTTATTTTTTTGCGTAATGGCGTTGTTATTAACAGGATGTGAACAAAATGAGCCTTCTAATGGCAAAGACCCCTCTTCTAATACTATTGGAATTGGTCATTTCACTGTTAGCGAATCTAAGCAAGTGACATTCTCTCCAGGTAACTTACAATATCATCCAGCAAATAACAAATGGCGTTTTGCTCCAAGTCAATTGGATTATGTAGGTAAAGCCAATGAAAATATCTCTTCTACTTACAATGGTTGGTTAGATTTATTCGAATGGAGTATAAGTTCTACTCAATTTGGTGTAACTACTTCTGTTGATCACGATGAGTATGATGGTTATCTAATTAATTTAGATAGAAATTCGATTGTTGATAATCCTTCTAATACATGGCGAACTTTGACTCATGATGAGTGGAAATATCTAATATTTGATCGTTCAAACGCAAGTTCCCTCAGAGGAGTTGCACAAGTAAATGGTGTGAATGGTTTGATCTTGTTGCCAGATAATTGGAAATGTCCTTCTGATATTACTTTCAAGTCTGGCACCCATAATAGGTATGGTGCTACATTTTATGCAGTTTACCAAACTTTTACAGCTGATCAATGGTCAAAGTTAGAGAAATTGGGTGCGGTTTTCCTCCCCGCAGCTGGGATTCGCGAAGGTTCCAGTGTGAATAATGTGCAGAATGTCGGTCACTATTGGTCTGCCACTAATTATGAGAACAATAATGCGTATTGTCTCTACTTTTTCTCCGACGGAGTGGAAAATGGCTACAATAATCGCGACATCGGACGCAGTATCCGTCTTATCAGAGATTTGTAATAAGCATCCCGATTTTGTTCGAAGCGAAGCCACGACATAATCGAATGATATACATAAAAACTATTTCTCACTCCACATTTTTGCGGGGTGAGTTTTTATATTGCAATTCCCATTGCTCGTATTCAAGCACTCCTTCGGCAGCCTCCCGTGAAACTCAGAGTGGTAACCGAGTGGTAAGCGAATATATCGCTAATCGAACAGCACGAAAGCCCACCGATGGAATGGAAATGCGGGCTACTGCCACCCATGCAGCCCAAATACACGAAAAACGAGCCCAAAAGTAAACTTTTGCTCGCTTTACTTGCGTATGTGCATTTTTTGTAGTAACTTTGCACCGAATTTGGCGAATGGGCATTTGTGCGCCCTGAGCCGTAAACATTTGTAGGTTTATTAAAAAGAAAAAAATGATTAAAATTACTTTTCCGGACGGAGGCGTCCGCGAGTACGAGAGCGGTATCACCGCTTACGAAGTAGCTGCAAGCATTAGCAGCCGTTTGGCACAAGACATCCTTGTTGCCAGTATCAAAACTCCTAACCAAGAGGAGTGGCAAATAGTAGAACTCAATGCCCCTATCACTGAGGATTGTGACATCAAACTCCACAAATGGGAGGACAAAGAGGCGAAACATGCTTTCTGGCACACATCTTCACACTTGATGGCAGAGGCATTGCAGGAGTTGTATCCAGGTATCCAATTCGGTATCGGTCCAGCCATTGAGAATGGTTTCTACTACGATGTGTATCCTGCTGAGGGACAAACCATTAAGGATAGCGACTTCGCTGCTATCGAGCAAAAAATGGCAGAGCTTCGCGCTAAGAAAGAGCCATTGGTAAAGAAATCCATCGCTAAGGCAGATGCACTCGCAGAGTTTGGTGCAAAAGGTCAAACATACAAGTGCGAGC
>JAXJWX010000044.1:0-4516 GCA_036307765.1 Paludibacteraceae bacterium | reverse complement strand
AAGCAGTTCCAGATCTTGTTGCAGAAGTTACGTCCTTGCTCGCAGAGGCTATCGTCAAACAAGATATCATTTCCCGCAGGAGCGCAGAGCATCATACCCATACGCACACCGTCCGCACCAAAGCGCTCAATCAAATCCAATGGATCAGGGCTGTTACCCAATGATTTAGACATCTTGCGACCCAATTTATCGCGCACGATACCTGTAAAATACACATGCTTAAATGGCATCTTGCCGATATACTCATAACCCGCCATGATCATACGTGCTACCCAGAAGAAGATGATATCTGGACCAGTCACCAAGTCGGCAGTTGGATAGTAATAGTTGATCTCCTCGTTGCCTGGATTCTCGATGCCATCAAAGAGGCTGATTGGCCAGAGCCATGATGAGAACCATGTATCCAATGCACCTTCGTCTTGCACCAAAGCATCAACGCTCAAGCCTGATTTCTCCGCAGCTGCTTCGATGTTTGGCGCTACGATGATCTTATCCTCTGGATAGTTCTCTGCGCCTGTCTCTTCGAGCAATGCTTTCTCGTAGTACGCAGGAATACGGTGTCCCCACCAGAGTTGGCGAGAGATACACCAGTCTTTGATATTCTCAAGCCAGTTGCGATAGGTGTTTTTGTATTTCGTTGGATAGAATACAATATCGTCGTTCATTACTGGTGGCAACGCAATATCAGCAAAGTGTTGCATGCGGATAAACCATTGCAAGCTCAAACGTGGCTCGATAGGTACATTGGTACGCTCGGAGTAACCCACCTTGTTGGTATAGTCTTCCACTTTCTCTACCAATCCTTCGGCTTGGAGATCTACCACAATCTGCTTGCGGCAATCAAAGCGGTCCATGCCTTGGTAGGCAGCCACATTAGGATAGATATCAGCCTCCAAACCCTCTACATTCACATGTGCGTCGGCGGTGAAGATATCATAGGTAGTGAGGTCGTACTTTTGTCCCAATGCGTAGTCATTCACGTCGTGTGCTGGAGTTACCTTTAAGCAACCTGTACCGAACTCAATCTCCACGTAGCGGTCCTCAATCACAGGAATCACACGACCTACTTTAGGAACGATCACATGCTTGCCTTTGAGCCATTGGTTCTTAGGGTCTTTAGGGTTGATACACATTGCCACGTCACCCATGATAGTCTCAGGACGGGTGGTAGCTACTACGGCGTAGTAACCTTTCTCATCTTTGTGAATCACATTGCCCTCTGCTTCGAGCTCTTCCCTTGAAGGGGAGTCGGAGGGGTCTACGTAGTACTTCATATAGTACAACTTGCTATGCTCCTCTTGGTAGATCACCTCCTCGTCGGAGAGGGCTGTTTGGCGCTCTGGATCCCAGTTCACCATACGCAAGCCGCGGTAGATGAGGCCCTTGTTGTATAGGTCGCAGAATACATCAATCACGGCTTTAGAGCGTGTCTCGTCCATGGTGAAGGCGGTACGGTCCCAGTCGCATGAGCAACCGAGTGTACGCAATTGCTTGAGGATGATACCTCCGTGCTCCTCAGTCCATGCCCAAGCATGCTTGAGGAACTCCTCACGGGTGAGGTCGCTCTTGTTGATGCCTTGCTCTTTGAGGCGTTTGATGACCTTAGCTTCGGTAGCGATACTAGCGTGGTCAGTACCTGGTGCCCAACAAGCGTTCTTACCCTCGAGGCGTGCACGACGCACAAGGATATCTTGGATGGTATTGTTGAGTACGTGACCCATGTGCAGCACACCTGTCACGTTTGGTGGAGGGATGACTACGGTGTATGCCTCACGTCCGTCTGGAGTGCTGTGAAAGAGTTTCTTGTCTTGCCAATATTGATACCACTTGGCTTCAATGTCTTTAGGATTGTATTTTGCGTCCATAATTCATGCCCTTAAGGGCTATTTTAATGTTTAAAAGTTTCAAAGTTTCAATCGGATTCTTGCATATAAAACACAAAAAGCCAAAATTCGCGCAAAGTTACTGCTTTTTTCTGACATATGCAACAAAAAATCGCCACTTGGGCGATTTTTTGTCGTTTAGCGTATGGCATATACGCTTTATGTCATTTGGATTAAATTGTTTTGAGTTCGCTTCCTGGGAAGTAGTGGGCAAGTATTTGTTCGTAGGTGTAGCCCTTGTCAGCCATCACAGCAGCACCGATTTGACATAGACCTACGCCATGTCCCCATCCGGCACCAGTGAGGATGAAATCACCCTTCTCGTTGCGATCTACTACAAAGGCACTACTATACAAGTGGCTCTTGCTTAGCCATTTGCGAATTTCCAACTCTTTGCCAATCACCATGGTGCGCTTGCTACCCACAATCTGCATCTCATACAAACGAGCAGATGGACCACGCTTGATAGGCACAAGGTCAAGTATCTCGCCGAAGTCGATACCCGAACGCTCGCGGATAATCTCGCTCAGCTCCTCTTTGGTATATTGTACGGTCCAGCGGTAGAAGTCTTTGGTCTCTTGGTCGTAGTTGTTCAATACTTGGCTGAGGATGCGCTCGTCGGTGGTATTGCAGTATGCCGATGGCGAGGTACGGATAAACGCTTGTGCGTTCTCCTCAATAGTCAAATCGGGTAGGGGAGTGCCTATCTCGTCACGAACAGGTTCCAGGTAGTCGTAGTGCTCGTTTGCCCATGCGTTCTCAAAGAGTTCAGTAGCACCACCACAAGCCTTGTAGAAGCGTGCATCGCATACTTTGCCGGCGTACATGAGCACTTGTCCACGGGTGGCATCAATCGCTTTTTGCACATTAGCCGCTGCCTCAGGGTGCTCGTCACGACGGGTGATACCTTCGTAGCGTTGGCAGTGGTCGTCGGCACATACATCAAAGCCCTCATGTGCATCTCTTTCATACCAAATCACATGGCGATCAGGGTCGCTCAAATCAGGTTTATCGGTGCCCGTAGATGGACTGATGATAGGACGGAGTACCCAACTGCGGGAGATAACGGCGTGGGCTTTCAAGAGTTCCAACGAAGAGGTAGCGGACATCTCAGAGGTGATAACGGAACTGAGGTAGTCTTCTACATCGAGGCGGTTGATAGCAGTCTGTGTGCCATCGGCATTGTCGCGTATTTCGAGTGTACCTTCAAACTCTTGATCTTCGAGGCGATCCCAGTGGAAACCAATTCCAATGCGGACATTCTTCAAGAGGAAAGTTGGGTGTTCTGGTGTGGAGTGAGGACCTGGAACAACGGCCTCAATCTTTGGGGCGGTCATGACGCCCACAGCAATTTGGTGTTTCATGTGTGTATGTTATTTAATTAATTCTTCAATGATACCAGGTATCTCTTTGTTTTGGAATATACCTGCAAATTTCTCAGCGCCAGCGCCATAGGCAAAGATTGGCACCACTGTTCCGCTATGACCTTTCGTGCTGAAACTGAGTTGCATACCCTCTGGTTGATTCACAGGGTAACTCTTGTATGATACACTTGTACCACCCGTCTCGTGGTCGGCGGTCACAACAAGTAAGGTGTTAGGGTGTTGGTTTACATAAGCCACCAAGGCTTTCAATGTACGGTCAAACTCCTGCATCTCTTCTATCATTCCTTCGGCATCGTTGTTGTGGCCGTAGCCATCAATGATAGCGCTTTCCACCATTAGGAAGAATCCATGAGGTGCATTCTTCTCTAATTGCTCCAGCGTTTTGATGCATGCTTTCTCAAGGTATCTGTCTGGCTCTGCGAAACGTATGCTATCGTTAGTTTCGTTGGTGGCGGCTAATTGGGCTGCAAGGCACACTTCTGCTCCGTCAGCGGCGCTAGCGGTGCTAGTAGTTGGCTTGTTACGGCGATGGACATCGCTCATTTGTAGGATGCCTACAAATTTCTCAGACTGGCTATTGAGCACGGATGTCCAATCTAGATATACATCATACCCTTTATTGATGAGCACGGCAGTCATATCCACAGAGTCAGGGCGATTGATAAAAGCAGTCAGTCCAGCACCAATGGCGATATCCACGCCACTTTCGGTGAATTGTTTGGCTATAGTGTAACTATCTTTGCGAGAGGTTACTCCAGCGTAGAAAGCTCCAGGGGTCGCCTCTGTGAGAGTAGTATTAACGACAATACCCGTCTTTTTGCCCATCTGTTGGGCTTTTTTGAGGATACTAGTGAGTTGTACGCTATCTGGCCCCACGCCTAGGAAGCCGTTGCAAGTGCGTGTTCCTGTAGCCAGGGCAGTACCTCCAGCAGGCGAATCGGTCACGTAGTTGTTGGCAGAGCAGGTTTCGTTGAGTCCGATAACTGGTGCCATCTCAAAGCCTGTTTGTTCATCTACTGTTAGTAGTAGGGAGGATACGGCTCCAAAACCCATACCATCGCCGATGAGATAAATGACATTGGTAGGTTTATCGCATGTGTCTGTGCAACTGCTCAGTAGCATGGCTAGTGCCATTGTGCTTAGGAGAATTTTTTTCATTGTATTATGTGTTTTAGATGTATTACTTGGTTACTTCGCCTTTCCATGAGTTGAAGCCCGTGTTGAGTTCTACGACTTGGTAGCCGTGTT
>JAXJWX010000043.1:0-12943 GCA_036307765.1 Paludibacteraceae bacterium | reverse complement strand
GAACTTCTTGTGGAAGAGGTTCACATCAAACGTCCTCTTTGTGTGACGCTTTGAGTGAGACACATTGCATCCACCCATGGCTTTCTTGCCTGTAATTTGACAAATCTTTGACATTTTATTTTTGTATTTAGTTTATTTCTAAGCAGTTACCCCATTTTTCTTCCTCATTTTCACATTTCAAAACCCCATAGCATTCCCTACTATACGCGAAAAATCGTGCAAAGTTACTATTTTTTTTTCACTCCACCAAATCTTTTTGCATTTTTTTATAAAAAAATCTTTATCCGTCCGCTTTTTCTATGCAAGCACTTGTGCGTTTGGGTATTTTGAATTACCTTTGCATGGTTATTGTATTGTTATCAATTATCACCCATTACCTATCCAGATTATGCTACCAATCCTTCTTCTTCCATTCTTAGGTACAATACTTGGTGCTGCCATGGTATTTTTGCCAAATCGCCTAATAGTGTCCACACCGACTGCCCATAAAACACTTCTGGGTTTTGCATCAGGTGTAATGGTAGCAGCCAGCATTTGGTCGTTGATTTTGCCCAGTATGGAGATGTCGGTTGCAGCTGGAGGAAGCGAATGGATACCCGCAGCAGTAGGTTTTGTGTTGGGTATCTTGTTTTTGCTATTGCTGGATACACTGATTCCTCACTTACACATAGGAGCTAACGAGCCAGAGGGTCTATCCCCCAAGAAACAATGGAAACGCACCACCATGCTCTCTGTGGCTGTCACCTTGCACAACATACCAGAAGGAATGGCTGTCGGGGTGATTCTGGCGTCTGCTATGGCAGATGGAGCAGCTATTCCCATGTCGGCAGCATGGGCATTGGCAATAGGTATTGCGTTGCAGAACTTTCCCGAAGGCGCTATTCTTTCGTTGCCTCTCCATGCTGAAGGCATGAGCAAAAAGAAAGCATTTTTCATAGGAGCGCTATCGGGCATAGTAGAGCCCATAGCAAGTATTTTGACTATTGCACTCATCTCATTTATCTCGCCTGCATTGCCTTATTTATTGGCATTTGCAGCTGGTGCGATGATGTATGTAGTGGTGGAAGAACTGATTCCCGAAGCGCAAGCCGAACCGCATAGCAACATCCCTACTCTGGGATTCACTGCAGGTTTTGTGCTGATGATGATACTTGATTGTGCGCTATGATTATTTTCCCGCAATAAACTGCGGATTGAGATAATCCTTTTCTATTTCATCTATTGCCGCTATTTCCTCGCGCGTGAGCGCACGTGTACGCGCACATAGCGTATTAATAAGGTGTACATCAAATCTTTCTATCGTTTTTATAGAATCAAATGCCTCATATTGGGTTAAGTTAGCCACTCGCTGGCGCACCGACTTAACGCCGTGCTTAGCTAGTTTCTCTACCGATGGAGTGATTGCCTGTTGCAATGCATCGAAATCCACATTCACCAGCAGCGTGCCATGTACAATTGTGCCTGTAGGCAGGGCGTAGCAGGCATTACCCGACACCTTACATCCCTCCACCATGATATCATTGTGCTCCGACTTCACCGCAGCGAAACCCAAGTTACGCAGAACAGCCGATACGCTATCTAAAAAAGACTGAAAGACTTGTTCACTATGTTTATTAGGCGAGATAAGACTCATCATTAGATTGCCCTCATCGGCATAGACACACCCCCCACCACTCTTGCGGCGATACATAGCGATGCTGTTGGCTTGACAATATGCTATATTCACCTCGGCCTCCATCACCTGATGGCGACCAAAAATCACCGTTGGCGATACTACCCATGTTACGAAAGTATCCTCTTCTACATGTTTGGCAAGATACTCCTCCATAGCGAGATACCATACAAGCCGATGATGGATAGGGGCAACAATATGAAGCATAGCCATGTAGAGTCAACAGAATACGGAAGTTTACGAATCACGCTTCCTATCCTTATAAAATGGTAATAACACAAAATAATTGATAATACCTGCTAATGCAATCGCAGCTATTCCTGCTAATTCTTCGGACAAATGCAACCATATCAAAAAATTGAGCAATAACAACTGTATCACATAGTTAATTGCACGACCAAATAAGAATCCGCCTGCATTTTTCCAACTAGGGCGCGTTTTGAAGGTATAGAAACTTGTCAGAAAATAATTACAAATCATCTCCATGACAAATCCTATTGTGAAAGCTAGGGACGTCAAAATTGCCACTTCAGCCCATTGGCTCTGAAAAAAGTCCAATAGGAGATAGTAAATACCATACTGCAAGCCCGTTCCGAATGCTCCTACGAGCACGAAACGGACTACAGAACGATATTTCATGGGCAAACGCCCTGTTAGGGTTTTCATTTTTTTACTAGTTAGGCTAGTTATACTAGTAGTACTAGTGCTGCTAGTTGGACTAGTTAGCTAGTACTACGCCTAGCATCTCCTCCATAGCAGCAGTAAGCCCCTCCACATTGCGACCACCTGCGGTAGCCATCCATGGTTGACCGCCGCCACCACCTTGGATATTCTTGGCAGCAGACTTAATGATTTGTCCTGCATTCTTGCCAGCCTCTACCATTGATGGAGAAAGCACTACAGCAATCATAGGTTTGCCTTCCCACTCGGTAGCAGCTACCAGAGCAAAATGCTTATTTGCGATCTTATTCTTCATGATGAGTGGCATATTGCGCAGCAGGGTTGGGTCCACATTGCCTGTGAGGCGAACAAGCTCCACACCGTTTTGCTCCTCTGCCTTGGCGATGAGTTCGTCGCAGTAGCGCTCCACCTTTTCCGCCATGAAGGTCTCGATTTGTTTTTTCAGCGCAGCGTTCTCATCCAATGCTTTGCGGATAGCGCCCTCAAGGTCTTGTGGATTATTCAATAGTCCGCGCAAGTTGCCGAGCAGATCTACTTGCTTGTAGTAGAGTTCGTCTGCTTTAGCCGCAGTCACTGCCTCTATACGACGCACACCAGCTGCCACACTGGTCTCCATCACAATGCGTACCGCACCAATCTTACCTGTGCTACCTACGTGGCAACCACCGCACAACTCTGCTGAAGGACCATACTTAATCACGCGTACCTCATCGCCGTACTTCTCACCAAAGAGTGCCATAGCGCCCATTTCTTTTGCCTTCGCAATTGGAGTGTTGCGACTCTCCTCAAGTGGCAAGTCTTGGCGAATCATCTCGTTGGCAAGAATCTCCACTTGACGCAACTCTTCTGGAGTCACTTTTTGGAAGTGTGAGAAGTCAAAGCGCAAGCTGTCGGCATTCACAAAACTACCCTTTTGCTCCACATGCTCGCCCAATACTTGGCGCAATGCGTAGTGTACGATATGGGTAGCGGTGTGGTTGCAAGCAATGGCTTGACGGCGAGCTGTGTCCACAGTAGCCACTAATATGCCTTCTATATCTGCTGGCAATTCAGCCAAGAGGTGTACTGCCAAGTTATTCTCTTTCTTGGTGTCGAGTACGCGCACATTACCGAGGGTACCTGTATCGCCTACCTCACCACCCATCTCTGCGTAGAAAGGAGTTTTGCTGAGTACCACTTGGTACAAACTCTTGCCTTTTTGCTCTACCTTGCGGTAGCGAAGCACCTTGGTCTCGCAGCTGAGTTCGTCGTAACCTACAAACTCGCTATCGCCTTCTGCCAATACGTTCCAGTCGCCCAGTTCTTGTTTGTTGGCTTGACGACCCATCTCTTTTTGGCGCTCAAGTGCCTTGTTGTACTCCTCCTCGTTGGTAGTAAAGCCGTTCTCGCTGAGAATCAATTGAGTAAGGTCAAGTGGGAAACCATAAGTATCTTTCAATGTGAACACATCCACACCTGAAATCTCTTTGCCTTTGGCATCTTTCATGAGTTTGTCGAGCAAACTGATACCCTTGTCCAAGGTACGAAGGAAGCCGTCCTCCTCGCTCTTGATCACAGGAGTGATTTGTCCCTCTTGTTTAACGAGTTCTGGATAAGCAGCACCCATGTCTGCAATGAGTTGTGGCACGAGTTTGTACATGAACGCCTCGCGCTGACCGAGGAAAGTGTAACCATATCGCACGGCACGGCGGAGGATGCGACGGATGACATAACCTGCCTTCTCGTTGCTTGGCAACTGACCGTCCGCAATAGCGAAAGCGATAGTACGGATATGGTCAGCAATCACGCGCATTGCCACATCCACTTTCTCCTCTTTGCCATATTCTACGCCGCAGATCTCGCCTATCTTCTTCAGCATTGGCTGGAACACATCGGTGTCGTAGTTGGATTGTTTGCCTTGCATGGTGCGCACCAGACGCTCAAAGCCCATACCGGTGTCAATCACATTGTATGGCAAACTGTCGAGCGAGCCATCGGCTTTGCGGTTGTATTGCATAAACACGAGGTTCCAAATCTCAATCACTTGTGGGTGATCTTTGTTCACAAGCTCGCGACCTGAGAGAGCTGCTTTCTCCTCTTCGCTACGGCTATCCACGTGGATCTCAGAGCAAGGACCACAAGGACCTGTATCGCCCATCTCCCAGAAGTTATCGTGCTTATTGCCGTTGAGGATATGGTCTGCTGGCAAGTGCTTTGCCCAAATATTAGCTGCCTCGTTGTCGCGCTCAATGCCTTCCTCTGGCGAACCCTCGAAGACGGTCACATAGAGGTTCTTTGGGTCGAGTTTGAGCACCTCTACCAGATACTCCCATGCCATGTCAATAGCGCCCTCTTTGAAGTAGTCGCCAAACGACCAGTTGCCGAGCATCTCGAACATCGTGTGGTGGTAGGTATCGTGACCTACTTCCTCTAGGTCGTTGTGCTTACCGCTCACGCGCAGACACTTCTGCGAATCCGCTACGCGAGGATATTGAATAGGGTCGTTGCCAAGAATGATACCCTTCCATGGGTTCATACCGGCATTGGTAAACATCAGGGTTGGGTCATCCTTGATGACCATGGGTGCCGAAGGTACAATCTTGTGTCCCTTCTTCTCAAAATAATCCAAAAAGGATTGTCTAATCTCTTGACTTGTCATATTAATCTTGTGGTATAAATTTCTCTACTTTGTATTCCTTTTTCACTTCTTTGACTTCCACGACGAGTTGGTTGGAGAGAAGTTTCTCGTTCTCCTCGCGCTCACGCAGAATATCTATCGCCGCATAAATAGCGTGCAACATACTCGTTGCATCGGCCTCGTTCTTACCTGCCAAACTATACGCGGTACCATGGTCTGGCGAAGTGCGCACTACTGGCAGACCTGCGGTGAAGTTTACGCCGCTCATGTCCAGTGCCTTGAACGGTGCCAATCCTTGGTCGTGGTACATCGCCAATACCGCATCAAAGTGGTTGTATTGCCCTGCACCAAAGAATCCGTCTGCCGAGTAAGGACCAAAAGCCCAGATGCCTTGTTCCTGTGCTTTTGCCACGGCAGGGCGGATGATATTCGTCTCCTCCTCGCCGATGAGTCCATTGTCGCCAGCGTGTGGGTTGAGCGCCAACACGGCAATGCGTGGTTTGCGGCAAGAGAAGTCTTTCTGCAATGTCTCGTTCAGTACCGCCAACTTACTCAGGATACGCTCCTCAGTAATAGTCGCTGCCACCTTAGCGATAGGGGTATGGTTGCACACGAGTGCCACACGCATACGGTCACTGATCATCATCATCAGACTATCTTTTCCCTCGCCAAACTGTTGGGTCAAATACTCCGTATGTCCCGAATAGCGGAAAGCGTCCGACTGGATATTATCCTTGTTAATAGGCGCTGTCACGATGGCATGCACGAGTCCGTTTTTAAGGTCTTGGCACGCGCGTTGCAAGCTCTTGAGCGAAGCCTGTCCTGCTTTTGTGGTGGACACGCCAAGTTGTAGGGGTGTCTCATCACCGTAGCAGGAGATAAGGTTTAGACGACCGTCTTTGGCTTGTTTGGGGTCTTGGATAATATTCCATTGGATATTGCGATACTCCTCATCAAGGGTTTGCATGTGCTGGCGTGCTACTTTGGCGTTGCCATACACGATAGGGCGACAAATCTCGCAGATATGCGGATTCGCCAACGACTTGAGGATAATCTCATATCCCACGCCATTAATATCTCCAGCTGTAATTGCTATTGTTGGTTTCATATACCTTGCCTTTAAACTTTAAACTCTAAACTCTAAACTTTAATCTATCTGTGTTACCTTATCGTATTGCAGTTTCTCAAAGTCGAAAGGCTTTCTCTCTTCGTTTTTGTAGCCGAGCGACATCACGCACAGCACGGTGAAGTTCTGTGGCAGCCCCGTCAACTTGCGTACCAAGTCCTCCGCGCCTTCTCGTTGATACACATGGCACCAGCACGCGCCCAATCCTTGGTCAGCTGCGGCAAGCCATATGTTCTGCGCCGCAATGGCTGCATCGCATTGCCAAGTGTCAATCACGCTCGTATCCGCAGCCACCACAATGCCTGCCATAGCCGTGTCAAACATTCCGCTACCATAAGTGCGGCAACCTGCCAATTGGCGCAATATCGCCTCGTTCTTAATCACCACAAAGTGCCATGGGTTCATTCTTTTGCCCGCAGGCGACATCAGCGCACAACGGATAATATAGTCCAATTTCTCCTGTTCTACAGGCTGGTCTGTGTATTTTCTATACGAGCGCCTTAGTTGGCACAAACTCTGAAAATTATGCATAATTAGTCGAATTAGATATTTGGCGACAAAGGTACTATTTTTTTCGTACATATGCAAATAATTTCATAATTATTTGTTGTGCACCCCATATTTCGTTGCCAAGTGTTCGTCATTCGCTTGCATATGTGTATTTTTTGTTGTATCTTTGCAGCCTAATTTGGATAATTATGTTAACTCATCTACATATCCGCAACTACGCACTCATTTCGCACTTGGATATTGACTTTCAAGAAGGCTTCTCCGTCATGACAGGTGAGACTGGTGCTGGTAAGAGTATCATACTCGGAGCACTCAATCTTGTGATGGGTGCGCGTGCTGATTTGAAGGCCATCACAGAGGGCGAGGAGCGCTGTATCATTGAGGCCACATTCTCATCACCAGAGGAAATCATCATCCGCCGCGAACTGAGTACAAATGGTCGTTCGCGTTCGTTTGTCAATGACGAAGTTATCACACAAGCAGAGCTCAAAGCGTTGGCGCAAGAGCTGATTGATATTCATTCGCAGCATGAGAGTCTGCTGATTGGAAATGATCTTTTCCAAATCCAGGTAGTGGATGCGATGGCAGGTAACGAAACTGAGAAAGAAACATATACTACAGCTTATCAGCAATATATACAAGCTAGGCAATCGCTACATCAGCTCCAACAACGCGCTGCTAGAGCACAAGCAGATGCCGATTATATAGCTTTTCAATGGCAGCAACTTGAGGATGCCCATTTGCAAACTGAAGAGATGGAAGAATTGGAGGCAGAGGAGTATCGTCTAGCCCATGCTGAGGAAATTCAAACTTCGCTGACAACTGCACTACGGCAATTGGATGGTGATGAACATAGCGCTTTGTCACTCATTCATCAAACACGTATCAACGATGCTGATGTTCGTTTGGCAGAACGACTAGAGAGTTTAGAGATTGAGCTCAAAGATATCATTGCAGATATCCATCGCCTTTACGATCGTACCGAGCGTGATCCACAGCGCCTAGATGAGGTGCAACAACGTATCAGCATGCTGCAGAGTCTCATGAAAAAGCACCGTGTACGGACTATTGACGAGCTGATAGCGTTACACAAAGAGTTAGGGTTACAAATGCAGCAATTGGCTAATTTTGATGAAGAAATATCTAAACTGCAAGTTGAGGTAGATGAGGCGTACACTGCCCTATGTGCGGCAGCCAAAGCACTAACTGCCTCGCGATTAGCGCCATGCAAACAAATAGCCTCACAACTCGTAGAGAACCTGAAGACATTAGGGGTTCCGCATGCCAAAGTAGAAATAGATATCCAGCCTTTAGAGGAGTTTGCAGAGACGGGTAAAGACAATGTACAATTTCTGTTTGCAGCCAACTTGAATCAATCGTTGCGCCGCGTAGCAGAAGTGGCTTCAGGTGGTGAAATCAGCCGTTTGATGCTATGTATCAAAGCATTGATTGCCAGTACAAAAGGGTTACCTACAATCATCTTCGACGAGATTGATACGGGCGTAAGCGGTGCTATCGCTAGTCAGATGGGTGAAATCATGCGCCAGATGGCCAATGCTAGACAAATTATCACAATCACACACCTCCCTCAGGTGGCAGTACGTAGTCAGCACCATTATCTGGTATATAAAGAAGATACAGACGTCCGCACCGAAACGCACATCCGCGAACTCACCACACCCGAACACGAAGCCGAGATTGAGAAGATGCGCAGTCTCTAAACACTAAACAGTAGCGCCCAGCGCGTTCACTAAACACTAAACAAAAAGTATGCTCCCACTCGCAGAACGCATGCGTCCGAAGACGCTCAACGAATACATAGGTCAGAAGCATCTCGTAGGAGAAGGTGCTATCCTTCGCCAGATGATAGAGAACAGCAATCTATCGTCCTTCATTCTATGGGGTCCTCCAGGCGTGGGAAAAACCACACTGGCACGCATCATCGCTCATCAGTTGGAGCGTCCATTCTATACCCTGTCCGCTGTCACCAGCGGCGTGAAAGAGGTGCGAGAGGTCATCGACAAAGCCAAACGCTTTAGTACAATGAATAGCGGACTCTTCGCCTCCAACCCTACACAATCCTACACAACGCTACACAACGCAGCACCCATCTCCCCCATCCTTTTTATCGACGAGATCCACCGTTTCTCCAAGTCGCAGCAGGATAGTCTGTTAGGAGCAGTAGAAGATGGTACTATCACGCTGATTGGTGCCACCACCGAGAACCCTTCGTTTGAAGTCATCACACCGCTGCTCAGCCGCTGCCAAGTGTATGTTCTCAAATCACTGGAGAAAGACGACCTGCTGGAACTCCTCCACCGCGTACTGACCACCGACGAACACATCCGCAGCCTAAATATAGCACTGAAAGAAACAGAGAGCATTCTCCGCTATTCGGGTGGCGATGCACGCAAATTGCTCAATATCATCGAACTCGTCACCAATTCGGGTGTCAAAGTCATTGACAACGAGACCGTGACCAAGCAACTGCAACAGAATCCAGTAGCCTACGACAAGGACGGCGAACTGCATTATGATATTATCTCCGCTTTCATCAAGTCGATTCGCGGTAGTGACCCAGATGCGGCATTGTATTGGTTGGCGCGCATGGTAGCCGCAGGCGAAGACCCTAAGTTCATCGCCCGCCGATTGGTCATCTCCGCAAGCGAGGATATAGGACTGGCTAACCCCAACGCGATGTTGGTGGCGAACGCTTGCTTCGATACCTTGCAGAAGATAGGTTGGCCCGAAGGACGTATTCCGCTGGCGATGGCTACGGTGTATCTTGCCACATCACAAAAGTCCAATTCTGCGTATCTGGCTATCAATCAAGCATTAGAGTTAGTGGATAAGACAGGCAACCTGCCTGTGCCACTGCATCTGCGCAATGCGCCCACCAAACTCATGGACGATCTGGGCTACGGACATGATTACCTCTATTCCCACGACTTTCCTAATCACTTTGTCAAACAGCAATTTATGCCCGATGCCTTGCAAGGTACCCAACTTTGGCACGCCCAAGGCAGTCCACAAGAGCAGAAAATGGCAGAATGGATGAAGCACCTTTGGGGCGACAAAGATAAACTGTAAACTGTCAACTATCATGGCTGGCATATACATACATATACCATTTTGCAAAAGTCGCTGTAAGTACTGCGACTTTTTCTCTACTACCCATATCGAGAAGCAAGCGCAGTATGTGGAAGCATTGCTCACAGAAATGCAAGACCGCCTGCCCATATCCAATACCCATTTCCCCATATCCACCATATATATAGGTGGTGGAACACCAAGTACACTACAAGTGGAGCACCTACAAACGATACTGGAGACTATCAGGCAAAAGGCAAAAGGCGAAAAACAAGAGATCACCCTCGAAGCCAACCCAGGAGATATAACTCCCGAGAAAGCACGCGCATGGCGAGAACTGGGTATCAACCGACTGAGCATCGGGGTACAGAGTTTTGATGATGAACTCTTGCAACTCATTGGCAGACGACACAATGCTGGACAAGCACGCCAAGCAGTGACCATAGCACAAGAAGCAGGATTCGACAATATCTCCATCGACCTGATGTACGCACTTCCATCACAAACCATGCAGCAGTGGCAATCCGATGTAACACAAGCCCTGCAACTCGGCGTGCAACACATTTCCTCATATGGCCTTATCTATGAGGAAGGCACTGTACTCACCACCCTACTCGATCATGGTGTAGTAGAAGCGGTGGACGAAGAAGTGGAGATGCAAATGTATGATTATCTGGTGGAGCAATTGACCGCGAACGGATATATCCATTACGAGGTAAGCAATTTCGCACAGCCCGACCGCGAGTCAAAACACAATTCCAGCTACTGGAACAACACACCCTATATCGGTCTGGGCGCAGGAGCACACAGCTACGACGGCGAGCAACGCCAATGGAACATCAGCGATTTGGACACCTATATCCAGCAAGCCAATGCCCACCAACTACAACCCGAAATAGAACGACTAACCGAAGAACAGCGACATATGGAACGCATCATGCTCGGACTACGCACCCAGCAAGGCATAAGCCAAGAGTGGGTCCACATGGATGCTGCACAACCGTATATTCAACAAGGATTACTCACCGAAAAAGCAGGTCGATTGATGGCTACAACCAAAGGTTTTCACATCCTCAATCGTATTATAGAAGACCTGCTGTAGGCGATATATCGAGCCAAACACTTGCATATATCAAAAAAATGTTGTACTTTTGCAGAAAATTTTAACGTATCATTATGCAATACTCTGTTGTACATTTCTCCTATCGGTTTGACCAGGCATGGCAACAAGACTTGTTCGAACAAGACTTGTGCGACTTGGGTTTTGAGGTGTTTGATGGTGAGAATGCCTATATTCAAACCAGCGTTTTAGAGGAAAACCAGCAGGCACTGAACGCTTTGATCACCAATACCGAAGGCGTATCGCTTCTCAGCATAGAGGAGTGTGAAGACATCAATTGGAACGCCACTTGGGAAGCCGAACACGAGATTGTGGATTTGCCATTGGGCGTGCGCATCACCCCGCATTGCGCTTTCGGTGCGGGACATCACGAGACCACCAGCATGATGATTGAGGCACTCATGGAGGCACAAGAGCAAGGCTACTTCGCACAGGATCGCCATGTGCTGGATATGGGTTGCGGTACGGGAGTATTAGGCATCATGGCCAAGAAATGTGGAGCGACCAACGTAGTGGCAGTGGATATAGACGACAAGAGCGTAGCCAACACACTGGAGAACGCAGACGCCAACGGCGTGACACTCGATGTACGCTTGGGCAGCACCCCACCCGATGGCGCGTATAACCTGATACTGGCGAACATACACCGCAATATATTAGTGGAGCACATGCCCATGTATGCCAAGACACTCAAAGACGGTGGCGAACTCTGGCTGAGCGGCTTCTACGCCGAAGATATTCCGCACTTGCAGCAAGCAGCAGAAACCGCAGGATTGCAACACATAGAAACGCGCAACACGAACGAATGGCAATGGCTAAGATTGAAGAAATGAGTACTATTTGCGCCATATCAACCCCCTACGGCAGCGGCGGAATAGCTGTCGTTCGCGTGAGCGGTGAGTCTGCGATACAGATAGTAGACACCCTGTTTCATGGGCGTAAGTCGCTCACGGAAGCCAAAGCATATACCGTGCATTATGGGGAGATTAAAAAGCCTACCCCCATCCCCTCCCTAAAGGGAAGGGAGAACAATGAGCAGGAGATACTTGATCAAGTGCTGGTCAGCGTCTTCCGTGCGCCTCATTCGTTTACGGGCGAGGATGTGGTGGAGATAGCTTGCCACGGCAGCATGTATATCCAGCAGACGCTCTTGCAATGGCTCGTGGATGCAGGTTGCCAACTGGCTAAGGCGGGCGAGTTCACCCAACGCGCTTTCCTCAACGGCAAGATGGACCTCACCGAAGCCGAAGCCGTAGCCGACCTCATTGCCGCACAAACGAAAGCCGAAAAAGACTTGGCACTCAGCCAATTGCGTGGTGGTATTTCCAACGAGTTGGCTATGCTCAGAGAGCGACTACTAACCTTCACCTCGCTCGTAGAGTTGGAGTTAGACTTCGCCGACCACGAGGAACTGGAGTTTGCTGACCGCAGCGAGCTGTTTGCCCTCGCACAGGAGATTGACACGACAATTGGCAACTTAGTCCGCTCCTTCAAAACGGGTAATGCCATTAAACAGGGTGTCCCTGTCGCGATTATCGGTGCGCCTAATGTGGGCAAATCCACGTTACTCAACGCCCTACTCGGCGAGGAGCGCGCCATTGTGAGCGATATTCAGGGTACCACGCGCGACACGGTGGAGGACACATTGGTGTTGGATGGTATGCTCTTCCGCTTCATCGACACCGCGGGTTTGCGCCAAACGGATGACACGATGGAGAGTCTCGGCATTGAGCGAAGCCGTCAGGCAGCCCAAAAGGCAGCAGTACTTATTCACCTGCAAGACGCCACACAGCCCGTGGACATATTATCCGAATTGGATGATATAAGCGATAAAAAGATTATACAAGTATATAATAAGGTGGATCTTTTAGGCAAGGAGGCGATGAGACGAGAAGGCGATGAGGCAAGGATATATCTCTCTGCCAAGAGTGGCAATGTAGAGGTGCTGAAGCAACAATTAATCAGTTTTGCTCGCGAGCAGTACGACACACGCAATGCAGTGACTATCAGCAACACACGCCACTATGAGGCGTTGGTTCGCGCACAGGAGGCTATCCAACGTGTACAGGAAGGACTGCAAATGCAGATTAGCGGCGAGTTCCTCAGCATGGACCTGCAAGACTGCCT
>JAXJWX010000042.1:0-24742 GCA_036307765.1 Paludibacteraceae bacterium | reverse complement strand
GAAACAAGGCCTTTGTATTCACGGATCTCATGACCCTGAATAGATTGAGTAGTAGTTACTATCATAATGCTAATTATTTATTTCACTTTGCAAAGGTACAACTTTTTTCTGATATTTGCAAGGAATTTTTACTATAGTTTTTCAAGTTGCCATCGCTAATGCCTTTCTTCCTGCTTCCGTCATTAACCCTCGCGTTTCCAAGTCGGCACAGCGTTGTTTGTTGAGTTCTGTCCAATGGCTGCGTTTGCGGCGTGGCGACAAGCGTTGCGCCAAACGACCATCGGGAAGGCGTTTTAAGGTAGAATCAATCCAGCCAAAGCAAAGTGCTTCTTCTACCACATCAATATACGGCAAACAATCGCCACACTCCGCAGGGCGTTTCACGCGGTACATAGCTATCCAACATTCCTTGTCCGAAGCGGCATGCTGCTCAAACCACTCACGCAACTGCGCGCGACGACTAAACTCAAGTAGGTTGGTGATCTCCATCTCTTATCTCCTCTTTGACCACGAGCGGCCGCTGGAGGTGCTATAGTACAGTCCTTTGGAGGTTTGGGCAAGTAGTTCTCTGCCTCCGTCCATTAGGCATTGAAATTCACCGCAAGAGCTGCTCATGTATCGCGATGACCAACTGCGACCTTGCGAGGTGGAGTAGTATATGCCTTTGCTCGTAGCTGCTATCAGCTCATTGCCATAGGGCAAGAGGTCGATAAACTCGCCGCAGGAGCTACTGCTGTATCGCGTGGACCAGCTGCGACCTTGTGAAGTGGAATACTCAATGGTGTTCTTGGCAGGATTGATACGAATCATCTCACTGCCCAACATGATCATTTGTGGCATAATGTGATGTGTTAAAATTATGCTGCAAAGGTACAATTTTTTTTGCATATATACAAATTTTTGAGTTGAAAAAGTGTTCCAGTATTCTATAATTAGAAGAGGGCTATATGTATGCAATATGGAAATGTCAATAATTATTTTTTTTGCATTTTCCTTTGGAAAAATTTGGAAATTCAGGGTTTTATTATTATCTTTGCACTCGCGTTCGATAAGCAAATCGCAAAGACTGCCGCTAAGCGGCATTAGGCGATTGCTATCTCCGCTCTTCCCACAAATTAAAAATTTGCGGGAGCCCTATATTATTAAAAACCTATAACCTTGGAAGTTGATAAACTACAAACCTAAAATCTCCTTAACGGAGTTACAAAGATTGAATATAAAAGTGCTAATGAACTTATAGCGATCCTCCACGGAAGTGTAAGGAATAGTGCGCTTATTGTGCGTGTATTGTGCGTGTATTGTGCGTGAATAGTGCGTAATATATAGGCGATGAGGCGAAAGGCGATGAGGCTATGAGGCGAAAGGCAAGAAAATATATATACAAACCTTAATAAAACTAAAACTATTATGTCAAAAACTACTTACATGGCTCCTGTGGAGACATTCACAGGCAAACTGTCATCCCACAGTGCGGATGGCCGTATCACTGTTTCACGTCGTAAATGCTATGGCAAAGATGACAAAGGAAGACCATTCTATGGTCCAGGAGAGACGTATATCTATCATTGCCATAAAGGCGAATGGTCGGAAGGAGCGAAGAAAAATCGCACGTTGTTTCAAGAAGTGCAATTGCTTGCCAAACAAGAACTTGCAGACCCTGAACGAGTGGCTTATTGGCAACCGCTATTTGAGAAGCAATTTAAGCATCCCAAGCAAGGAGAAAAACATTATGCCACCTTGCGCGGATTTGTGATAGCACAAATACATCAACAACTGAAAAAGCAACAAGTGGGGTAGGGCTCGCTGCACAGCTGCACAGCTGCACAGCAGTTTCTATAACTTTACCCGTGCGCGGGTAGGTGTGTATAATTTGGAAATTAGCTGTGCAGCCGTGCAGCTGTGCATAAAATACATAGTTGTTTCAAAATATCTTTGATTATATTTGCATATGTGCAATTTTTGTAGTAACTTTGCATACTGATTTTTACAGATAAAATATCAATGCACACAATATGAAAACAACTCAATTGATTATTAGCGGATTATGTAAACTCCTATGTGGTATGGCATTGATTGGCTTGCTGCTCTTTTGGCCAGCAGGCACATGGCACTATTGGCAGGCATGGTTGCTGCTTGCCTTACTGTTTGTACCAATGACCTGCATGGGTATTTGGCTACTGATCTCTATGCCTGACCTACTCGCTAAACGACTGAACAACAAGGAGAAAGAGCAGACGCAGAAACATGTGGTTGCCCTTTCGGGATTGATGTTTATCGGCGGCTTTGTTCTCTGTGGTTTAGACCACCGCTTCGCGTGGTCCAGTTTGCCCCTGTGGGCGAGTGTCATTGCCTCGGTAGTTTTCCTGATAGGGTATGCCTTGTACGCCGAAGTGTTGCGCGAGAATGCCTACCTGTCAAGAACCATTGAGGTGCAGGAGAATCAACAACTCATTGACACGGGGCTGTATGGCATTGTGCGCCATCCGATGTACACAGCCACCTTGCTCATGTTCCTCTCTATGCCGATAGTGTTGGGCTCAGCTTGGGCATTGTTGGTCTTCGGTGTTTATCCTGTACTCATTATCCGACGCATACACAACGAGGAGCAGGTGCTGGCGGCAGGACTGCCTGGATATACCGATTACCAGCAACGCGTCCGCTGGCGCCTCATACCAGGCATTTGGTAGGATAGGAGAGAATATGATAGATAAAATCTATCTTTTTTGATAAAATCGCACTATAATTTGCATATATCAAGATTTTTCATTACCTTTGCACGCTTTTTTGTGTGGATAGTTATGGAAGGAATGAAACGAACATACGAAAGTGACCAGATCCAATTTGCGGTAATTGCCATTGAAACGGCTGCACGCAAAATGGGAATCACCCCCGATGAACTTGCTACTCGATTAGAAAAGCAAGGACTTATTGAGGGACGTTTGATGCGTTTTTATGACACCTTGCATACACAAAGTGCTGATTATGTGGCGGATGATATAATAGAGACATTGAGAAACTATGAGTCTGAATAATGCTATATTGTTTCATGGTTCCACTTTGGTAGTTGAAAAACCTCTCGTGGATTATGGTCGTCCAGAGTTAGACTTTGGACCTGGGTTTTATTTGACCCATGACCGTGAACAAGCAGAGCGTTGGGCGCAAACGAAAGTAGGAAGAATGCGTGGTGGACAAGCCATACTGAATATTTATCGTTTTGATGAAAAGACTTTTTCAGAACAATTAGCATACCAACGATTGGTGTTTGCAAATTACAACCAAGAATGGCTCGATTTTATTGCAGACAGCAGAAAAGGACACTCGCCATGGCAAGATTTAGACTGGATTGAGGGTGGAGTAGCCAATGATAGCGTAATCTCTACTGTGGACGCATACGTGGATGGATTTATCTCTGCTGAACAAGCCATAGGACAATTGGTCAACGAACGATTACGCCATCAAGTATGTATTCGCCATCAGTCCATTGTAGAGCAATTTTTGACTTTTGAACAAGCTAAGATTTTATAACAATGAAGGACTATATATTATATCGCAAAATCACGCGTATCATAATGCAACTGGCTGAAGAACTGGCTATTTCGCCACACAGAGCCCTATTGCTGTTTTACGGTAGCGAAGTGGGGCAACAACTGCATGATGCTAAATATGGGTATCAATTGATGTCCGACACCTATATCGTGAACGATATAAAAAATGCTATAAATAGTAAATAAGTAAATCGTATATATACAACATGTTTAGAACCAACACTTGTGGCGAGCTTCGCCTCGCCGATGCAGGCAAAACAGTGACCCTCGCAGGATGGGCACAACGAATCCGCAAAATGGGCGGTATGACATTCATTGACCTTCGTGACCGCTATGGTATCACGCAACTCGCATTCCAATCAGACGGCAGCGCAGAGCAAGACGCATTGCTGGAGGCAGCCAATGGAGTAGGGCGCGAGTTTGTGCTCCAAATAAAGGGCGAAGTCATTGAGCGTCAGAGCAAAAATGCTCAAATTCCTACTGGCGAAATCGAAATCAAAGTAGCCGAGATGAATATCCTCAATGCAGCTGTTACTCCTCCTTTCACTATCGAGGACGAGACCGATGGTGGCGATGATATTCGTATGAAATACAGATACTTAGACTTGCGTCGTAACTGCGTAAGAAAGAACCTCGAACTCCGCCACAAGATGGCCTTCGAGGTGCGCCGTTACCTGGATGAGAAGGGCTTCCTTGAGGTCGAGACACCTGTACTCGTGAACTCAACCCCAGAGGGCGCACGCGACTTTATCGTGCCAAGCCGTATGAACCCAGGACAGTTCTACGCTTTGCCACAATCGCCTCAAATCCTCAAGCAGCTGCTCATGGTCAGCGGCTTTGACCGTTACTTCCAAATCGTGAAGTGTTTCCGTGATGAGGACTTGCGCGCAGACCGCCAACCAGAGTTTACACAGATCGACTGCGAGATGTCGTTCGTAGAGCAAGAGGATGTGCTCCAACTCTTCGAAGGCATGTCTAAACACCTGTTCAAGTCCATTCTCAATATCGACCTGCCAGATTTCCCACGTATGACATGGGCGGATGCGATGAAGTATTATGGTAGCGATAAGCCAGATACACGCTTCGGCATGGAATTCGTGGAGTTGCACGATATTTTCCACGCTATCGAGGAGCAAAAAGAGGAGAAGTTCAGCGTGTTTGCTAACGCTGCGTATATCGGCGGTATCTGCGCGACAGGATGCGCAAGCTATACCCGCAAGCAAATTGATGCGCTCACCGACTACGTAAAACGCCCACAAATTGGCGCAAAAGGTATGGTTTATGCCCGCGTAGAGGCAGATGGCAACGTGAAATCAAGCGTAGATAAATTCTACAACCAAAAGCAATTGCAAGAGGTGGCTAAAGCCATGAACGCTCAGCCAGGTGACTTGATTCTCATTCTCTCAGGTGACGATGCTATGAAGACCCGCAAGCAACTCTGCGAGCTGCGTCTTGAGGTCGGCAAACAACTCGGCTTGCGCGATCCTAAGAAGTTCTCATGCCTCTGGATTGTGGACTTCCCAATGTACGAGTGGAGCGACGAGGAGCAACGCCTTATGGCTATGCACCATCCATTCACCTCACCAAAACCAGAGGATATTCCATTGATGGACACCAATCCAGTTGCTGTTCGTGCGAACGCATACGATATGGTCATTAACGGTGTAGAGGTTGGTGGCGGTAGTATCCGTATCCACGATGCTGCATTGCAACAACGTACCTTCGAGATCCTGGGCTTCACACCAGAAGAGGCACAACTCAAGTTCGGCTTCCTCATGAATGCCTTTAAGTTCGGTGCGCCACCTCACGGCGGTTTGGCATACGGCTTGGATCGCTTCGTGAGCTTGTTCGCTGGTCTCGACAGTATCCGCGACTGCATTGCATTCCCAAAGAACAACCAAGGTCGCGATGTGATGTTGGGCGCTCCAGGTCTTGTGGATCAAAAGCAACTGGATGAGCTGATGATTGACCTGCGCGAGATTAAGGAGTGATTTGTGAAATAAAAGACAACATAAACAACCATTCCGCTCGCCAACATTGCGAGCGGCGTGGTTTTTTACAAAAATATTGCAAATATATTGCTATAGGATGAATAATTCCTAATTGCGATTATGTAAAATAGAATTTATTGAGAAGTACCCTATATTTTGAACAACTCTAAACAATACTACACAATACACCTATGACCTACCTTGATGAATTATTATTCAACGACGACGAGAATCAGAACGTAAAAGTAGATTATATTCCACTGACTGCTGATGACGACACCAAAGAACCAAGCCTGCAAGATGGCGATGTGCTCGGCGTATTGCCGCTGCGCAATATGGTGCTCTTTCCTGGTGTGCTGCTGCCAGTAACAGTGGCTCGACCCAAATCCAAGAAACTCGTTACCAATGCCTTCAAGAACGACGAACTGCTCGCCGTCTGCTGCCAACGCGTACAAGATGTGCAAGAACCTTCTTCCGATGACCTCTATTCTATAGGTACCGCTGGACGCGTCATGCGTACCCTCGACCTGCCTGATGGCAGTCTGATGGTCATTATGGAAGGTATTCAACGCATTGAGATACAGGAGATTGTCGCACAAAAGCCATACATGAAAGCCAGGGTGCATATCTCAGAAGAAGCATTTCCTAAACGCAATGACAAGGAGTTCATAGCGCTGGTCAGCAGTCTCAAGGCCCAAGCCGACAAGATTCTCAAACGCATGGAGAACATACCTGCCGAAGCGGGTATGACCTTGCGCAGCATAGATAATCCACCTACCCTGGTGAACTATATCTGCGGTAACTTTGGCGTGCGCATAGCCGACAAACAACGCCTGCTGGAGATGTCCTCGCTTAAAGAGCGTGCTATAAACTTGCTCGAAATCCTGACAAGCGAACTGCAAATGCTTGATATGAAGGAGGTTATTAAGAGCAAGACCAAAGAAGACATAGACAAGGAGCAACGCGAATACTATCTGCAACGCCAGATGGAGACCATTCAGCGTGAGTTGGGCAACACCGATGAGCAAATGGCTAACGCCATGCTCGAACGCGCTAAACAAAAGAAGTGGAGCGCTAAGATGCAGGCGACCTTTGAGAACGATCTGAAGAAACTGCGTCGAATCCCTACCCACTCGCCCGAGTACTCTACCCTACAGAACTACTTGGAGATTCTGCTCGACCTGCCTTGGAACGAATACTCTGAGGATAACTACGATATTCGTAACGCACAAGCAGTACTTGACCATGACCACTATGGCATGGAGAAAGTTAAGGAGCGTATCATAGAGTATTTGGCGGTGCTGAAGATGAAAGCCGACAGCAAGACCGATGACATGAAAGCCCCTATCCTCTGCCTCTATGGCCCTCCGGGTGTGGGTAAAACCAGTCTTGGTCGCTCTATCGCCGAAGCCCTTGGTCGCAAATATGCGCGTATCAGTCTCGGCGGATTGCATGACGAGTCAGAGATTCGTGGTCACCGTCGCACCTATATTGGTGCTATGCCCGGTCGTATCATTGAGAACCTGAGAAAAGTGAAGACCAGCAACCCTGTGTTTGTACTGGATGAGATAGACAAGATCGGTTCTGACTACAAAGGTGACCCAACCAGCGCACTCTTGGAAGTGCTTGATCCTGAGCAGAATGGCACTTTCCACGACAACTACTTGGACGTGGATTATGACCTGAGCAAGGTGCTCTTTATCGCTACAGCCAACTCTCTGGACACTATCCCTCGTCCACTCCTTGACCGTATGGAGCTCATTGAGATGACGGGTTATCTGCAAGAGGAGAAAGAGGAGATTGCTAAGCGTCACCTATTGCCTAAAGAGTTGCACAACCATGGTCTGAAGGCCAGCCAACTCAAACTCAAGAAAGCCATTGTAGGAGAGATCATAGACAAGTACACCCGCGAGTCTGGTGTGCGTAACTTAGAGCGCCAAATAGCGGCTATCTGCCGCAAAGTGGTGACACGTATCTCCCTGGAGGAGGAATACAATGTGTCCGTCACGAGCGAAGACCTCGTGGCATACCTCGGCAAGCAACGCTACTCACGCGACGAATGGGAAACCAATAAGTATATCGGTGTCGTCACTGGTCTGGCATGGACACAAGTAGGCGGTGAGATACTCTTCATAGAGACCTCGCTCTCGCCAAGCAAGACCCCTACTCTCACGCTCACAGGTAACTTGGGCGATGTGATGAAGGAGTCTGCTACCATTGCTATGGGCTATATCAAAGCGCATGCGGATCAGTTTGGCATAGCACGCAAGCAACTGGATACCCACTCGGTGCATGTACACGTACCCGAAGGCGCTATACCTAAGGATGGTCCAAGTGCAGGTATTACTATGACAACAGCACTCGTGAGTGCGTTTACACGACGCAAAGTGCGTCCACGCATTGCTATGACAGGCGAGATGACACTCCGCGGTAAAGTACTACCTATCGGTGGTGTGAAAGAGAAGATTTTGGCTGCTAAACGTGCTGGAATCACCGATCTCGTCCTCTGCCACGACAACCGCAAGGATGTAGAGGATATCGCACCTAAATACCTCAAAGGACTATCTTTCCACTATGTGAAGGATATTCAGGAGGTGATAGATTTTGCGTTGCTATAGAAGCCTACCCCCCCTAACTAAAGAGGCGAGAGGCTATTAGGCTATTAGGCGAGAGGCTAAAGGCGAGAGGCAAGGGTATAAGCATACTGCTTATCGATATGTACCTTGGTTTGCAAATCGACATGTTCGAGAGCGACCAAGGTATTTTTTATGCCGTCTATACTGAGGATACCTGTGCCTTGCATCTTCAGAACCGCCTCTTTTTGTGTCCAAAGGCGAGTGAAAGCCACATCTGGCGAAGCTGCATCCCAGATCTCGGCTTGCTCCGTTTCGTTCATGGTACGTTCTACTAATTCGGGTTTGGCGGTGCGAATATGCTCTATATCAATGCCTATTGGCTTTTCGCTAACAGCCACCGCTATAGCATGCTTACAATGAGAGATAGAGAAACATGGACCATGCTCCAAGTGTGGGGCACCGTGTTCGTTGTAGAGGAAGGAGGGTGTATGGTGTATGGCGTACGGTGTAGAGGCGAGCAATTGCATAAGCAACTCGTAGGACTTCAGGCAACAGAACTGCCCGAACAGATGTTTGTACCCTAATGCCTGTTGGCGTCGTTGATCACTCACCAACGGCAATAGCCGAGCCACTTCCTGCTCAGTGCATTGTGTCATATCATCAAATATGCAGAATTGCATGGTATAAGGGTTGTGTAGTGGTTATTGTGCGAGTTGCTCTAGTGTCTGCCACAAGGTATCGTTGGGCACGGGAGCTGTGATGGAGATGAGTTGCTTGCTTACAGGATGGATAAACTCAATTTTGCGTGCATGAAGCGATATACCACCATCTGGATTGCTACGTTTAGCACCGTACTTCAAGTCGCCTTTGATAGGACAACCTATAGCAGCTAACTGGCAACGAATCTGATGGTGACGACCTGTCTCTAGATTGATTTCCAATAGACTATATCGGTCGCTCTTAGCTATGACCTGATATGATAGTACTGCACGCTTGGCATCTTTGGTGCCAGGTTTCACAACAAAGGATTTGTTCTGCTTCTCATTGCGCCAGAGATAGTTTTCGAGGCGATGACATGGCGAGTCCGATGGCGATAAAGCAATAGGACTATTGGGTATGGAAGGAACAATTGCCCAATATGTCTTGCGTATTTGCTCGTGCGATTGAAACATTGCATTGAGACGCGTGAGTGCTTTGCTAGTACGCGCGAAGAGAACTACACCCGTAGTAGGACGATCTAGGCGATGAGTAACGCCCAAAAAGACTTCACCTGGTTTCTGGTATTTCTCTTTTATATATGCCTTGACCGTTTCGCTCAATGGTGTATCGCCCGTCTTATCGCCTTGCACAATCTCATGACAAGTCTTGCTGACAGCTATGATATGGTTATCTTCGTATAATACCTGCATATTAGTGTAATATTGCCTCTACTTCGCGGAGAGGGTTTAGCACAAAGTCACGCTCTTGCATACGAGGGTGTGGCAGAGTGAGGGTATCGCTTGTATATTCAATCTTTTTTCTGAATTCCGATTTATGATTTACGATATACGCTTGTAGTAAATCAATATCTATAATCCGATCGTGATATACTCCATTCTCAGATTTCTTTGTTCGCCCCATCTCGCGCTCAATCTGTTGCGTAATGATCAATACCTCCTCTGGCGAATGGCATGTTTCGCATACTGCTACCATATTCGCAAATTCGTTCTCCGACACAAAGCCTTGAGGTGCTGTTCTATAGATAGACGAACACGCCATACATTCCCCCACCCGCTCATGCAACAGTTCAATAGCCCTACGCAGATTTGCCTCGCGATCGCCTATATTGCTACCTATGCCAAAATATATAATCATCACTTTTCGTCCTATACCCTTAGCCACTTTTGTGGTGTTCAATAACCGAAGTTTTACTATCTCAAGGTACCGCTACGAACTCATAATCAATCCTATTCCCCATAGTCACTAGCATGTAATATGGTCTCTCATCTTCATCTCTCATTGAGTTCACTACAATACAAGTCATATCTTTCACTTGTGTAACCTCGCGGCTATGATCGTGCCCCGACCATACCATTTTTGTGCCATGTTTGGTTAAAAGATTGAGCAATGCGTATGTCTCCTCCAAGGTGTAGTTAGATGTATGTCCTTGAGAAGAATCACGTTTAAAGAAATGAGTATGCGTACAGGCTACAATATGACGGAAGCCTTGTTGATCTGCCCATTCCAGTGTCTCACGAAGCCATTGCAGTTGCTTGCTACCTACTGTGCCATCTGCAGAATCGTACACAATAAACAAATCTTGTGCACCTGAAGGAGTTTGAACTATGAAATAGTAACTACTGGTTTTAAATGTATGGATAAATTTCTCCCAAAGTTTGAAATAAATATCATGGTTGCCACATACAGCCATCAGTGTATCGTATTTCACGAATTGATTAGCTAAAACATATTTGTGCTCAAGTGCTTCCTCTACATAAGCAAAATCGGTTTTAGCATCAATAATATCACCCAAATGCACAGCTACGGGACAAAGTAGATCCTGGCGATATGCATTAATAAAATACTCCCAACGCGTGCGCGTCTTGGTGATATGTGTATCGGTGCATACATATACATGATAATCATCAGCAGGGGCATGTAGAGTAGCAAAATCCACCTGTTTATTGTATTCCTGAGATATTTCAAATCGTTCGTTAATGGTTGGCGAAGAGCCTGCAAACATACCTACTAAATCCAATCGCGCGTCAGGACCGCACGATACACAACCCAAGCATATTGCAATTATGCAATAGTTAATATATATTTGTATATTCCTTTTCATAGACTTCTTATCATTAAACAATACACTAATTAAAATCGATATTCTACTCCTGCGCGCACTTCTGCACCATAGTAATGGGCATTCAGATGGAACATTCCTGCTAGTTTGTATTTTCCTGATAGGCGCACGCGCCAGTTGTTATTGATATCATACCAACCACCCAGATAGAACATCGGTTGCCAAACGCGTTCGACTTGGTAATTATCAATATTTGCTACACACAAACTGATGTTCCAAGGTGATGTCTGTGGACGAACGAAAGCTTCCACGCGGTAAATAACGTTGAATGGCTCCACAATCAGTTCATCATCAGTATGGAATGTGTATGGTTGAGGTATGATAATGCGTGTTGACATACCCACTTGCACATTGACATACTGCATCATATAACCCAGTGATAACGCATGTACAAAATCATTGATATCATCACGCACAATCCAACGCGCCATAACACGGTCTTCTAAATATAACTCACCTACTGGTAATGCAAATTTTGGTCGCAACTGAACACCGACTGTATAAAAGTTAGCAGTAGTAGTACGGATATTTGCCTGCATATCAAAATGACGATTGATAGGCAAATACGCATCAATATCAAAGTTGGCATACGAGCCATATGTCAAATTATGACCATAGCCCACATGCAGCGACACCGAATACGTTGTGTCTGTTGGCTGTACTTGAGCTATCACTCCGAGAGCCATTAGCCAAGTGATGAAAATTAAAATACTTTTCTTCATATATTCCTATCCTTTAAACTTTAGACTATCAATCTTACACTACATCTCCACTATTGTTATACCTGCTCCACCTCGATCGGGGTCGCCATCGTGGAAGGATATATCGCCTGATTTGAGTCGGCGCATACTCTTTTGACGTTCGGACAAGTAGTCACGCACCACTTGCTTGAGTGCACCAGTACCTGTACCATGTAGAATGGAGACCTGCTCAGCATTCACCATCATCGCATCATCAATATATGCAATCAAGATTTCTAACGCTTCATCAACACGCAAGCCACGGATATCTAATTCACGCTTGAAATTCAGTTTCTTGCGGCGCAATTCATCCGCTACATTGCTGCTAACCATTTTAGGCTTAGGTGTATTGCTCTCTTGAATCAACTTGGCAGGATTCTTTGTCAAAACCTTCAACTCACTCAAGTCGCGTAAGACATTATTTTGCTTAGCCCTAGTCTTACTAGCCTCACTAGCTCGACTAGTTGTACTAGCTTTACTAGTCTTGCTAGTTTGATTTTCAACTTTGATTTTTAGCGTTTCCACTTTCTGGCGAGCCGCTTGGGTGGCCTTCTTCTCAGCTTTTGCCTCTTTGATCTCACGGATAGTGCGCTCAATAGTAGCATTACTCTTGCGCAAAAGATCAGCGGCTTCTGCATTGGCCTCCTCCAAAATTGCACGTTTCTTGGCCTTGATACCCGCCATCTGCTCCTCATAGTGTGCAATCTTCTCCTCAAGGTGTTTCTCCTTTTGGCGGATATTTTGGCGCTTATTCTCCCAATAGCGTTTGTCACGAGCTATATCTTGTAGGTGTTTGTCGTAGTCAATATGCTCCTCACCCACGATATCAGTAGCACGTTGAATAATCGATTCAGGCAGACCTATCTGGCGAGCAATTTCTACGGCAAAACTACTACCTGCCTGACCAATAGACAGTTGGAAAAGAGGCTTGAGCTGTCCACGATCGTAGAGCATTGCACCATTGATGATACCATCAGTACGCTCAGCCAGATGCTTCAAATTGGAATAGTGTGTAGTCACGACACCAAAAGCATGTTGCTCGTTAAGTTGCGAGAGCACTGCCTCAGCAATTGCACCACCAATCATGGGTTCAGTACCCGTACCAAATTCATCAATCAGCAGTAGTGTATGACCATTAGCATTACGTACAAAGTGCTTCATATTGCGAAGGTGCGAAGAATAAGTGGACAAATCATCTTCGATGGACTGCTCATCACCTATATCCAACATTAGTCGGGAAAATACACCCATTTGACTAGCCTCGTGCATAGGCACAGCCAAACCACATTGCAGCATATATTGCAAGAGCGCTACAGTCTTGAGGCACACGGACTTGCCACCTGCATTCGGACCACTGATGACCAAAATACGATTGGATTTATCAAGAGTCAGAGTTAGCGGAATAACTGTCTTACCCTGACGGCGGAAATTAAGCAGCAACACAGGATGATATGCCTCACACCAATGAATAAAAGGACGATTATAGAGATCTGGTACAATTGCATGGATATCCAATGCAAAGAGAGCTTTCGCACGCAGGAAATCTACCTCTGCCAAATAATCCTGAGTTGCAAAAATTTCAGGTACCTGAGGACGAATCTCAGCGGTGATAGCCATAAGAATGCGCATGCGTTCGCGACGCTCTTCGCCCTCTAATTCACGTATGCGGTTGTTGGCTTCAACGACCTGTTGAGGTTCTATAAAAACTGTCTTACCCGTAGCAGACTCATCATGCACAATACCACCAATCTTACGCTTGTAGGCAGGCGGAACAGGCAAGACCAACCTACCTTCGCGCATGGTGGGAGCCGCATCCTTATCTAGTATACCATCGGCCTGTGCCTGACGGAGAATCGCATTCAACGCGCGGCTAACAGACCCTTGCGAGGCAGAAATCTCCTTGCGGATACGAGCCAATTCAGGTGATGCATTATCGCGCATCTTGCCATAGCGATCAAGAATTCGGTCAATAGAAGCGATGAGGTTATTTGGTGATGAAGCTATGAGACTAGAAGAGAGTATTGGGTATTTAGCTTTATCCAGAGTCACAAAGAAACGCTCTAGTTGGGCAGTATAATCAAGCATCTTGCTCAATGAGAATAACTCGGACTCGTCCATAAATAATCCCTCAATACGAATACGAGATAACGCCTCGCGCAAATCATAAATATCACCATGGGGAAACGACAACGCAGGATCAGTAAGAAGCGCTATCATTTCGCGTAAATGCTGGAGCAAAGATTGGATATCAGGATAGTGATTAAGCCATTGCATTTGCTCCACTCTCTCCCTACCCAACGAAGAAGTACAACAACCTTTGATGCTGTCACGAATAACCTGAAAATCTATTTTTTGCTCTATGTTAGATGGGTAAGTCATTCTGTATAGTAGGGTTAAGCAAGCAAACGGATATCTTTGAGGATATTAACCCCTACTTCATCATTAAGTTTGCGAACTAATTCGTATCGGACATCAAACAATTGAGAGCGTAACGCAGCCGAACGAATGTGAATATATAATACACCTTTTTTTACCTCGCTATCACTCATATATTGCGCCACTGTTTGCCCTAATACTTTGGGTAATAGTGCCAGAACCTTTCGCTCTAGTAGAGGTTGTTCCAGTTCAGACCCTCGGATAAAATTGGCTATAAGTTCACCGATTGGACGCGCTTTATGTATATCTCTTTCTGCCACTTATCTCAAATCTAATCGTTGGTGTGTTTTCAACGGTGTTCCATAAGGTATATCATTAAGTTTGTACAAACTTTTGAGTTTGATACCATATTTCTGAGCAATATCCCAAGCGGTATCTCCTCCTCGAAAGTAATACGTTGGATAACGGCGTGAAGCACGATTTTTTTTAGGATAAATATATACAATATCGCCTTCACGTAGTTCGCGTGTATCTAATGCATCATTGTATTTTCGCAAAGTTCGCTCATACATGTTAAGAAATAATGCCAGCGAAGCAAAAGTCTCATTAGGTCCTGCAATGATATATCTAACGCCATTACGATAGCCAGAACGGTGACTATGGAAGAGTTCTAACTCCTCCATTGGAGGCATGGGATAATCTTCAACCTGCTCCTGCTCTACAAAAGCAATCTCAGTAGTATCTTCTTCGATAAGCAATTTCTTTTCATTGACATTCCCTAATCGAACCAGTTTTTTATCAAAAGTTAACTTATTTAATTCATACAATTCAATTATACGAATCAACTTTTCTGGATACTTAGGATCTGTAGCATAACCACAAGTCTTTAGTCCGTATGCCCAGTTCTTGTAATCTCCCATAGACAGGGCAAAAAGACTTTCATAACGCTTGCGTTTTAAAAACAGCGAGTGGTCTTCATATGAATCAGCAACATCAGCATATTTGCGATAGCATTCGCCTGATACATCATGTGAAATGGTCTTACCTTGCCAATCCGATGAACATTTTATGCCGAAATGATTGCAACCTTTTATAGCTAATTGCGAAGTACCCGCTGCAGATTCCAATATGGCTTGTGCCATAGTAATAGCTGCTGGGACATTGTATTTGCGTTGCTGTTCAATGGCAATATGACGATACTGTTCTATATATGCTTGATACGCAGGATTCACCGATTGTGCACTAAGTATAGAGCATACGCAGCAAAAGGTGATAACAAAAAACTCTTTTTTCATATTCTACAATTTTGCTGCAAAGGTACAAAAAAATTTGCAAATATACAAAAAATCTACTACCTTTGCATAGTTTTTGCTACGAATTGTAGCATGACAACTATTTTGAACTATAAATTTAATATGAATCTTGGTTGTTAAGTGCAATGTACAGTTCTTCCATTTTGCCATCACTTGTCACAGAATATCAGCACGATGACGTGCAGCAGTTGGCATTGCAGCGCAATCGGTTTTCGCAGTTATCGGATACCGATTTTAGGTTCTTCTTGCAGCAAGTAGAAGGCAAGCAACGGACGCGCGATAAGTTACCTACTTTTGCGCAAATAGAAGATTGGTGGTATCCCGTTCGCTTGTCATGCGAGCAGTGCTCTAGCGAAGCAACAGCACGGTACAAAGCCGAGTTGATAGGTCATAAGCACGATACACTTATCGACCTTACTGCGGGATATGGAGTCGATACATTTTTCATGGCAGAACATACGCAGCAGGCACATTATGTGGAGCGAAATGCCGAGTTGTGCGCCATAGCGGAACATAATTTCTCGCTCTATCGTCCTAATATACAGGTACATAATACGACTGCCGAGGAGTTTCTCTCCTCCTTGCCTATAACCAATAGCCAATATCCAATAGCCAATAGCCCATATCCAATATCCCATACCCTCATTTATCTCGACCCAGCTCGCCGTAGCCAATCGGGCAGTAAAGTTTTTCGCATTGAAGACTGCGAACCTAATATAATCGACTTACTACCCTCTCTTCGCAAGCATACCAGCCACATCATGATTAAGTTCAGTCCTATGCTGGACATTACCGCTGCACTACGCATATTGGGAAATGATTGGGATACACATATTGTGGCGGTAAACAATGAGGTGAAAGAGGTGCTATTCTTGACGGGTACAGGTGTGATACATGCGGTGAATATACGCGGTATACAGACAGACCGACTATTATTCAGCCCAGAAGATGAAAAACAAGCGCAGCTGACCATAGCCATTGATATTCAGCAGTATATCTACGAGCCCAATGCGGCTATCATCAAAGCAGGTGCCTTCCGATGGGTAGGTGAGCGATATGGACTACAGAAACTGGATACCAATACCCATCTCTATACCTCATCCACGCTCCTGCCCGATTTCCCTGGTCGCGTATGGGAGGTCATAGATGCTGAGATCAAGGAACCTAAGAAGCAATTAGATACTAAAGCCAAATATAGTATCCTCTCGCGCAACTACCCACTCTCGCCCGAAGAGATTCGCAAGAAGTACAAACTGAAAGACGGCGATGATATGTATCTACTGGCAGCACGCCATCAGGGAAAACCCAAACTAATCCTTGCTACGCGGATAAAGTGAGGTGTAAAGTGTAAAGGCAGGGCGCAAAGCAGCATATACAGTGTGCCTTGAAACGCCATACTAAAAGAAAAAGAGGCTCGCGCCTCTTTTTCTTATTTATACATAAATCGCTTGATACTACGTTTAGGTGTTTTCTCAAATTCTTTTTCCACCAGTTCGATAGCAATGACTTGGCTGTAATTAGGGAGCATCTTGTTGAGTTTCACTACATTCTCCTTCATCACCTCTTCCACAGTCTTGCCTTGCAGCACCTCTGGTTTAGCCAATGATGGGTCGCTATAGACCAATGCCACCAACTTGTGCTCGCGGTCCACTACCACAGACTCGCTGACGAGTGGCAGGCTGTTGAGTTTATCCTCAATCTCCTCTGGGTAGATGTTTTGTCCGTTAGGGCTGAGCAACATGTTCTTGCTACGACCACGAAGGAAGAGATTGCCGTCCTCATCAACGATACCCAAGTCACCTGTACGCATCCAACCATCCTTGGTAAATGCTTCCTTGGTCGCTTGTTCGTTCTTGTAGTAGCCCGCCATGACGTTCACGCCATATACTTGCACCTCACCCTCTTTCTTGGTTGGGTCTTCGGAGTCGATACGGATTTGCATGCCAGGAATCACTTTACCGCATGAGCGATATGCATACTTGTCCCAATCCTCGTAACTAATGAGCGGAGCGCACTCTGTCATACCATATCCTACGCAATACATGAAGTGCATATCTTTCATACATTTCTCCACTTCCTCATTGAGGGCTGCACCACCGATAATCAAATGGCGCAGATTTCCACCGAAGGCAGCAAGAAGTGTATTATTCACTTTCTTGTGAATCAGTTTCTTGATTAGCGGAGTATTCCATAACACTTTCATTACAGGTTTCTTGATGATAGGCAACACTTTGCCCTTGATAATCTTCTCAATCACCAATGGCACAGTCAAAATCATAAACGGATGCACTTGTGCAAAGGCTTTCATCAATGTACTTGGTGTGGGGGCTTTGGTGAGGAAGTACACCTCTGCACCATCGCATACTTGGTACAAGAACTCAAACATCAGACCGAACATATGCGCGATAGGCAACATAGACATTACCTTGTCGCCTGGTCTGTGAGGAATCTTCTTGCAAGCAAAGTCAATGTTTCCGCTCAGGTTCTTGTGGGTAATCATCACACCCTTAGGATTGCCAGTGGAACCTGAAGTATAGTTGAGCAATGCCAAATCATCGTGATTATCCACAGGATAATTCATGTCCTTTGCGCTATAGCCTTGTGGATATTCAGCGGCGAAAGCAGCATCCACACCCGCGTATGCTTTCTCCACATCTTCGTTGGCTGCAAACTGCAAACTAAAATCATCCATCAACACCATTGCGGTCAGTCCTGGCATATTCTTTGCATCGATTTTCTTCAGCACATTCGGACCCGTATAGAGCAATTTCGCCTCTGAGTGATTCACCAATGCCTCTACGCCTTCGCCTGTAAAATCAGGCAAGATGCTCACTGCCACCGCTTTGTATGTCTCAACCGCCAAGAATGTCACACCCCAATTACTACAGTTGCGTCCGCACAAGGCAATCTTGTCACCCTCTTTAATACCCAAAACACGAAAAGTGGTGTGCAAACGTGCGATTTGCGTTGCCAACTCACCATAGGTGTATTGCGTTGCACCATCCAAATCCTTCATCGCCAAATCCGACCACTTGTTAGTAATCGTATTTTGGAGATAACTCAAATAATGTTTTAATTCCATAATATAATATATTTACATTAGTTTCATTTTGTAAGCGACTGCAAAAGTACAATTTATTTTTCGAACGCGCGTTCAAAAACGAAAGAAATATCATTTTTTTTGTATTTATTGCCTATTTTTTCTCAAATTGCCACATTATTTCCTAATCAAATCGTATAAATAGTTATACTGTTCGGGGAAGATACCAAAGTTCATCGGCACGCCCGAGCGACCAGGATCCCAGCCGTCTTTGATGTGCAAGAACATATGAGCTGTGGTCTCAATGGGCACATTGCCACGAATATCGCCGTTGTGCATACTATTCTTGATGGCTTGAATCCACAAACTCAATTCGTGTTCGTACAACCGACGCGCTTTCTTGTATAGTTCAGGAAAGCGGCTATATGCCGTGTACATCACTGTTACCACGTTCGAGGTATTGATATTCTTGTTCTCCACCTGATTGTAAAACTCCTGCAACTGATTCAGGTAGTACAACATGGCATCTATCATATCTGGTATACTACCCGTCTCTCTCACGCGCTCCAGTGCACGTTGTTTGGGCTTAATCAAGAACATATCCACCACCTCTTGAAACAACTCATCCTTGTCCTTGAAATAGTAATACAATGTTCCACGCCCCATATCCAGAGCGGCCTGCAAGTCTGTTATAGACACATTGGCATATCCCTCCACCATGTACAACTCCAATGCCTTAAGCAGGATTTTATCCCTACGATCTTCTACCATAATCCTAACTATCTTAATTCAAAATTCATAATTCAAAATTATTCCATTTCCGTCCGCAAAGGTATGCAAAAAATTTTATATACACAACATTTTTTTATAAAAATCGAACGTTTGTTCGAAAAAAACGCACTTTTTCTTCTTTTTTGAACGTTCGTTCGAAAATAATACACTACCTTTGCCGCCGTTTGGTATATAATTTGTATAAATATCATAAAAACCCTTAAAACTTTAAAAACTATTAAAACTATGCTAATCAAATCAGCAAATGTGCTAATCACTGGAGGAGCTTCTGGTATTGGCAAAATCATGGGGCGAATGGCGTTGGAGAAAGGGGCGAAGGCGTTGATTATCTGGGATGTGAATCAAGAGGCATTGGAAACTACTATGGCTGAACTCTCCTCGCGTGGGCGCGTGTATATTTATAAGGTGGACATCACCAACAGCGACCTTGTAGCCCAAACTTACCAACAGATTAAGCAAGAAGTGGGTGCCATCGACATCCTCATCAACTGCGCAGGCATCGTGCGTGGCAACAAGACTTTCGACCAACAGACCGTGCAGGACATCCGTCTCACCTTTGAGGTGAACACCATTGCACCTATGGTCATTGCACAGCAAATCCTTCCCGACATGATTGCACGCAACCGCGGTCATATCTGCAATATCGCCTCGGCGGGCGGTATGCTCAGCAATCCTAAGATGTCCGTCTATGGCGCCAGCAAGTGGGCTATGATTGGTTGGAGCGACTCCGTGCGCATCGAACTCCAGCAGATGAAGTCCAATGTGCATTTCACCACCATCGCCCCCTACTATATCAATACGGGCATGTTCAACGGTGTGCACTCCAGCATCTTCCCTATCCTCAAACCCGAACCAACGGCCAAGAAGATCCTGCATGCTATTGAACGCAACCAAATCTTCCGTGGCATACCTTTCGGCTTCCATTTCATTCGTTTCTGGCAAGCCATACTGCCCTTCCGTGTCTTTGACTTCGTTTTTGGCACAGTTTTTGGTATTTATCATGCAATGGACAACTTCACTGGTCGCACTAAATAAGCCCAAATAAGCCCTTTACTTGCCACCTATCTGCCACCTATCTTCATTGGAACCTGATTGGAATCTGATTGGAACCTCAATAAAGGATTACCAAGATAAAAAGGGCAGATTCGTGCAGAAAATACATAAGAATATGAAAGAATATATTTCTACCACACGCAGTAAACAGAAGCAGTTTTTCCGTTCGGGTGCTACCCTGCCTCTCTGTTTCCGTCGTCAGATGCTTCGCAAGCTCTCTGATGCCATGCACCAATATGAGAAACTACTCGCCGAAGCCCTGTGGACAGACCTCCACAAGTCTTACGAGGAGGCATACCTCACCGAACTCAGTATTGTCTATGGCGAGATACGCAACCATCTCCGCCATCTCTGCCAGTGGGCAAAAACAGAGCGCAAGTCATCGCCTCTGGCTATCATGCCTGCCAGCAGCCGTATCATCAAGGAGCCACTCGGCAACGCACTCATTATTGCGCCATGGAACTATCCCGTCCAACTGCTGCTCAATCCCCTCGTAGGCGCTATCTCTGCGGGTTGTACCGCCATGCTCAAACCTTCGCCCTATGTGCCTAATGTATCTCGCGTACTCACCGAGATGATTCGCGCCACTTTCCCCGAGGAGTATATCGCTATCGTAGAGGGCAATCGCCAAGTCAATCAGATGCTGCTTGCAGAGCGATGGGATTTGATTTTCTTCACAGGTAGCCCTTCGCTGGGAAAAATGGTCATGGAAGCAGCTTCCAAGCACCTCACACCTGTGGTGTTGGAGTTGGGTGGAAAAAGCCCTTGTATCATCGACAAGACTGCCGACCTCAAGGTGGCAGCCAAACGCGTGGCTTGGGGAAAAGCCCTCAACGCAGGACAGACCTGCATCGCGCCTGACTACCTGATGATTCACGAGGAGGTCAAAGACAAATTCCTCAAACTGCTTGTCAAAGAGTGGAAACACCTGCTCACCAAAGACCCACAAAAGGCAAAACACTTCGTGCGCATCGTGAGCGACAAAGCCTTGGAGCGTCTGATTAGCTACCTGCCCATATCCAATAGCGAAGCGTCCATTTACTACGGTGGCAAATACGATAAAGCGGAGCGTTACCTCTCCCCTACCATTCTCACCGATGTCAGCCCCGAGGCCCCTGTCATGCAAGAGGAGATCTTCGGTCCTATCTTCCCTGTGCTGACATTCAAGGAGATAGATGAGGTCATTACATTTGTCACGGATCGCGAGAAGCCTCTGGCACTCTACTATTTCGGCACGAATGGCGATTATGTACTGCGCCATACTTCGTCGGGCGGTGCATGTGTAAACGATGTGATTATGCATATTGTGAACCACAAGACGCCTTTTGGCGGTGTGGGCAATTCGGGTATGGGTAGTTACCATGGCAAAGACAGTTTCATGGCATTCTCTCACCGCCGTTCGGTAGTTAGCACCCCTACATGGGTGGATATGCCATTCCGCTATATGCCCTACAAATTATTCCAATTGATCAAAAATTTAGTATAAAACATCAATAATTTCCTAATTCAGGCAGTGTCATATGATACTGCCTGAATTTTTCATATGACACACTGACAAATTGGCAGAGATTGGCAGAAACCAACGAATATATTGGCAGTAAAATAGTCAATAATCACTTTGGCACGGCATTTGTTTATATTATGGCAAACGACCTTAATGTCCTTAACGACTTTAAAGTCCTTAAAACAAGAATATAAACTAAAAAAACTTAAATACAATGGGAAAAATTATTGGTATCGACTTAGGAACAACTAACTCCTGCGTCGCAGTTATGGAAGGCAATGAGCCTGTAGTTATCACCAACTCTGAGGGTAAACGTACTACCCCTTCAGTGATTGGTTTCGTAGATGGTGGCGAGCGCAAAGTGGGTGACCCTGCTAAGCGTCAAGCAATCACCAACCCTACCCGCACCGTATATTCAATCAAGCGTTTCATGGGTGAGACCTATGATCGTCTCGCCAATGAGGTTGCGCGCGTACCTTATAAAGTAGTAAAGGGTGACAACAACACCCCACGCGTGGACATCGACGGCCGTCTCTACACTCCACAAGAGATCTCAGCTATCATCCTCCAAAAGATGAAGAAGACCGCTGAAGACTATCTTGGTCAAGAGGTGACAGAGGCAGTTATCACTGTACCTGCATACTTCAACGACAGCCAACGTCAAGCTACCAAAGAGGCAGGTGAGATCGCTGGTCTTAATGTTCGCCGTATCGTGAACGAGCCAACAGCTGCTGCTTTGGCTTACGGTCTCGACAAGAGCGACAAGGACATGAAGATCGTAGTCTTTGACTGCGGTGGTGGTACACACGACGTGTCTGTACTAGAACTCGGCGATGGCGTATTCGAGGTGAAATCTACCGACGGTGACACCCACCTTGGTGGTGATGACTTCGATCACCGCATTATCGACTGGCTCGTACAAGAGTTCAAGAACGACAACGCAGGTGCAGACCTTAGCAAAGACCCTATGGCTATGCAACGTTTGAAAGAGGCTGCTGAGAAAGCTAAGATCGAGCTCTCTAACACCACCTCTTCTGAGATCAACTTGCCATATATCATGCCTGTGGACGGTGTGCCAGCACACTTGGTGAAGACCCTCACCCGTGCTAAGTTTGAGCAACTCGTGGACGACCTCGTACAACGCACCATCGCTCCATGCCGCACTGCTCTCCAAAACGCAGGTCTCTCTGTCGGCGATATCGACGAGATCATCCTTGTAGGTGGTTCAACCCGTATCCCTGCTATCCAAGCAGCAGTAGAGAAATTCTTCGGTAAAGCGCCATCTAAGGGCGTTAACCCAGACGAGGTAGTAGCCCTCGGTGCAGCTATCCAAGGTGGTGTCTTGACAGGCGATGTGAAGGATGTCCTTCTCCTTGACGTAACTCCACTCTCACTTGGTATTGAGACCATGGGTGGTGTGATGACCAAGATGATTGAGGCCAACACCACTATCCCTACCAAGAAAGCGGAGACCTTCACCACAGCCGTGGATAATCAACCATCTGTAGAGATCAAGGTATATCAAGGTGAACGTCCAATGGCGCAACAAAACAAACTCATCGGTAGTTTCCACCTCGATGGCATCATGCCAGCACGCCGTGGCGAACCACAGATCGAAGTGACCTTTGATATCGACGCCAATGGTATCCTCAACGTAACCGCTAAGGACAAAGCTACTGGCAAAGAGCAAAAGATCCGCATCGAGGCATCAAGCGGCTTGAGCGATGCTGAGATCAAGCGCATGAAAGCAGAGGCAGAGGCAAACGCAGAGGCAGATAAGAAAGAGGCTGAGCGTATTGCTAAGCTCAACCAAGCTGACGCTACTATCTTCCAAACAGAGAAGCAACTCGCTGAGCTCGGCGACAAGATTCCTGCGGACAAGAAAGCGCCTATTGAGGAGGCACTCAAGAACCTCAAAGCGGCTTACGAGAAGAAGGATGCAGATGCATGCGAGGCAGCTAACCAAGCCCTCATGACTGCTTTTCAAGCAGCAAGCGCTGAGATGTACAACGCAACCCAAGGTCAAGCTGGTCCTCAACCAGGTGCTGACTTCACAGGCGGTGCACAAGGTGGCGCGCAATCAGGCAACAACAACCAAAGCGCAGCCGAGGATGTGGACTTTGAGGAAGTAAAGTAATCCCCTCTAACCGCTAAACAGTAGGCGGCAGCGTCGTCCACTAAACAAAAAAAGGACTATCCCACCAATGGATAGTCCTTTTTCATATTTCCAATCGCTCAGCATTATCTATGTAGCTGTCCCATCACCGATGCAATGATGGCAATCAACAAAACGAACAATGACATGCCCACAGGAACAGCATATAGCACCCATCCGCCTACTCCACCAAACACATGCAGAAAGAATGACACAACCCACAAAACGGACACAATCATAATCAGCACATTGACGCCAGAACTGAGTTCCATACGCTGCTTGCGCCGATTCCAATGCCCCGTAAGCCATGTCAGAAGGCACACATACAAAAACATTCCCATGAAAATCAACAACAATATCCCTACCCGATAAGGCATGTTATCAAGTATCAGATCCAGAATGGGTATCAGAAATAATATCCCGATGTTCATCCATAGCATACCCTTGACCATTTTGCAGGTTGCGATTCGGTGCACTTGTTCCTCCAGCGAAAATCTGGCAGGATGATGAAAATAATAGTGCGACATATTGGTTGTTCTTGTTAAAATAAGTTAGGTGGTTTAATGGCACGAGCCGTTGTTAAAAATTCGCTGCAAAAGTACTGCAATTAACACACGTACACAAAAAACAACAATATTGCTATTTTCCGAGCATCTTTCCAATGCACAAAAATAGCAATATTGTTACACTACTCTATACTCAATACTTCGTTATTTTTTAACTAAATTTTTATAATTATGTTACATTATATTACAAATTTCAACAGCTCGTAGAAGTTCACCTACCAGCTCAAAAAAGTGTTCTTTAAGTGATTTTTT
>JAXJWX010000041.1:0-2324 GCA_036307765.1 Paludibacteraceae bacterium | reverse complement strand
TTTCAGTTTTTTACCAGCTTGCTTTCTTCACACCTGGGATGAGGCCTGCAGACGCCATCTCACGGAATTGAATACGACTCAAGCCGAACACGCGCATGTAGCCTTTTGGACGACCAGTGATTTTGCAACGGTTGTGCAAACGTACTGGACTTGCGTTCTTAGGCAATGCTTGGAGACCTTCGTAGTCACCATCCTTGAGGAGTTGAGCGCGTTTAGCAGCGTATTTAGCTACGAGCTTTGCGCGTTTTACCTCGCGAGCTTTCATTGATTCTTTTGCCATAGTCTAATTACTTTTTGAATGGTAAACCAAACTCGCGGAGGAGTGCGAAACCTTCCTCATCGGTCTTAGCTGTAGTCACGAAAGTGATGTTCATACCAAGCAGTTTGGTGATGTTATCAATGTTAATTTCAGGGAAGATGATTTGCTCTTGGATACCAAGTGTATAGTTTCCGTGGCCATCCATTTTGTTGTGGATACCTTTGAAGTCGCGGATACGAGGCAAAGCCACGCGCACGAGACGCTCAAGGAACTCATACATACGCTCACCGCGGAGAGTTACGCGAACGCCGATAGGCATTTTCTTACGTACCTTGAATCCAGCGATGTCCTTCTTAGAAACAGTAGCAACAGCTTTTTGACCGGTGATGAGTGTCATCTCTTGAGCAGCTACATCGATGATCTTCTTGTCAGCTACAGCTTCGCCGAGACCTTGGTTGAGAACGATCTTCTCGAGTTTAGGACACTGCATTACAGTAGTGTAGTTAAACTCCTTCATCAGAGCAGGCACAATGCGCTCCAAATAATCTTGTTTCAAACTTGCTGTATTCATTATTAGATCTCCTTACCAGATTTTTTACTTACGCGGACAAGCTTGCCATCCTTCTCTACGCGGCCTACGCGAACTGGTACACCGTTCTCAACTGGGTTGAGGTTAGAGATATGGATAGGAGCCTCCTGTTTAACAATACCTCCTTGAGGATTTTTAGCATTAGGTTTGGTACTCTTAGATACCATGTTGACACCTTCTACGATAGCACGTTGTTTCTCAACGAGCACCTCCAGCACGCGGCCAGTTTTGCCCTTAGAAGCACCTGCGTTCACGAATACGGTATCACCTTTCTTAATATGCAATTTTGCCATACTTGTAGAATTTAGATGATTAGAGCACTTCAGGTGCTAATGAGATAATTTTCATGTTCGTTTGACGGAGCTCGCGAGCTACAGGGCCGAAGATACGTGAACCACGAATCTCACCTGCGTTGTTTACGAGCACGCATGCGTTGTCATCGAAGCGGATGTAGCTACCGTCTGCACGGCGTACCTCTTTCTTCACGCGAACAACGATAGCGCGTGTTACGGTACCATCCTTAATGTCAGAAGAAGGAATTACACCTTTAACTGCTACTACGATGGTGTCACCCAGGCTGGCGTAACGCTTTTTGGTTCCGCCGAGTACGCGGATGCACAATGCCTCTTTAGCACCTGAGTTATCCGCTACTGTCAGTCTTGATTCTTGTTGTACCATATTACTTAGCCCTTTCTACAATTTGAGTTAAACGCCAACGAACAGTTTTGCTCAATGGACGAGTCTCCATGATACGTACAGTATCGCCGATACCGCACTCATTGTTCTCGTCATGAGCATGGAACTTGCGAGTTTTATTGACAAACTTGCCATAAATAGGGTGTTTCTCTTTCCAGTGAACAGCAACTACGATAGTCTTGTCCATCTTGTTGGAAACGACAATACCCTGACGCTCTTTTCTTAGATTTCTTGTTTCCATGTCAATTCGTTTTTTACTTTGTTAATTCTCTTTGACGAAGTTCGGTTGCAAGGCGAGCAATAGTCTTACGAGCCACCTTAATCTGCAACGGATTGTCAAGCGGAGAAATGCTGTGATTCAGTTTCATGCGAACGAGTGCCTCTTTCTCTGAAGCCAAACGCTCTTGGATCTCAGCAGTTGTTAATTCTTTAATTTCAGCTGTTTTCAGAATCCTAATTATACATTTTGGGTTGGGTCGTAATCACGTCTTACGACAAATTTGGTTGTAATAGGAAGTTTTTGAGCTGCCAGGCGGAGTGCCTCTTTAGCTACCTCGTATGATACGCCGTCGATCTCGAAGATGATGCGTCCTGGAGCCAATGGAACTACGAATCCTTCTGGAGCACCTTTACCTTTACCCATACGTACATCCAATGGTTTCTTGGTAATTGGTTTATCAGGGAAAACGCGGATCCATACTTGTCCTTGACGTTGCATATAACGTGTTACTGCGATACGGGCTGCCTCGATTTGACGACCTGTCAACCAGATGGTACCAA
>JAXJWX010000040.1:0-8318 GCA_036307765.1 Paludibacteraceae bacterium | reverse complement strand
GTTTACGCAACTCCAACCCAACAAATTACGCCTGCACCGGCCTTTGTAGAAACCCGTCTTTGGCAGAACAAAGAAGATTTCTGCTCATGGATTACGCGTGTCGGTGGAGGTATTGTCATTGTGCAATCACCATGTGTTTTAGCGCAAGATATTTTCGACTGCGTACCATTACTACCATCTATAAAAGTAGTCAATGTTTTTCATGGCACACCTGGATTTGAGATTGTTCCACTTCGATGGGATATTATCATATATAGATTATGTCACAACATTGATACGCGTTGGACATTGAAGCAAACCATTTTGCAATTGGCAATGATGGTGCTCCCAAAGTCGTATTTCCTCAAAAAACTGCATCCTAAGTACGCTCGCCCTTACGGGAAAGCCCATAAGATAGTAGTCTTATCCCAGAAAACCATCAATAACTATCTATCCATTGCTAGTGGACAAGCAAGCGACTTTGTCGCTATTCCCAATGCAAATTCGTTTGATAAGGTAGAAATACCTCACTACAAATACCGCAACAAGGAAGTGTTGGTAGTAGCTAGATTGGATGATTGGCACAAGCGCATTAGCGAAATTCTCTACATTTGGGCTGACCTTCAAAAAGACCATCGCTTCTGCGATTGGGTATTGCGCATAGTTGGTGATGGTATTGATGCGCCTTTCTATAAAGACTACGTAAAGAAAAGAAAACTCGCAAACGTCATTTTTGAGGGTCAACAAAAGCCATTGCCTTATTACCAACAGGCAAGCATTTTTCTAGTAACATCTGCATGCGAAGGATTCCCGATGACCATTCTTGAATCTCAACAATGTGGCTGCGTTCCCATCGCTTACAATAGTTTCGCAGCCGCCACTGACCTCATAATGGACGGAAGTAATGGAATACTGGTAGAAAATAACAATCGACACTTATTCGTAGAAAAATTGCGAAACCTAATGCTCAACGACCAACTCCGCCAAGAAATGAGTATGCAATGTATTGAGTCAAGTCACCGCTTCACTGTAGAAAATGTAGCAACACTTTGGAACAATTTATTACAATCACTATAAAAAACACTACTACTATTGATGACCTATAAAGTATCTATCATATTGCCTGTTTATAATGTTGCTCAATACGTCATGCGTTGTCTTGAATCCTTATCATCACAAACATTACAAGACATAGAAGTTGTATTTATTGACGATAAAGGAAACGATAATAGCATCGAGATTATTCAAGATTATATTGCTTCACATCATCTAGAAGCGAATTGGCACATCATATCATCTTCTAAAAATAATGGTCCTGCATTAGCCCGTAATTTAGGACTTGGTATAGTTCAAGGAGAGTATATTGCCTTTGTAGATGCCGACGATTGGATTGAACCGAACATGATGCAGACTTTATACGATACCGCGATTGAACACCACGCCGATATTTGCTCTTCCGCTGCTATATTAGATTTTTCTGATGGCTCACATAAAACAATGCTCAACCCACATGTAGGTAGTGGAGCAATCACAAGCAATAAACGCAAATATCTTCTGCGCCATTATATCAGCAATTTTACGACAATGTTATTTAGACGTGATTGGCTGAACACATATCAACTACAATTTCCACAGGCTAGTAGTGCTGAAGATAGTAGTTTTATGGGACAATGTTATTTAGTGGCGAATAATATCGCCCAATTAGATGATATATTTTACCATTATGTGATTCACTCCACTTCAATCAGTCATCGCAAAGGCATCTTCCGTGGAAAAGAAAAGCACAAAGCCTTTACAGCTCTTTTCGATTTCGCTCGTCGAAACCAACTTATGCGACAATATAGATGGACACTATATTGGATTTACCTAAAAAAGGTTGTTATTTCCTCTATTCTTGAATATATCAAGAATTTTTAACCATACTATTTCTTGCGAATAGTTTTCTTCCACAGTGGATAAGAGAAACCACCAACACTCAAAAGCAACGCCAAAATGATTATCAATGTGCACCATTTATCCGTTTGCATAGCATGCGGGCGGAACTCCATGAGGAGTTGATGGTGACCAGCAGGAATTACCGCAGCACGCAGCGTATAATTCACACGTGCCAAAGGCAACTCTACTCTCTCACCATTCGCATTTACAATATACAAGTGCCAATCATATGGATAGTAAATCTCTGAAAATACTGCCACCTGATTGCGCTCGTTCATCGACTCGTATGTGAGGCTATTGGGGGCATACGATGTCAATTGAATCAAGGTTGTATCAAAGGCCATCAATGGTGTCACCTCTGGTTTGGTAATATCCAATGCCTCAGCGAATTTCTTATCGGCTACTGCTTGCTTATGCAATTCCAATGAGCTTAATGCTGCGCACTCCTCGTCTGGTGTATCCACTAAAATCACTTCATCTACGAACCAGCAGTTACCCATCGCATATGGATTATATACAGGAGCTTGTGTTCCACCTTGCAATGGTACTATGGCGTATTTCATATTGAGCATATTGAGCACAGGGAAATCCTTACCCTCGTTCGCATCGGGCAGCATGAAACCTTGTGTTTGCATTATCGTCTGCATCAATGGGTTCATCTCATGTGAGATGTGCTCGTCAATCAAGTCTTGATAACGACGTAGTTTAGCTGCCGAATAACCACCTATCGACTTTAGTCGGTAACTTGTGCGCGCATCATTAAAAGTGTTAGTCGCCAAGTTCAGCACACGGAAGTTAGGGTCTTTATCTTGCAAAATCTGCTGCTCGTATGGTTGTATAGCGAAGTACGTATCAGCATCTTTTGCCTTTACAAAATGGTCATTCCCAAAGAAACGCTTATTCACGGGCACCATATCTGCCAATACTAACGCCGCTAAAGCAGCATATAATAACCATTGTCTCTCGCCTTTCGCCTCTAACCTTTCGCCTCTCCATGCATACCAGAAAATAACTGCAAAGCCCAATGCGATAAAGATAAACGAACGCCAAGCATCGGCTTTGATCATGGCTACACGCTCATCGTAGATGGCTTCACGCAACCATGCTGGCACTTGGTTAACCCATTGCGCGTCATAACTGCTGGTAACATCCACCATACCTGCAAACAACGCAAACACGAGACACAGACCTGCAGTCACGCCGCCTGCTATAAACATATTCACACGCAGTTTCTCCCACGCTACTTTCTTATCCACTATCTGTTGCAATGCGAGGATTCCAAGCAATGGCATTGTTATCTCTGCCACTACCAAGATACTCTCCACCGCACGGAACTTATTGTACATAGGGAAGTAGTTGAAGAACAGTTCCGTCAACCACATCATGTTTCTACCCCATGCCAATGCCACGGAGAAGAGTGTAGCCACCAGCAATGCCCACTTGTATGGTCCAGGCACAATCAATAAGCCTAAAACAAAGAGGAAACAGATAATCGCTCCCATATATACTGGACCGCTAGTAAAAGCCTTCTCTCCGCGATAGGTAGGCACTTGCTGACAAAACTGCTCTGCAGAACGTTTAGGTACACGATTCTTGACCATGGTTTCACAAAGATCCGACTTCGCACCTACATTATAGCCGCTTGCGCCACCTTCCCAGTTAGGAATAAGGAAAGTCATTGTCTCATCCACACCATAGCTCCATGCGGTAGCATAATCCAAATCTAATCCTCCGCCTTTCGCCTTATCGCCTTCTTGCCTTTCGCCTTTCGCCTCTTGACTTAATTCCGAATGCCCCCCACGCATGGTTTCTTTGAGATAGGATTGATTCATTTCCCACCAACTCAACTTGGTACCAAACACGAGCAATAAACTAATAGCCAGCACGCCAATAGATATGCCCAGATCCTTCCAACGCTTCTCGCGGAAATGAACATAGAGTTCTGCGCATGCCATCACGCCTATCAATAAGAATATATAATAGGTCATCTGCGCGTGTGAAGCAATACCTAGGAAACCATAAAATATGATTAATGGAGCGCCCGCCCAATACTTACGTTGCATAATCAGGTGGAATCCGCCTATGATAGGTGCTAAGTAGCTGATAGCTATTGCTTTGGTAACGTGTCCAGCAGGAATGATGATAAAGAAGTAGCTACTCAATCCCATTGCCAGAGCACCTATGAGACTCAACCAAGGATTGACACCAAAACACAGAAGCATGATGAAGAAGCCTACAAAATAGGCAAATACTAGTCCAAAGGGATTGCTGTCTTGGAATCCGAGATGCAATGCATCCGATATTACTTGACGAAATTTACTTGATGGCAAACTACCTGTGATTTGGTAGGTAGGCATACCACCAAACATGGAGTTGGTCCAAGATGTAGCGTTACCCGTCTCGGCTTTGTATTCCAGAGCCTCTTGTGCAGCACCTTTCCAGTTGTTGACATCACCTTGCACCAACACTTTGCCCTCCAACAGAGGAGCACAATAAATCATTGCTATCGCCACAAATGCCACAATTGCCACGGCATAAGGCAGCAGTTTCTTCCAATCAAATTGCTTCATTGTATTTAATATTTTGTATAGAGTCGTGTAGTATGGTGTAAAGTCGTGTAGCGTTGTATCTTTTGCAAACAATGCTACACTACCCTAAACTATCCTACACCATTCTGAACAGCGCGTAGCGCCTTTGTTATACCACGCCGCTGAAGCCCATGAATGCCATAGCCAAGAGGCCGGCAGTAAGGAGGGCAATAGGAGTACCTTGCAGTGCCTTAGGCACTTTAGCCAATGCCAATTGCTCACGCATACCTGCGAACAATACCAATGCCAATGCAAAACCAATAGCTGTTGCAATAGCAAACAACATACCTGTCAACAAGCCTGGCTCTGCGCCCATTGGCAATTTGTATGTGCCGCTGGCTACCATGATAGCCACACCCAATAAACAGCAGTTCGTGGTAATCAATGGCAAGAACACACCTAATGCTTGGTACAACGACGGAGAGATCTTCTTGAGGATAATCTCAATCATCTGCACGAGGGCAGCAATCACCAAGATAAACAGGATGGTTTGCAAGAAGCCCAAGCCCCATGCGTTCAAGAGTTGTTGCAAGAGGTAGGTCACCAATGTTGCCAATGTCATGACAAACAACACGGCAGCACCCATACCCAGCGCAGTATTGATTTTCTTACTTACGCCCAAGAATGGACAGATACCCAAGAACTGGCTCAATACGATATTATTTACGAATATCGCAGAGATAAATATCAGAAAATATACCATAATCTTATTTCTTCAAAAGTTTTTGTACCAATGCCATCAAGTAGCCCAATACGATGAACGCACCAGGAGCAAGCACGAAAATCAACATACCATAGGTCTCGCTGTAGAGGTTCATGCCGAAGATACAACCTGTACCGAGCAACTCACGCACTGCACCAATCAAAGTCAATGCCAGCGTAAAGCCAAGACCCATACCCAGACCGTCCAAAGCAGACAAGCCAACGGTATTCTTAGCAGCAAAGGCCTCTGCACGACCGAGTACGATACAGTTCACCACAATCAGCGGGATAAACAAACCAAGTACTTCATAAATGGCAGGCAGATAAGCTTGCATCAAGAGTTGTACCATGGTCACAAAAGTAGCAATCACCACGATAAACGCAGGGATACGCACTTTATCTGGGATCAAATTCTTCAAGAGTGAAATCACCACATTCGAGCAGATAAGCACGAAGGTAGTAGCGAGTCCCATGGACATACCATTGATAGCCGAAGTGGTAGTCGCCAAGGTAGGACACATACCGAGCACGAGAGCGAATACTGGGTTCTCGCGCAAAATACCGTTAAGAACGGTGTTTAATGCTTTATTTTTCATTGTTGGCCTCCTTCCTCTGTTGTTAATTGTGTAGCACCGCTTGTTGCCTCGATTGGCATGGGTTGTTGTGCAATACCGTTGTATGCCTTAACCACTACTTCAAGGAACGCGCGCGAGGTGATGGTTGATGCAGTGATAGCATCCACATCGCCACCGTCTTTGCTTACGCTGAAGTTGGTTGTAGCAGGGTTCTTGCCCAAGATGTTTGATTTTGGTTTGTCAGGGTTGCAGAACCATGTGCTCATCAGTGCACCCAGACCTGGGGTCTCGGCTTGCTCCAATACCACATAGCGAACTACATCGCCTACATTGTTGAAACCAACCATCAAGCGGAAGGTGCCGCCAAATGGCATGTTTTGGTTACCCTCGGTGCTTGCCTCCACGGCTGTACCGATCCACTCTTCGCCTACATACGCTTTGTAGAGAGTCACGCCATTGCTCTGTTCTGCCTCAGCGATACGGATATCGCCTTCTACCTCTGGGAGCACTTGCATGATAGCGCTTTGTTGCTTCTCAGTCATTGCCGCCGCGATAGGGTCTTTGGTCAGCATATATACGCCAGCCAAAGCAGCCGCAGCCACCAACGCGATGAGCGTCAGCGATAGCAACATATTCTTAAATGAACTTTGTAATTTTGCCATAATCTTTTAATTTTTGTTTAGCATTGTGTAGGGTTGTGTAGTATTGTGTAGCGTTGTACCATTCTACACCATTCTAAACGATTCTACACCACTCTACACGGCGCTATGCGCCTTATTTCTTTTTCTCGCCAAAGCGTTTTGGACGAATGAGGTTCAACAATGGTGCGCAGGCATTCATGATAAGGATAGCGAATGACATACCTTCTGGGTAAGCACCCCAAGTACGGATCACCATCACAATCACACCGATACCCACACCGAAGATCAGTTTACCGCAGTTGCTCATAGGTGAGGTCACATAGTCAGTAGCCATGAACCATGCACCCAGCATCATACCACCGGTGCAGAGACTGAGCACCACATACTCGCCTGTAGTCACGCTCTCTGGCAACAGACCAGCCCAACCAGTCACCGCAGCAAACAATGCTACAGTAGCCATGATGCTTACTGGTATATGCCATGTGATGACACGAGTAGCGATGAGGAAGATACCGCCAGCAAGCAGGAGCAATGCGCTCACCTCGCCAAGACTACCACCCATCTTACCGATAAGGATATCCCACATCTCTGGCACAGCGCTCATCATGCTGTCGCTACCCGTGAGAGCCACTTTCATGGCTGCCAAAGGAGTAGCACCAGTAGCCGCGTCCACATAAGAGGTCGCAAAACCTTGTGGCACTGGCCAAGTGGTCATCTGAGCAGGGAAAGAGATCAGGAGGAACACACGACCCACGAGAGCAGGGTTGAAAATATTTTGTCCCAAGCCACCAAAGCTCATTTTCGCTACGCCGATAGCCACCAAGGCACCGATGATAACAATCCACCAAGGCAAGTTGCTTGGCAAGTTGAATGCCAACAATAGACCTGTCAATACAGCAGAGAGGTCGCCGATGGTGGATTTTTGTTTCAACAGATATTTCGCAATCAGCCACTCGAACAGCACGCATGCTGCCACGCTGATGGCGGTGGTGATAAGGGCACCCCAACCAAATTGCCATACGCTGACTGCGTAAGCTGGCAACAGGGCGATAATCACCAACAGCATATTTTTCCGCACGCTATCACCGCTATGGAAGTGTGGTGCGGGAGATACTATAAATTGTTTCATAATATAAAAATTTTCAATTTTTGTTCAGCATTGTGTAGTGTTGTGTAGTATTGTGTAGCATTGTACCATTCTACACCATTCTAAACTATTCTACACCATTCTACACTTTACTTAGCAGCTCTGCTGCGGATGATTCCTCCTACTTTCGCTTTACCCATGCGTACATAGTCGAGCAATGGCAAGTGACTTGGGCAGGTGAATTGGCAGCAACCGCACTCGATGCAGTCCATGATGTTATGATCCTCCATCTCGTCCCACATGCTGTGCCATGCTTGTTTGCTGAGGAGCCATGGCTCGAGGCCCATTGGACAAGCATTCACACACTTACCGCAGCGAACGCAGTTGGTGATCTCTTGGCGCATACTCTCTGCCTCTGGCAAGAACAGCAGACCGCTCACGCGCTTGTTGCTTGGCATATCGATATTGCTCATCGCGCGACCCATCATTGGACCACCGCCAATGACTTTACCGGTATCCTCAGGCACGCCACCTGCAAGAGCAACAACCTCTGTCAATGGCGTACCGAAACGCACATCGTAGTTGCCTGGCTTAGCAAGGCTCTTACCAGTGACGGTCATCACGCGCGAGATAAGTGGTTTATTCTTTTGAACGGCCTCATATACTGCATAGATAGTTGCCACGTTATCCACTACAGCGCCTACCTCGATTGGCAGTGCACCGCTTGGCACTTGGCGACGGATACATGCGTCGATGAGCTGCTTCTCACCACCTTGTGGGTATTTGAGTTTGAGGGCTTTCACCTCAATGC
>JAXJWX010000039.1:0-55923 GCA_036307765.1 Paludibacteraceae bacterium | reverse complement strand
GTTAATTATTCTATTTTTGATAAAATTTTCGAGCAAAATGCACTAAAAATTTGGTAGTTTCAGAAAAAAGCAGTACCTTTGCAGCGTCTTAGGGTAAGTCCTACACGACCAGCTCCCTCTGAACTCCCCCAGGTCCTGACCGAAGCAAGGGTAAGAGGTTGTAGCGGTGCGATGTAGTCAGCTTACCCTTTTTTTTATCCCTTGCCTTTCGCCTTTAACCTCTAACCTCATCGCCTTATCGCCTCATCACCTTATTCCCCATTATGTTGTATTTCTCGCCGTTGTGTAGGATCCATAGCTGACCATTGATGAGTACTTTTTGTGCTGTAGGTACGTGGTTGTTTGGTATGGATGGTATGTCCGTTGTCTGTTCGTAGGCTTGCCATGCGTTGGGTATGCCGTAGCCGTATTGCGCATGGGGCTGGGTGTAGCGGTCTGCCGATTGGATAATACGCTCGCGTATCTCCATATTCGTAGCATGGGGCATGGCAGACCATAGGCACGCAGCCATACCAGCTATGATGGGGCAGGCGAAGCTGGTGCCGTTGCCATATATCACGCTGTTGTTCATAGGATTGATGAGTGCCGTTTGACTACCTGTAGCACACACTTCGGGTTTCACTCTGCCATCGGCGGTAGGTCCCCATGAGGAGAAGGCAGCTATGCTGTCGTGTATGTTCACGGCTCCTACGGTGAGTATATTGTCTGCATCTGCAGGTGCGCTGATATAGTGCCACGCTTTGTTGCCTTCGTTGCCTGCGGCTACAATGACCAACATACCTTTCTCGGCAGCGATATTGGCGGCACGCGAGCAGCGGGTTGTTTGTCCGTTCATGTCAGCGTAGGTGAGCGTGTGGCGGTCATCATCGAACATGGCGTAGCCTAAGGATGAGGAGAGGATATCCACGCCTAACGAGTCAGCTAACTCTACGGCTGCCACCCAGTTGTCCATCTCTTTGGGGCTTTCTGTCTTGTGTTCTTCGCTACGAATGAGGTAGTAGTTAGCAGCGGTGGCTGCACCTTGATAGTCGGGGGTGATGGCAGCAATGGTGCTAAAGCATTTTACGCCATGATTGCCTGTAGTGCCAGTCACGGAGTCGCTGTCATCAGTCATGTCATAGATGCCGAGTATCTGCTCGCGTACGGCATCAAAAGCGCTGAGGGTATCTACGTTCTGAAAACCGCCATCTATGATGGCCATGGTGATGCCCTGCCCATGAAAACCTGCTTCGTGTAGCAGATGCAACTGGAGTTGTTCCGTCTGTGGGTCTGATAGCCAGGTAGAATTCTGAAGACCCTCTCCAACTCCCCCTTCGAGGGGGAGGGTAATTTCTCCCCGTATAGGGGAGGTTAGATGGTGGCCTTCTCTTGTTAGATAGATCGTATCTACGAATGTCCATTTTGCGATGCGTTGAATGGTGTTGCTATCGGTTTCGATGCTGGCACCATTCGTCCATCGTGAACTGTGGTAGATATGCACGCCCAATGCCTCTAAGCTATCCATATACATAGGCGAAACGGCATAATCTAAAGAGTCGATGGCTATGCCGCGTTCGGCTCGTTTGTCGAGAGCAGTCTGGCTGAGAGCAATCTGCTCGCTCCCTGCCTTGTCCGTAAACTGCACAAAGAAGGCGAATAATATGGTGAATAGTGGTGTAGCCATTTCGTCTGCAAAGGTACAGAAAAAAATGCACATACGCAAGAAAAATCTTAAAAACTGCTATGTTCTCTTGTTCAATTTGAAAAAATGTAGTACCTTTGCAGTGCGAAACTCAACGACGGGATGTTTGCGATCAAACCTACATTAAAGAATGTTGAACGATACGAAAATTAGATAAAATACTTGGTTCCTAATGAAATACATAATAAATCTAATATTAGTCTTTTTATTTGCAGCAACTATTCAAGCACAACGCATAACTACTGTATGTGGTGAGTATCGCTATATAGTACCAGAGGAAACTCCATTAAATCGTGCCAAACAAATTGCGATAGACAAAGCGCGCAATGAAGCTATTGCCAATGAATTTGGGCAGGTAGTGTCACAATCCACTACAACAACGATTCATTCCTCGGATAACAACTCCCAAGTTCAGTCAGATAGTTATACCTCTACAGAGTCAAAGGCTATATGGTTGAGCGACAAACAAGAACCAGAAGTTAGCATTGCATACGAAAATGATGTGTTGGTAATTACAGCCTCGGTATGCGGTAAAGTGCGTGAATTGAAAACTGCGGAGGTGGAATTGAAAATGCAGGTTCTCAACAATGGTTTTGAATCCAACCAGTTTAAGAACAATGATAAGGTTTCCATTACCTTCAAATCGCCTGTTAGTGGCTATGTGGCAATCTTCTTTCGCGATGATAATGCAGGTATTATCTCTTGTATGATGCCCTACGAAAACGAAGATGGAACGGCGCGCGAAGTAAAATGTAATACAGAATACACGTATCTTTCTACTGCAGATCCCCTCTATCCCTATCAAGAGGCAACTATTTTGGTGACAGAAAAGCCAATAGAGTTCGATACATTTATTCTCATTTTTTCCAAAAAAGACTTTTCAATGCCAGCCTCAGATATGGGAGATTATGTGCCTGAATTATCTGTGGAAGACTTTCATGAGTGGTTATGCAAAAATCGCATCCATGATGAAACAATGCAAACAATAGAAGAAACAATTCAAATTATCAAATAGTTATGAAAAAGAAAATCTATATGATAATAGCTATATTAGGCTATATTTTTTCAAGTTGTACATTTTATGATCCTGAGATGTCGGAGGCAGGCAGATATCCGATAAAACAAAAATTGCCAAATATGGATTTTGAATGGTATGCTGGTGATGACGTTTCCAGCACAAATGTAGATGTTATAAAAGATATCGTTCGCAATGAAATCAACAAAAACATTGTTACCCATTCTGGTCAAAAATCAGGTACGATAGAAATTGTATGCGAACGTGCGCATTTGAAACGCAATTTTGTATGGACTATAATCTCAGGACTTACAGGTTTTGGGTTGAATATTTTCGGTATGCCATTAATTTCGACCGAAGTAGAACTATCGTTGTCTTTTTATATATTGGATAGTAATGGTGATATCGTAGATACCTATAACTATTCAAGTTCTAAACAAGGAGCGATGGGTTTTTATTATGGAAAAAGTGCTAAGGTCCATGTAGTAGAAGCGACTAAAGATATTATAAAGCAATTTAGAGATGACATCAATGTACAATCTGAGAATCTTATTGCTAAATTGGGAACAAAAAAACAATTAGAAGACAGAAATACTTCTTCTTCAGTTTATCATGCTAGTAGTCAATTGCCAGTGGATAGCGGGAAAAAAGAAACAGCCCAATCTGATGTAGATCAAAATATTCCACAAAGCGATACGATATTAGAAGATACATACGCTTTGATTATTGCAAATGAAGCGTATCAATTTGTGGATGATGTGAATTTTGCTGCACATGACGGCGAAGTGTTCAAAGAGTATTGTGTCAAAACATTGGGTATTCCAGAACGCCAGATTCGCTATTGCGCAAATGCTTCATATGGTGTCATTTCAGACGGCGTAGATTGGCTGAAATATGCGCTCAATAACTTTGAGGGTAGCAAAGCTATTGTATATTACTGTGGTCATGGTATCCCTGATGAGAAAACAGGTGATGCATATATCATTCCTATAGATGGCAAAGGCACAAACACCACTACCTGCTATAGTTTGAATACGCTTTACACTACTTTGGCAAATACTAACGCATCAAACATTACTTATTTTATGGACGCTTGCTTCACAGGTGCGAACAAGGAAGGTAGTATGCTCGTTGCTGCTCGCGGTGTGGCTCGCGAAGCAAAAAAAGAAACTTTGCAAGGTAATTCGATTGTGTTCTCCGCCTCAAGTGCCGATGAAACTGCTATGACTTATCCAGAGAAGGGACACGGATTATTTACCTATTTCTTGCTGAAGAAATTACAAGAGACACAAGGAAATGTATCTTATTCTGATTTAGCAAATTACATCAATAAGAATGTGAAGAAAGAAGCATTCTTAATCAACGAAAAACCCCAAACTCCTATAGTGGCAACAAGTATAGCAGCAAGCGGCACTTGGGAAACTATGACACTGAAATAAGATGTAAGAAAAACTTTAAAATCGGTGAGTAGACAATAAATAAATCCGCATAATCGAAAGAAAAAGAATCGGTTATGCGGATTATTTATGGTGAATACAAAATGTACATTTATCGCTTCTCCAGTAGCACTACATTCTCCACGTGGTGGGTATGAGGGAACATGTCCACAGGTTGCACCTTCACAACACGGTACTTGCTGTCCAACATATTCAAATCGCGTGCTTGGGTAGCAGGGTTGCAACTCACATACACAATGCGCTGAGGTTCGGCAAACAATATCGTGTTGATCACATCCTCGTGCATACCTGCGCGGGGTGGGTCGGTGATAATCACATCGGGACGACCGTACTGCGCGATGAAGTCCTCGTTGAGGATATCCTTCATATCGCCAGCGAAGAAAAGAGTGTTGTCCAAATTGTTAATCTTCGCGTTTACTTTAGCGTCCTCAATCGCCTCTGGTACGTACTCTATACCAATCACTTGACGCGCTTGGTGTGCTACGAAGTTGGCAATCGTACCTGTACCTGTATAGAGGTCGAAGACGAGTTCGTTGCCCGTCAGACCTGCAAACTCGCGCGCTACCTTATACAATTCATATGCCTGCAAGGTATTTGTTTGATAGAAGGACTTGGGACCTACCTTAAACTGCAAGTTCTCCATCTGCTCCATGATATGGTCTTGTCCGTGGAAGACATGCACGTCTTGGTCGCCAATGGTGTCGTTGAACTTGCGATTGACCACGTACAGCAAGCTGATAATCTCTGGGAAGGTGTCGCGGATATACTCCATCAGGCGCATGTCGGGTTCGTCCGCCCAAACGACAATGAGCATGATCTCGCCCTTGTGGTTGGAGCGCAGGATAAGCGTGCGCAGTTGCCCCTCGTGCGCGTGCTCATTATAAAAGGTGATACCCAATGAGCGTGCGAACTCGCGTATGCCGTTGCGGATACGGTTGTTGATGTCCGGCATGAGGTGGCACTCGGTGATGTCGAGCACCTTGTCAAAGCAGTTAGGGATATGGAAGCCCAGACCGTGGGTGTTGTCCACGTTCTCCAGTCCGCCTGCTGCGCGGATGGTGTCCCAACTAAGCCATTTGCGGTCGGAGAAAGTGAACTCCAGTTTGTTGCGGTACTCGTAGATCTCCTTGCTGCCGAGGATAGGGGAGATCTCGGGCAGTTCGACCTTACCAATACGGGTGAGGTTGTCGATGATCTGCTGCTGTTTGTGGCGGAGTTGCTCCTCGTAGGGGAGGATCTGCCACTTGCAGCCGCCACATTCGCCATAGTGCTTGCACACGGGTTCGCAGCGGATAGGGGAAGGAGTGACAATACGCTCCACGCGACCCTCCATGAAGGAGTGTTTCTTGCGTGTCACTTGTATATCAACAATATCGCCAGGCACACAGTAGGGCACAAACAGCACCATATCGTCCACGCGGGTGAGGGCTTTGCCCTCAGCCGCGATGCCGGTGATCTCAATGTTCTGTAGTAATGGTAAGTTCTTTTTCTTCATTGTAGTTGTTGTCAGGACCTTAAGGACTTTAAGGACATTAAAGATTATTTCATTAACCAGTTAATACTTGCTTTGTATAGCGCATCAAACTCATATGCACTCTCTAGCATAATGCTCCAGCACAGCGTTTTTGCGCCACCTTCTTCTATTTTGTCATACCCAATTGCTGCCGCCACATTGGCTTCAGGGAAACGTGCCACCACAATGCCACCCTCTGCGGGGTAGATACCATCCGCGTTCTCGGTATGGATCATCGTGTCATTTGGCTCAGTGCGGAAGGTGTAATTGCCTTTTCCCAACTGACGTTCGATGCGTATCTTGCCTGTTTTCGAAGCGTTGGTGGTGCGGAACTCATAATGCAACTGATTCTTGATAAACGCCTTATCCTCCTCGCTGGTCATGTCGCTCGCGATGTACGCACCTGCTAGCAACAGGCGACCGCCATGTTGCAGATAGTGCGTGAGTGCGTGTTGCAAGTTCATCGGCATACAGTGGAACGAAGTATCCTTACCCATGATTGTGGTCTTCTGCTTGCCCAATATCACGTCCACTGCGTCATAGCCCGCAATGCTATCCAATGCATCCACACTAGTTGTGACATACGAGTAACCCATCTCTGCCAATACCTTGCCGTGCATAGCAGAATAATCAAACGTGTTACCCACAGTAGGATGATCCATGTGGTCGCTATAGCACATACCCCAACCGCAGTTGTCATCGGTCTGCCACTCGTTGCGACTATCAAAGTCGTACACCTCACCGATATAGTTCACGCCCTTGCCGTATGGCACTGCATGGCTCATCGGACGAATACCGCCGTAGATGCTATCTTGCCACCATTCTGGACCGCTTACGCGGGTGAAGCCGTTGACGATGAGCACTTTGCCTTTCTCTTCGGGAGCGATGTATGCCGATAGCACTTCGCTCTTAAAACTCAGACCACCAGCATTGCCTGCTGCCACGCGAATGTCATAGTGTGTGCCCTTTTCAGGGGTGAAAGTGTATTCAGGAGTGGAGACACGGATACCATTATCCCAGTCGCCATCGTTCGTGCGAGTATATACTATATAATAAGTAGGAGTAGCAGTTGGTTCGAGCGCATCCTCTGTAGCTTGCCATGTGACTTTCATGGTCTCAGCTTGGCGGTTAATAGCCATATGATTGACAGGCAATGGTTGTACCACATACTCGGTGCCATATTGCTCGTGGATGAACTTGAGGAAGGACTTGTACATCGCACGTGAGATGGTGAAGCGCACGCGTGGGTCTAGACCATACTTCATGTCGGTCATATTCTGGTGAGAGAGGAGCTCGAGGAGTACCGCAGGCACCTTAGGATGGCGTGCCTCGGCGTAGGAGGAGTTGTTTAACTGACGGCGTGTCCATTCTGGGGCATAAATTGCACGCATGTCTTCCACAATCTGTGTTTGCATATAGTCTGCCAAGTCGCGATTTAGGATACGGCTTTTGCCCGTAGGATAGGTTTTGCACATCTCGTCATCGTGATCCTTATATATGAGGAGTGTACCTACCACATCCTTGCGTACACCTGCATCGGTATGAAACGCTAAACTGGCGTGTAATGGGATGTTTAATCCTGCTTCTTTCGGGTTGGCTGCACTACCACCAGCGAGGTAGTTTACCCATATGCCGCGAGCGGCGTAGTCGTCCACATAGTCGTTTTTGCTGTCGGTGTAGTTATAAATACTATCAGGAATACCCGAATACTGCATCCAGTAGCGTGCTGCTTCGATATAACGTGGCAATCCGCTAGTGATGGCATTGGATTGATTAGCAAGCAGTTCAGCGCTATCAATCATTGCTACATCGCTCTCTGGTAGATCCTTCGACGATGGTACATTCTCGAAACTATTGGGCTGTTTGTAGCGTGCTACGCTACCCATACCACCACCAAACTTTACCGCATCGGTGGTAACAATCTCTTTGCCGTTAGCTGTGGCAGTTACGCTGACATAATTGTTGGTCTTGTCGCCATCAAAAGCAAAGGTACCAAGATATACCCATGTACCACCACCCATCTTCTGATTGACAGAGAAAGTGGTCCTTTGACCTTTGTGCACAACAGTGTATTGCGCTTTGGTGGTGCTGTTAGGCAGGGTTTTATAACTGACATATACAGCATATTCACCAGTGGGTAGCGTTGGGGTATAGATGACTTCGCCTTTGTTCTTCTCATCGCATTTCACTTCTACGATATAACGACCTTTGGTGAACGGATTGTCACCTTCGAGCAGATGTGTCGTAGGATTAGCCCAACCAACGCCCTCTCCAATAGCCCATTGACCTTTGAGGGTGGCTTGGCTATCATCTATCACTTGCTCATATGTCTGCGTATCTCGCTCGCGGGGTTGTACCACTACGGCACCTGCGTTCTCCAGCATAGGCACGAGGAATGGAATGGTATAACTGGTTGTGTATAAGTCCTCTACCGTGCTCCACACCTTGGCGCGTTGCCAACGCCATGATTCGGTGGGCTGGTGGTAGTATTGTCCATGGCTACCCCAGAGGGCGATATGCTTGCCGTCCAGACCTTGTTTGGCGGCGTATGGGCGTGAGGTGTTGGTTACCCATTGGGGTGTCGCGGGTAATGTGTAACGAGCGTTCTTGGCGCGATGACGATGACGGGTTGTCACCAGTTCGCCAATTTCGTATCCGTCGGTATAGATAGTTACCTTACCTAAATTGTTACCTAAAATCATTTGACTGACCAATAGGCGTAAGTCGCGTACCTCATTTTCGCTAAGAGAAATAGTACTTAAAGCCCTATTAGTATGTAGCGTGACGAATTTGTTTTTTACGCGGATATTGCTAACTTTAACAGTTTCTGTGTAGGCATGTTGTTTGACAAATGCTGTAAGCGTGTCCGTTAAGGCTTGCTTGTCAATGGCAAGAAGCTGCCAACTAAATGTGCATGCCATTAAAAGTAGAAAGAATTTGTTCTTCATATATCAACTTAAATATTTTTCATCCTTATGTTTGAGTAAATGTGATTCCGAAAAATCGCACAAAGGTAGTAAAAAAAATGCATATATGCAAATAATAATAAAAATAGCGTATTTATTTGTGTATTTCAAAAAAAAGTTGTACCTTTGTGCGTTAATTGGGTAAAAATGCCAAAATATTAGGTTATGAAAGAATTAACATTAAAGACTAAAGTCACCGCATGTACGCTTGATGAGATGACTCCATCGATGCGTGAATTAGTGGAAAAAGCTAAGAACATGACACAACATGCCTATTGTCCGTACTCGCATTATCATGTGGGTGCAGCAGCCTTGTTGGCTGATGGGCAGATTATTACGGGTAATAACCAAGAAAATGCAGCATATCCCAGTGGATTGTGTGCAGAACGAACCACATTATTTGCAGCTAATGCTAATAATCCGCACACTCCTGTAGTGGCATTGGCTGTGGCGTGTTACACCAATGGGCATTTTACCCATGATGCCGCTAGTCCTTGTGGAGCATGTAGGCAAGTGATGGTAGAAACCGAACATAGATATAAACACCCTATGCAAGTGATTCTCTACGGGGAAGATATGTGTTATATTTTTGATAGAGCTGCGGACTTGCTACCGTTGAATTTTGATGCGGACAGTTTGGACGGTTGATTAGTATTGTGTTTAGATATTAGTTCTTAGAGGGTAGCGAATGAGAATAGCCAAAAGAATAGATGTTTATTTGCTCAAGCATTTTCTTGGGCTGCTTGCTATGACCTTTCTTATCTGCGTCTTTATCCTATTGATGCAATTTGTATGGATGCATGTGAAGGATCTTGTGGGTAAGGGCGTCGAATTGAAGGTTTTGGCAGAGTTCTTTGTTTATGCGATAGCTTCGGTGGTACCGTTGGCATTGCCGTTAGCGATTCTGTTAGCATCTTTGATGACTTTTGGTAATTTGGGCGAGAAATCAGAACTGACAGCAATGAAAGCTGCTGGAGTGAGTCTTTTTCGTATTATGCGTCCCTTGACAATATCACTTTTCTTTATCTGTGGAGGTGCATTTCTCTTCTCAAACTATGTGTTGCCAGTGTCACAGACTAAATTGTGGGCGCTGATATTTTCACTTCGTCAAAAGTCACCCGAATTAGATATTCCTCAGGGAGAGTTTTACGATGGGATAGATGGGTACAATATCTATGTACGTCACAAAGATGCGCAAAAGGGCATGCTGTATGATATGATGATTTATGATTATTCTGAGGGATTTCAGCATGCGACTGTCATGGTTGCAGATTCGGGACGTATCTACTTTACTGATGATAAGAAATATCTCCTACTCCGACTATACAGTGGTGAATCGTTTGAGAATCTCGATAGAAAACAGAAACGCGCTACTCGTTCCGAAAAAAATATACCTTACCGAAGAGAATCTTTTGTTCAAAAACAACTATTGATTGACTTTGATATGGAGTTCAATCGATATAATGAAGATGTACTGAATGATCAGCACGTGTCGAAAAATGTGGTAGAGTTGGTGCAGAGTATAGATTCTGTACAGTTATTAGCGCATGATCGCAGTACAGAACAAAGTGCTAGTATGGTTAGCAATCGATATTTTGGTAGAGAGCGAAAATCAGGGCGAGATCTTATGATGGATGCTAGTTGTGCGCCTAATGATAGAGTGTATGACATAGATACGTTGTTAGCCCAACTCTCTGCCAGCGAACGATACCAAGCCGCTTCTGCTGCACTTGAGAAGGCAAAGTCACAGAGTGAGCAGATTGATTATAATGCTCTTATGTTGAATGATTATCAACGGTATATACGCCGACATAAGATAGAATTACATCGTAAGTTTACGTTGGCGTTTGCTTGCTTAGTATTCTTCTTTATTGGTGCACCGTTGGGCGCTATTACTCGCAAGGGTGGATTAGGTATGCCCGTAGTGATTTCGGTGGTAATGTTCATCATATATTACATTATAGATAACACGGGTTATAAGATGGCTCGTGAAGCGTTATGGCCTTGTTGGGCAGGTATGTGGCTCAGTTCGTTTGTGTTGTTGCCGATAGGTATATTTTTAACCTACAAAGCTGCTACTGATTCTACTTTATTTAATCCAGATGCTTGGATGAAACTATTTGAACAAGTTAAACGAATTATACATAAAATATGGATACGATTGAACAAGCAATTCGCGACATCGCAGAAGGTAAATTCGTGATTGTCGTAGATGACGAAGACCGCGAAAATGAGGGCGATTTTATTATTGCTGCTGAAAAGATAACTCCCGAGAAGGTCAACTTCATGCTCCAGCATGGGCGTGGCGTGCTGTGTGTACCGCTACCAGAAACCCGCTGTGCAGAACTAGATTTGGTGCATCAGGTGCCTAACAATACCTCTATGCTGGGTACACCTTTCACGGTGACCGTGGATAAACTGGAAGGTTGTACCACAGGTGTGAGTGCAGAGGACCGTGCTGCTACTATTCGTGCGTTGGCAGACCCGACTTCCAAACCACAAGACTTTGGTCGTCCAGGTCATATCAATCCGCTATATGCGCAAGAACGTGGTGTGTTGAAGCGTGCTGGACATACTGAAGCTGCTGTAGATTTGGCACGTTTGGCAGGGTTGCAACCTGTAGCTGCACTCATTGAGATTATGAATGAAGATGGCACTATGGCGCGTATGCCACAGTTGGAGATTGTGGCAGAGCAATACGGACTGAGCCTCATCTCCATCAAAGACCTTATTGCCTATCGCATGAAGCACGAGTCGCCTATCGCCAATAACCAATCGCCTATTGCCAATAGTCTGGTCGAGCGTGGCGAGACCGTGAGTCTCCCTACCGCTTTTGGTGAGTTCATGCTGACACCTTTCCGCCAGCTCAACAACGGATTGGAGCATATTGTCTTGCAAAAAGGCAAATGGTCTGATGATGAACCTATTCTGTGCCGTGTACACTCGTCTTGTATGACAGGAGATATCTTTGGCTCGATGCGTTGCGAATGTGGCGAACAGCTACACAAAGCCATGCAAATGGTGGAGAAAGAGGGGAAGGGTATTATTGTCTATCTGAATCAGGAAGGACGTGGTATAGGATTGATGAATAAGATTCGTGCTTATAAACTGCAAGAGCAAGGCGAAGATACGGTAGAAGCGAATATTCATCTAGGCTTCCAACCTGATGAACGTGATTATGGAGTAGGGGCACAAATCCTTCAGCAAATGAGGGCTAAGAAACTGCGACTGATCACGAACAACCCCGTGAAACGAGTAGGCTTGGAAAGTTTTGGCATAGAAATTGTGGAGAATATACCAATAGAGATAGCTCCTAATCCCTATAACTTGCGCTATATGCAAACAAAAAAGGAGAAGATGTATCACAATCTAAACTTGGTGTAATATGAGACGTTTATTTTTATTTTTCATTCTATCGACAATTGGCATGTGGTCGTTGTCGATTCTGAGAGCCGATCAAACGGTGACTGTCACAGCTACTAATTCCGATATATCACAGGATCTTGACCTCAAGACCGTAGCTACTCTTTTTGGACAAGCCAAAGACTTGGAGCAGTTTGAGCAAATGTTGAATAATCCAGACTCTGCATTTTCTAATCTCGATTTGAATGCTGATGGCAATGTGGATTATCTGCGTGTGATAGAAACTGCGGACCAGAACCGTCACTTGGTTGTTATTCAAGCGGTGCTGGCAAAGGATGTGTATCAAGATGTAGCATCGATTTTTGTAGAGAAAGATCCAGAATCGGAGGCGGTAACTGTACAAGTAATAGGCGATGAATATATCTATGGTTCAGATTATATTATCGAACCGGTGTATATATATCGTCCTGTTATATATGATTGGTTTTGGGGTGCATCATGGGTATGTTGGCATTCGCCATTCTACTGGGATTATTGGCCAACGTGGTGGCATCCATACCATTGCATCGCTCATCATCTGTATTGGGATCATTGCTATTGGCACCACCATCATTATCCTATCTGCACCTATCGTACAGGTCATCACTACCATGCGCATTATCGTCCTATGCGTGAAACGGTAAGTCGTGCGGATTATGCAACTCGTTATCCAGAGCGTTCGTTTGCGACACGTAATGCATCGCGCAACTACAATAATGCGCGCGCTATTGAGCGTGATCGTGCATCGGCAGTACGTACAGCAACGCCATCGCGCAATGTGACCGATGCAACTACTCGCGTATCACCACGCAGCACTGCGACACGTACTTTTGGTAGTACAAACATTCGTACAGCTGATCGTAGCGCAACTGTTGGTCGTGGTAGTGCAACTCGTGTTGAAAATACGGGTGTACGCACTGCTACCCGCAATGTTTCTACATCGCAGACGGCTACACGTTCGCAAAGCACTGCTGTTCGCCCTAGTAGTACCCCTACACGCAATAGTGCTACTGTGACAACTACTACACGTCGTTCTGACAAAGCTGTTGCTACCCCTGTGCGTGCTTCAAGTACGGTAAATCGAGTATCTACGACGCCTACAGCCACACGTTCTACGACGCCTACAGCCACACGTTCGACTGCGCCAACTATTAACCGCTCCAGCAGTACGCCTGTACGTTCGAGCAGTAATTCGGTAGTACGTTCGTCAGGCAGTTCGTTCATGCGTTCTTCTGCGGGTAGCTACTCATCAGGTAGTTCATCGATGCGCTCATCGGGTGGAGGTTCCTCTTCTCGTGGAGGTGGCTCAGGCACACGCAGGTAATCACTGCTTCTCGCTTTTTGCTTTCTGACGGCACACATCACAAGTGCCACAGGTGGCGGCATCGGTTTCGCCAAAATAGGATAAGAGTAATTGCGAACGACAATAGAGCTGATTATCAGCATATTCTACCATCGCTTTCAGTTTTTGGATATACTGTTGGCGATGGTTGTCGTATATATTGGTAGATAAATATATGTCTGTTTGACGTTCGCGCGTGAATGTCAGCGTATCGGCAGTGCTATGTGGGATATAGGTGATGATATGGCGCTGTGCCAGGGATACCAATAGATCATGTATCTCTTGCCTCTCGCCTCTTACCTCAGCGGGGTCCCCGACGCTACTTGTGTCGTGGGGTACTCTATCGCCTAAATGCACATACTGCAGGTCGGTGAAGATACCCGAATACTGACGCATCAATACCTCTAGTAACTTCTGTTGTTGCTCGTTGAGTCCGTACTCGCTCATCTCGCGTTGTGAAATGAGAATCTTCACGCGAGGGTGTATCTCCTGTTCCTCTTGAAAATCAATGTAACCCGCCTGCGTGAGCAAATGCAGCGCTGCGTATGTTTGCAGAATGGGCAGGTGCATGATACGACAGAGGTCATTGACGGGTAACATGAAGGTATGTCCTTGTCCGCTGCCTGCACCAATACCGAGGAAGTCGCAGGTCTTGTGATAGACATCAGCGACGAACTCTTTGGGTGGGTAGTTGTCAGCCACGCGCTTGCGTGCCTTGGCTTTGTCTTGCGATGGATCGTATAGCAGCACAGCAAACGCTTTTTGCTCATCCCTGCCAGCACGTCCTGCCTCTTGAAAATATGCCTCAATCGTATCAGGCAAATCATGGTGGATTACCATGCGCACATCGGGTTTGTCTATGCCCATGCCGAAGGCGTTGGTGGCGACGATGACTCTTGTTGGTGTAGCGTGGTGTAGCGGTTGTTTAGAGTTGTTTAGCGTTGTGTAGATTTGTGTAGCATTGTTTGTTTTAGAGGATGACAATTCTATACCATTCTGAACCATTCTACCCAATTTCACACGACGCTCTGTGCTCTGCGCAGGCGTCCATTGTTTCCACGCTTCTTGTTTAGCGGAGCGTTCTTTGGATGAGAGACCTGCATGATAGTAGTCGGCGGAGAGTCCCTTCTCTTGCAAGTAAGCAGCCAGTTCTTGTGCGCGTTGGCGGTTTCGGACATACACGATGGCAGAGCCTGATACCTTATTTAGTATATGTACAATCTCATCCGCTTTTTTGTTGGTATGGCGCACGACATAACTCAAGTTCTGGCGGAGGAAACTTTTTCGCAGCACATGCTTCTCGCGGAAAGCCAATCGCTCCTGTATATCATCCACCACATCGGGTGTCGCGGTGGCTGTAAGGGCGAGAATAGGTACTTGGTTATTGGACGCTCTTTGAGCTATTGGACGCTCGCTTTGCGAGCTATTGGACGCTGCGCTATGGGCAATGATGTCTCGTATCTCCGCTATTTTGAGGTAACTCGGACGGAAGTCGTAGCCCCATTGCGATATACAGTGGGCTTCGTCCACGGCGATAAGGCAGATAGGCAGGCGGGCAAGTCGCTCGCGAAACTCCTCCGACTCCAATCGTTCGGGCGATACGTATAGGAAATGGTATGGCCCCCATTGGCAGTTGTCCAACGCCACTTTCTGCTGCTCGTAGCTCATACCGCTATAGATGGCAGCAGCGCGTATGTCGCGTTTGCACAGATTTTCTACTTGGTCTTTCATCAGCGCTATGAGTGGGGTGATAACAAGACACAATCCGTTCATCACCATCGTAGGGACTTGGAAACACAGACTCTTGCCGCCACCCGTTGGCATTAGCGCTAGGGTGTCGCGACCGTCTAAGACAGATTGGACAATTTCCTCCTGCAATGGACGGAAAGCCTCGTAACCAAAATATGTCTTCAATGCCTCGCGTGCGGTCATGATATGTTTTTTCGAGCAATATCAAATTTCCTGCAAAAGTACACTTTTTTTCTGACATATACAAATAAATATACAGGTATAATTTGCCAAATAATTCTATTAGGCATGATAATAGATGCTTACAGTAATAAAAATCCACATAATTTATACATTTGCCAGACCACTGGCAAAAGCAAAACCGGTAGCGGGAAGAGAGATATCAACAACACAAACGTACGCGAAGCGATCGTTCGACCAAAGGGAGATAAGAACATAAACCAACAACAATTGCGCGTGCAATAACACATTGCGTGCTCAGGGGGATTGAGGGATAAGAATAAACAACCCAAGCGCAGGTGAGTGCGCTTGGGTTGGTATAAAGTGTAGAGGCGGGTTTACTTTTTGCTAAGAGAGAGGATGACAGTGAAAGTCTCGAAGGTAGCCATAAACTCTTTCTCCAATTCTGCTATTTGTGCTTCGGTGAGTTTCAATCCCTCTTGCTCTTTCTCTACCAAGTCCACCATACCGCCTAACCAAGCTGCTTGCTTAGGAATGATGATAAAGAGGCGGTCGCCATCCTCATCTGGGAAAGAAGTTGCATTTACCTTATAGGTATCGCTACCCTCATAGAGATTGAAGGTGAGGTTGTTGCCATCGAGGGTATAGTTTTTAGTCTTTGCTTCGCCATCCAGGGTGTGGTTGAGTTTGCCGTCAGCAGTAAAAGTAGCATCGGCAAAGAACTTCTTCATTACATCCACGATACGATCGCCGTGCATTGCGTCCACAGGGATAGAGTTTTGACCTTGGAAAGTAACGCCTTCCGGGAGTTGAAGAGCGGTTTTACCTTCGGCAGCAACTACGCGAACTGCTGAATTAAGATAGGTATAATTGCCTTTGATATCAAATTGCTCTTGAACGCGATAGAAAACGAGATCGCTTTGTTCTGGATAATTAGGATTTCCACCTGCCATATATGTTAGTCTATCTGTTTTTACCTCAACAATATTGCTATATTCAACAGAATTAGCCATAATGTTTGTTAGTTTATTGCCATCCAAGCGATAGGTACCTGTTGTTTCCATCCAGCCGATTATTTTATTATAACCAATCTCAGAATAATTACCATTTGCTTGAAAACTAATAAATCCACTTGCCTCGGGTGAAAAGTTAAACCACTTACCTACAATGAGTTGTGGGTAGTCTGCGTAGTTGTCTGGTTTGTTTTGGTTGCAGCTTGTAAAGCCCAAACCGCATGCCACTGCTACAAGAGCGAGGGCGAAATGTTTGATTGTTTTCATAAGATTTTTTGTTTTGTTCGCTCCGCTTACAAAACGTTACATGTCGCAAGGCGACGTTTCATGCCTTTGGCGTTTCATGCGCTAAAGCGCGTTACATGCTTTGCGTTAGTTCTCTTTTGCAAGTTAGCGAGGTTAATAATTGATTTGTTTGTTAATTGTTTGCATAAAAAACAACACCAACTATGCTGTCTATAGACGAGCATAGTTGGTGCTTTATAAGTGAAATAGGCGCGATTTACGCGGTTATTTATGGCGTTTGGTTGTTTACCCCCCCCCTACTGATTTATAAGCCAATACGCAGCAGATATTGGAGCCAGAAGCAAGAAACCAAGAGTAAAGACTAATATGTTTTGGAGAGAGAAGCACTGTTTATAATTATGAATTAGGAATTAGGAGTTGGGTGGGTTATAAACTGATTTCTAATAAATGTCCTATAAGTTGGTTATTTGCCAGATATACAATACTATATACTTCTTCTAATTCTTCGTAGAAAGCGTACCATGTGATGTGTGCATTCTTACGGTAGCGAACATAAAATAGTTGCTTTCCATCTACGCTATACCTATTGAAGTATTCTGGTGCTTCAACAGAAACAGAGTTTTGCAGATTGAGCGCAAAATAGCGAAAGATATCACGCATATAATCTACTGCGTAATCTTCGTCGCCAAAATATCGCTGCTCTACAAGTTTTGTAACACTTTCTTCAAATTGCAGAAGCACTTGTTCTGTATAAACAACTTCTTTCATTTGAACATTGCGCGTATTCTTGGTTCAAGAAAAGCAACTGCCTCGTCAGCAGTATAGTATTTCTTTTGTACATTGTTGATGCTTCCGCTCTCAGAGCCAAAAGGCATCTCTTGTGGGGTGCTTGAAGTTTTCATCGCTGCTATTTTTATACAAAGATGAGTTTATTTTGACCTTTGCGCTGCAAAGGTACAGTTTTTTTTTGATATATGCAAGAAAATGGTGATTTTTTCGCCATTTTCAGTTTAGAGGACGCTCGCGTGGCGAGCTACAGTTAAGAGGTTAGAGGCAGGGTATACCCGAATAATATTCGTCAAGCACCCCAAAACGCCACGAGCGTTTTTGGGGACCCGCTGGATAATGGACATAGAAAGGCGCAAGGTGTTATTTGGAGGAATGGATTAAGGAGCCGATGATGAAGCCACGGAGGGTGGTGTAGGGGTTGGGGTACGTATTGGGATAGCGGTCGGCTTTCTTACGGTATTCAGCGTATTTCTCTTCCCACTCAGAACGGAGTTCGGGGGTGTTCATTATGACTGTGGTTTGGTTGACTGCGTCCTTAAAAGCCGTGATGGTGCGTTGGCGCTCGGGAGCAACAGGGCCTTTATACGGATGTTTAATCGCATAAGCATGAGTGCGACCGTTGCGGGTGCGCATGACAATCTTTTCTTTGGAAGCGAGTTTGCCCGACATGGTGTCGAATGGGTGAGCGAGGGTGGTGCGTGCCATATAAAACAAAAATTATAGTTTATTAAACAAAAATTATCCAAAATATCAAAGTAGATGTATTTTCAACAACCTAAACAACAATCGTCAACAACATTGCGCGGACCAACATCGTCCGCGCTCGGCGAATTGAGCGTGAAACGAGATGGCAAAGGTACAATATTTTTTCCATATTTGCAAGTTTTTGGAGAGAATTTAGTGATTTTAGTGTGAAATAGTGAAAGTATTTGATATATACGCTATTCCTACGGTATGCCTATACTAATGTACCGTATATCTACCGTATATGTACCGTATATCAACCGTATATCTACCGTAGTTGATAGCGGAAGAGTAGCGGGGGGATAATAGATCGCTCGCAGGGCGAGCTGTAGATGGTAGTTCGCTTCGCTGTAGATCGAGCAAAGCCCTGTAGATTGCTCGCGTGAGAGCTGTAGAAAAGAGCAAAAAAAGAGCGAAAAGAGGTAAATTATGAGTTTTTATTAAAAAAATGCGTTTCGCGCTTGCGTATGTGCGAAAAAAGTAGTACTTCGAGGGCACCGACCTCGCCCTTAAAAAGGGCTCGCCCACCTCGAAATTACGTTCGCGAAATGCAGCCCATACTACAGACACTCACACCTTTTTTGAAAACATGGATGTGTCACCTCATTGAGCCACCACCTATACACTCTCTTGTGAGTAAACTCCCAGCGAGCGCATAGGTAATGCCTCAATTGATAGATAAATCTATCTTTTTTCAAAAAAAATGCTCGTTTTCTTGCGTATGTGCATTTTTTGTAGTAACTTTGCACCGAAATTGTGCGTTTCGCCGCTATGGCGAGCAAAAATATGCTTAAAAACATAAAAAACAACATAATTAACTAATTTTCTTAAATCATGGCAGAAGAAAAATTGAACATGTTAGCCGAGTTTCCAGCCATCTCAAGCAAAGCTTGGAAGGAGAAAATCGTAGCTGACCTCAAAGGCGCCGACTTCGATAAGAAGCTCGTTTGGCGCACTTCAGAAGGCTTCAACGTACAGCCTTACTACCGTCAAGAAGACCTCAAAGGTCTCAAGACTACCGTATCTGCACCAGGTCAATTCCCTTACGTGCGTGGTACCAAAACCAACAACGAGTGGGCAGTTCGCCAAAACATCTGCGCTTGCAAGAACGCACGCAAAGCTAATGCAAAGGCATTGGATGTACTTGGCAAGGGCGTGAACGCACTCGGTATCTGCTTGGACGCAGAGAAACTCTCTTATCGCTACATCAAGACTTTGCTCGAGGGCATCAAGTTGGATGAGGTAGCATTGAACTTCAACGTATGCGCTTGCAAAGCTCCTGAATTGGCAAACATCTTGGTTCGCCTCGTAGGACGCAGCGGATATGACTTCAAGGCAGTGAAGGGTACTATCAATGTGGACCCAATCAAGAACATGCTTTTGAAGGGCAAATTGCTCAGCCGCGAGCAAGTAGCTGAGAAGATCGTAGCTACCGTGAAGGCAGCTAAGACCTTGGTGAACTTCCGCGTGGTAGGTGTGAACTCTGTTATCCTCAATAACTCAGGTGCATACTGCGCACAAGAGTTGGCTTACGCATTGGCTTGGGGTGCTGAATACATGACCATGATGACTGAGGCTGGTTTGCCAAACTACTTGGCAGCTCGCGAGATCCGTTTCAACATGGGTATCGGTGGCAACTACTTCATGGAACTCGCTAAGTTCCGTGCTGCACGTCTGTTGTGGGCTAAGATCGTAGAGGCATACAAAGCTCCTATTTTCACCTCTGCATTGAAAGAGGCTGCGAAGATGAATGTTTGCGCAGAGACAAGCCGCTTTAACATGACTATCTTCGACGCATACGTAAACATGCTCCGTACACAAACAGAGACTATGTCTGCTGCTTTGGCAGGTGTGGATGAGATCGTGGTTACTCCATTTGACGCTACCTACGAGCAACCAACCGAGTTCGCTGAGCGTATTGCTCGCAACCAACAATTGCTCTTGAAGGAAGAGTCACACTTCGACAAGGTGGTTGACCCAGCTGCTGGTTCATACTATATCGAGAACTTGACCAACGCTATCGCAGAGGAGGCATGGAAGCAATTCCTCGCTATCCAAGAGGCGGGCGGTATGTACGAGATGGTAGCCGCAGGTAAAGTACAAGAGGCTATGGCTGCTAACTTGAAGACTCGTTTGGCTGATGTAGCAAAACGCAAAGAGGTATTGCTCGGCTCTAACCAATTCCCTAACTTCACCGAGAAGGCTGGTAAGAAGATCAAAGAGACAGCATGCGGTTGCGGTTGCTGCAAGAAGAACGCTGAGACTGCTATCCCAACCTTGCCAGTAGCTCGTGCTGCTGAGGAGTTTGAGACCTTGCGTCTGGAGACCGAGGGTGCTAAGAAGCAACCAGTAGCGTTCATGTTGACCATCGGTAACTTGGCAATGCGTATTGCTCGTGCACAATTCTCTTGCAACTTCCTCGCTTGCGCTGGTTACAAGGTGATTGACAACAATGGCTTCAAATCAGTGGCTGAGGGTATCAAGGCCGCTCGCAAAGCAAAAGCAGACATCATCGTTCTCTGCTCAAGCGACGACGAGTACGCTACATACGCTCCACAAGCATGGTTGCAACTCGAGGGCGCTAAAGAGCTCTTTATCGTGGCTGGTGCTCCTGCTTGCGCAGAAGACTTGCAAAAACTCGGTATCACCAACTTCATCAACGTACGAAGCAATGTACTCGAGACACTTAAGAAATTTAATGAGCAACTTCTAAATAAATAATGCGATTATGAAACCAAATTTTAAAGATATTGATATCAAGAAAGTGGCTGCTTCGCATGTAGAAGGAGCTAACGAAGCTAACTGGAAGACACCAGAACTCATTGATGTTAAGCCAGTTTATACCAAAGAAGACCTCGAGGGCATGGAGCACCTCAACTACGCTTCAGGTATCCCACCATTCCTCCGTGGCCCCTATAGCGCGATGTATCCATTGCGTCCTTGGACCATCCGCCAATACGCAGGTTTCTCTACTGCAGAGGAGTCTAACGCGTTCTATCGCCGTAACTTGGCTTCAGGTCAAAAAGGTTTGTCAGTAGCATTCGACCTTCCAACTCACCGTGGTTACAACGCCGACAACATGCGCGTGGTAGGTGATGTGGGTAAAGCGGGTGTAAGTATCTGCTCACTCGAGGATATGAAAGTATTGTTCGCTGGAATTCCATTGAACAAGATGTCTGTGTCTATGACTATGAACGGTGCCGTTCTTCCTATCTTGGCGTTCTATATCAACGCAGGTTTGGAGCAAGGCGCTAAGCTCGAAGAGATGGCGGGTACTATCCAAAACGACATCCTCAAAGAGTTCATGGTGCGTAACACCTATATCTATCCTCCTAAGTTCTCTATGAAGATTATCGCTGATATCTTCGAGTATACTTCACAAAACATGCCTAAGTTCAACTCTATCTCTATCTCTGGTTACCACATGCAAGAGGCAGGTGCTACCGCAGATATCGAGTTGGCTTACACCTTGGCTGACGGTATGGAGTACCTCCGTGCTGGTGTGAACGCTGGTATGGACGTTGATACCTTCGCTCCACGCTTGTCATTCTTCTGGGCTATCGGTATGAACCACTTCATGGAGATCGCCAAGATGCGTGCAGGTCGTATGTTGTGGGCTAAGATCGTTAAGTCATTCGGCGCGAAGAACCCTAAATCAATGGCTCTCCGTACCCACAGCCAGACATCTGGTTGGTCACTCACCGAGCAAGATCCATTCAACAACGTAGGTCGTACCTGTATCGAGGCGATGGGTGCTGCTTTGGGTCACACCCAATCATTGCACACCAACGCATTGGACGAGGCTATCGCGTTGCCAACTGACTTCTCTGCTCGTATTGCTCGTAATACTCAGATCTACATCCAAGAGGAGACTAAGGTATGTAAGGCTATCGACCCATGGGCAGGTTCTTACTACGTAGAGCAACTCACTCAAGAGCTCGCTGAGAAAGCTTGGGCACACATCCAAGAGATCGAGAAATTGGGTGGTATGGCTGCTGCTATCGAGACCGGTATTCCAAAAATGCGTATCGAGGAGGCTGCTGCGCGCACACAAGCTCGCATCGACTCTGGTGAGCAAAAGATTATCGGCGTGAACGAGCACCGCTTGGCTCACGAGGATCCAATCGATATCCTTGAGATCGACAACACCGCAGTACGCGAGGAGCAAGTGGCTCGTTTGCAAGAGCTTCGTGCGAAACGCGATGAGGCTGCTGTACAAGAGGCACTCGCAGAGATTACTGCTACTGTACAAGAGTGGGCAGATGGTAAAAAATGCTCTAACAACTTGCTCGCTTTGGCCGTTAAGGCCGCAGGTCTCCGCGCATCATTGGGCGAGATCTCTGACGCTTGCGAGAAAGTGGTTGGACGTTATTCAGCAACTATTAGAACTATTTCAGGCGTGTACGCATCAGGAACTAAGAATGACGAGTTCTTCGTTAAGGCACAAGAACTTACAGCAGCATTTGCTAAGCAAGAGGGTCGTCAACCTCGTATCATGATTGCTAAGATGGGTCAAGACGGTCACGACCGTGGTGCTAAGGTGGTAGCTACTGGCTACGCTGACTGCGGTTTCGACGTAGATATGGGTCCATTGTTCCAAACTCCTGCTGAGGCAGCTAAACAAGCTGTTGAGAACGATGTTCACGTATTGGGTGTATCTTCACTCGCAGCTGGTCACAAGACATTGGTACCACAAGTGATTGAGGAGCTCAAGAAGCTTGGCCGCGAGGATATCATGGTGATCGCTGGTGGTGTAATCCCAGCACAAGACTATGAGTACCTCTATAAGGCAGGTGTAGCTGCAATCTTCGGCCCTGGTAGCCCAGTGGCTAAGTCAGCTTGCACCATCATGGAGCTTTTGATGGCTGAGTAATTCTCAGACAGAGTATATTATTAAGGAGCCGAGGCATGTTCTCGGCTCTTTTTTATATATATATTTGTATATATCAAAAAAAAGTGTTACCTTTGCACGTTAATATAATCATAATTAACTAGATTTTGAAAAAATGAAAAAGATTCTATTTTGTATGCTCTCCTTATTGTTGTGGAATAATACTATTTCTTCCCAAGAAGGATTGATTGTTAAAAGTTTTAAAGATATATCAACAGTTAATCAAAATGCACGTATATTTCCAAAATATGATAATAATGGTGATCCTGCTTCGTTAGTTTTAGTACAAGTGATGACAAATGATGAGATACATTTCAAAGGAACTTATAAGTTAGGTGATGTTGAAAAAAAATCGAATGTATATTGGGTCTATATGGCATCGGGTGCCAAGTCTTTAGAGGTACATTGTATTGGTTATGAGAAATTAACAGTCTCCTTTGAAAAAGTCTCAAATGGGCATGTTATTTCGTTGGGTAATCAGTGCACCTATGAATTGGTTATTTCTGTTCCTGCAAAGAAAGCTGTGATACAGCATGATACGGTCAGTGTTTTCATTAAAGGAAATGTTTCTCAAGAAATCATGCAATCTCAATCCATTCATAATAAGCATGAATATGTAGATTTAGGACTTTCTGTGAAATGGGCAACTTGTAATTTGGGAGCCAAAAAACCGGAAGATGAAGGGGATTATTATGCATGGGGTGAAGTAAAACGTAAATCAACGTTTTATGATGCAAGTACATACAAATGGTGTGATGGAGCGTATAACAATATTACGAAATATTCTCCCGATATAGATGGAAAAACAAATCTTGAATTAGTTGATGATGCAGCAAATAAAAATTGGAAAGGTAATTGGCGTATACCAACAGACGCAGAATGGAAAGAATTGATAGAAGATTGCATGTGGAAATTCACTAAACAAAATAATAAAAAGGGGTATTTAATTACAAGTCTAATAAATGGTAATTCCATATTTCTTCCAACAACGGGCTATATGCTTGGCAAAATCCCAATCAAAGCAAATGAACAAGGCAATTATTGGTCTAGTACGCTTTACTGTGAAGCCCCAGCCAACGCATATAAATTAATATTTGCTTCTAGCTTTTATGCTCCCAATTTAGAGCGTAGAGTATATGGGTTGTGTGTACGTGCTGTATGTCCATAATATTTACGTGATATAATGATGAGAAAATTACTGATTGTTCTCTTATCCTTGTTGATAGGATATGAAGGATTCGCACAAGAAAATAAACTAACGGTTAAAAGCCTTAAAGATGTATCTAGAGTAAAGCAATATGCACGAACCCAACCTAGGTACGATAATCATGGTGAATATGCTGCGTTGGTTTTAGTGCAAGTGTTAATAGATTCCAATATCGACTTTACTAGCACCTCTTTATTAGGCGAAATAAAAAAAGAAGCTAGTGAATATTGGATATATATGAAAGCTGGCGCTAAATCGTTAGATGTTTATTGTCCTGGTTTTGAAACACTAAAGGTCGATTTTGCATTAGCTTCAGCAGGAGAAATACCTTCGTTAAGCAAGCAATGTACGTACGAATTAGTTATTTCTGCTCCAATAAAAGATGCTATTTTGGTACGAGATACGGTAAATGTTATTTTTAAAAAGGATGCTAATCAAGCATCAATAACATCAACAATGATGCATAATGGACATGAATATATAGATTTAGGTCTTTCTGTAAAGTGGGCAACTTGTAATGTCGGTGCAGAAACTCCTGAGCAAGAGGGGAGTTATTATGCTTGGGGCGAGGTAAATACCAAAGCATTCTATAATTGGAATACATATAAATGGTGTTATGGCACTTCTGACAGTTTTACTAAGTATAGCGATTCCTCATTCGGAAATAGTATGAAGGATGACAAAAAAAGTTTAGAACTATTAGATGATGCTGCACACATGACATGGAATGGCGCTTGGCGTATACCAACATATGAAGAATGGAAGGAACTACTTGAAAATTGTATATGGGAGTTTAGAAAATTCAAAAATAAAAAGGGGTACATAATAACGAGCCGTATAAATGGCAACTCTATATTCCTACCTGCTGCTGGTGGTATGGAAGATAATGAGGTTGAAGCGGTGGGGATTAGTGGCTTTTATTGGTGTAATTCAATCATTGGAGGTGCTCTACATTCTTATTACGCATCTATTTTACATTTTAATTTTGATAAGGTAGTGATGGATTATAGTAGTCGAAAATGTGGGTTAAGTATACGTCCTGTTTGTCCATAATAGTACCCTGTTAGTATTAGTTGAAATTCTACATATATAAGTTGGCTTTCCATGTTATTTTTGTAAAGTAAAGTTATCAGTACCGTATTAATGGTATAGAATATAAAGTTTTGTTGTGATTTCTTGCATATATGCTTTTTTTATTGTACCTTTGCGCGATTTTTAGTAAAATACCTAAAAAGGCGACAAACAACAAGAAAATATTAACTAATAACATAAAGAGAAAATAGAATGAAAAGATTTGTTACATTTTTTGGTATGGCACTGTGCATGCTCATGGGCTTTTTCGCTACTGTACAAGCCTCCACCATCACTACCATTGGTCCTGTGGATAACTACGGTTTCCTCACAGGTCCTGACGGCTCTACATGGACCTACACCGCTGCCTACACCACGCAGGATGGCGAAGTGACTGCCGCCGAAATCAGTATCTACGACAACTACCATAAGCTGGTAGGTACACTCAACGAGACTTTCCAACTGGCAGAAACAGACCGATATGTCCGCGATGTGGAAATCAATTCGCTGGTGACACGTAAGTTCTTCAACTCGGACAACAATATCGAGATTATGCTCTTTATCTCCGTAGCCACCAAGGACTATACAGGTCGCTTCTACAATAGCGTCTTCTCGCTCTCCGAAGGCGGCTCAACACACGTATGCAATGTAGATGGTAACCAAGTGTTGGCGAAGAATATCTCCACCAACAACAATGACAACTACACCATGGTCTTCTTCCGTCAGTACTACGACGAGAACAATACACTCTACTACAACTATGATGTGTATGGCAAAGCCGAGTATGGCACCAGCCAACCCGTGCTGAAGCACACCTTTGAGATACCTTACCAAAACATAGCTGCGCTCAATGACCCTATGCCAATCTACATGATACAGAGCGGCAAATATACAATTGACTACATTGTAGCGCAATATGAGAAACCATTCTTTGATCCCAGCATTCCAGTATATGAGGAGCCCATTGTTAATCCAGACAACCATCTGGTGATTACACGCTACGACAATAAGTTCAAGCAGTTGTCTGAGGTGAAGATACCTATGCTTCAGGATGAGGACCCTGCCTTCCTCTACACCTTCTACTACCTGGGTGGTCTGGGTGGTCAGAACGATGTGATACTGGACTACAACGGCACGGGCGATATGGCATTTGTGGTGACTGTGGACAACTACGAGACCGCATCGGATGGTTCGGTATATTCCTACTACCTCTATGATGCTAATGGCAACAAGATCAACACCATCGCCGAAAAAGGCTTGGGTACTATCTATATGAGCAATCTGCCAGGTCACTCCACACAGTACGGTTTCCTCAAGAATGAGAACGATGTGGAGTTTATCCAAATGGTGGACGTACCATCCTGCAAGACGGTGGCTCGCATACCGTTGTACAACGGTGGCGCCCTCTTGTCTGGCAACTGGGACCGCGTTGCTCAAGGCGAATCGTATCAGTATGTAGTATCACTCCTGCAAGGTGATAATGCTGCGGATGGTACTATTCACCAGCGCATAGCATGGTTCACCAACAAAGGCAAACTGGACCACTACGACGACCTCAATCTAGGCAAACGCGTGGAGACGGCACAAGTCAACATCCAAGCGGCAATACTGAACCCACGCCTCTTCAATGCGGACAACGCACGCGAATATATGGTGCTACTCAAACGCACCAAAGCAGGTTCTTCTGACAAGGAGGAGGTGTTGCTCATCTGCAACAACGAAGGCGAGACACTGCTCGAACTGGGTTCCGATGCTGCCAAGGGTGGCGCATTGAGCATGATCAATGTGCTCAACGAGACGACCAACCCAATGCTGCTCTGCGCATACAACAACGATTCGCAATTTACGCTCAACTTCCACGCTTTGCCACTGAGCAAGAACACACTGCAAGGTGACGGTACGGCGGCTAATCCATATCAAATCACTTGTGCGACAGACTTTATTCAGATAGATGATAAACCTATGGCGTACTATCAGATTATGAATGATATTGACTTTGGTGGTGCTGCTTTCACGGGATTAAAAAAGGCTTTTGGAGGTAAGTTAGATGGTGGTAATATGCAACTCACTAATCTCTACTTGAACGGCAGCGGCCTCTTCCGCGAAGTGGTGGACACTGCTGTTATCAAGAATATCCGCCTTATTGATCCCATAATGGCACTCAATAGCAATGGTCTGTATGCGGGTCTGGTGGCTAACACCATGCGTGGTGGATTTGCTGATGGCGTTGCTGATGAGGGTGGAACGTTGCACGGACTGAGTGCTATATTGCACGATGTGCATGTGGTTGCTCCTACGATTGTGGGTACGAATTTTGCAGGCGTATGTGGCGGTCTGATAGGTGAAGCATCGTTGTTCGTACAGATGAGTGAATGCTCCGTGCAAGATGCTGTCATTGAGCTGCCTAATGCCGAAGCTGTCGGCGGATTGGTGGGTCATATGATGACTTCCTCCAGTATGAATGTGGCTGCTTTCTCTGGCAGACTTCAGGGTGGTGCTACTGTGGGCGGTATAGCCGCATCGGTGGATGGTGATTGCCCTGTGCATAATGCGCATGTGGATGCTGATATAGCTGGCGCTACTATCGTGGGTGGCATAGCAGGTAATAGTGATCGTGCAACCATCACCAACTGCTATGTGGAAGGCAATTTGACGCTCGCTATGGCAACAGACAAAGGTGGAGTAGGTGGTATTGTGGGTGCGTTGGCTACTGATATCATGGGGCAAGCTACGGATGCTATTGTACACGACAATATCGTGGCACTGCAATCCATCAATGCTCCTACTGAGGCTAAGGCACATCGTATTATAGGATTCTCAAGTTGCAATGACTATGAATACGATTGGAATAATGTGGATTACAGCAAACCACAGGCAGAGTGGCCACGCATCTATTTTAACACAGAGAAAGGCCTGAAAGATAACTACGTTATCTCTGACCTTGCTCTTATTGATGCTACCATCGCAGCTTCTGACACAACTACTGAAGGTGCTGATATGGCAGCCAGTGAACTAACAGCCGAATGGCTGAACGCTCACGGCTTTGTCTTAGGCAATAGTATAGATGCGCCATGGGTGTTGAACAAAGCTGCGTTGTACTTGTGGTTCGAAGAAGGACGTACAGGTACTGGTGTTGAAGATATTTGGACCGATAACACTACCTCTACAGCTCGCAAATTGCTCATCAATGGTCAAGTGGTGATTGTCCGCGACGGTCAGATGTATAGTGTTTTGGGTGTTAGGTTATAGGGGATTGGCTATAGGCTATAGGTTATTGGCTATTGGCTATTGGCAATTGGCTATTGGATAGAAAAAGAGTTCGGAAATATCCGAACTCTTTTTCTATAGTGTAGCGTGTAAGGTGTAAAGGAAGGGGGAGTATTATTGCTTCAAGGATAGTTGTATGCGCCCGCGTGCGCGATCAATATCTATCACGCGTACGCGCACGTGCTGGTGCAGCGATACCACTTCATTCGGGTTGCTAATACGGCGCGATGCCATCTCAGAGATATGTATCAAGCCATCCTTATGCACGCCCACATCGCAGAAGGCACCAAAATTGGCGATATTCGTAATGATACCAGGCAGGACCATACCCACTTGCAAGTCGTCAATCGTATGCACTGACTCATCGAAGTGGAACTCCTCCAACTGCGTGCGTGGGTCGCGGCTGGGCTTCTCCAACTCGTGCAGGATATCTGTTAGGGTAGGGATACCCACCTCGCTGGTCACATAGCGCTTTAGATCAATCTGCTGATGCAGTTCCGCGCGTTGCATCAGGTCGCTCACCGTGCAATGCAAGTCCCTGGCCATACGCTCCACGATAGCATAACTTTCGGGATGGACGGCAGAGTTATCCAATGGGTTATCGGAATTGGTGACACGCAGGAATCCAGCTGCTTGTTCATAGGTCTTTGCACCCATCTTAGGCACTTTCAGGAGCGCTTTGCGGTTAGGGAAGGGACCATTCTCGCTGCGGTAATTAACGATATTTTGTGCCAAAGTAGGACCTAAACCAGAGATATAGGTCAGGATATGCTTGCTGGCGGTATTGACATCTACGCCCACGCAGTTCACCACGCTCTCCACAGTCTGTTGCAGACTCTCACCTAGGCGCGTCTGATTGACATCATGCTGGTATTGTCCCACGCCAATCGACTTAGGGTCAATCTTCACCAACTCCGCCAATGGGTCCATCAGTCGTCTGCCGATAGACACTGCTCCACGCACTGTGACATCCTCATTGGGGAACTCCTCGCGTGCTGTCTTGCTAGCTGAATAGACCGATGCTCCGCTCTCGCTGACGACGAAGATTTGGGGTGGTGTAGGGTTGTGTAGAGTGGTGCAGGATGGTGTAGAGTTGTTTTCTAAGGCGAATCGTACCATCTGTTCCGTCTCGCGGGAGGCGGTGCCGTTGCCAATGGCAATAGCTTCTATCTGATGCTGGTGAATGAGGTGCTGAAGTGTTTCGGTCGCCTGCTTGGTGTTGAGGAAGACCACGGTATGGTGCAATAGGTCGCCCTGTGCAGACAATACGACTACCTTGCAGCCCGTGCGGAAACCTGGGTCAAGTGCTAAGACACGCTTCTGTCCGAGGGGGGACTCCAACAATAGTTGGCGTAGGTTATCGGCGAAGACACGTATCGCTTCGGCATCAGCTTTCTCCTTGCTACTAGCAGCGAACTCCGTTTCGATAGCGGGCTTGAGCAATCGTTTGTAGCTATCTTCCATCGCCAATTCCACCTGATAGGAGGCATCGCTATTACTGCGCAAGAAGATATGGGCGAGTTTGTCGAGTGATTTCTCTCTGTCGGGCGATATGTCCACACGGATAAAACCCTCGTTCTCAGCACGTCGGATAGCCAGTAGACGGTGCGATGAGATACGGCGGAGCGGTTCGCTAATGGCGAAATAGTCTTTGTACTTCTGCGCTTCTGGCTCCGACTCTTTGCCTTTGACTACTTTGGTCGTTATAATAGCCGAATAACCGAACTCGCGGCGAATGCTTTGTCGAGCGCGTTCGTCTTGGTTAATCCACTCGGCTATAATATCGCGAGCGCCTTGCAGGGCTTCCTCTTTCTTTAATTGTGAATTAAGAATTAAGAATTTTGAGCAAAGTTTTTGTAGTGGCTCTTTCTGCTCAATGATAGCTTTCGCTAGAGGCTCATATCCTTGTTCTCGTGCCACATCGGCGCGCGTCTTGCGGTGGGGTTTGTAGGGGAGGTAAATATCCTCCAGTTCGGTAGTATCCCACGATTGCTCAATGCGTTGGCGGAGTTCAAGAGTGAGTTTGCCTTGCTCCTCAATGGTTTTGAGAATAGTGTTCTTGCGGTCATCCAGTTCCAAAAAACGATGGTACTCATCGGCTATCTGGCTAATCTGTACTTCGTCTAGACTACCTGTACGTTCCTTGCGGTAGCGAGCAATAAAAGGTATAGTGGCATTCTCATTGAGTAATGCAATAGTGGCTGCCACTTGCGTAGCAGCCACTCCTATACGTGACGAAATGATTGTCGAAAAATCAGTCATCCAAATTAGAACAAGTAGCGAACACCAATGGTAATACCGCTATAGAGACCTTCTGGATGAAATTTAATATTCCCACTTTCTGACATACCACCAGCACCAACAGTCTCACCATGAATACCAATATTTGGACGCCAATCTGCAGAGAGTTGCAATGGGAGGTTATCGAATTGATAAGAAACACCCACATGACCTACTGCACCTACGTACCAACCAAAATATGTGAGTCCTGCTTTGCTAAAATCTGCCATATCTTTAAAACCGTCGATACCAAGACCAGCACCAACGCCGAGATACCAATCCCATTGACCTGCGTAATCCCAAGGAATAGCTGTACCAAATGGGTTGATCCAATCATAAGTAGCAGTAGCACCGATACCATTGAAGCAAGGAAGTTCGAGAGAAACATCAACTAAATTAGCTTCTCCGATGCTGTGTTGATAAGATGCACTAAAACCATAACCAATGTTCACACCAACTGCGCGAGGTTGAGCAATTGCTGCACCTACGCTTACTACTGCCAAAATAGCAGCCAAAATAAGACTTTTCTTCATAACCTTAAAATTTAATGTGTTATTATTAATGTTTATTATGTTTTTACTAAAAACCACTGCAAAGGTACGGTATTTTTTTCAATTATGCAAATATTTTGTAAAAATTATTGCAATTTAGCCAAAGCTTCCTTCATACGGCGCATAGCTTCGATAATCAAATCTTCGCTAGTTGCATAGGAGAAACGAATGCAATTGTCCTCTCCGAATGCGCTACCCGATACACATGCCACATGTGCCTCTTGCAGCAGGTAAGTCACCAGCTCGTCGGCATTGTGGATAGTCTGACCATTGTACTGCTTGCCAAAAAATGCCGATACATCAGGGAAGAGGTAGAACGCACCTTGTGGTTCCAATACCTTCATGCCTGGAATCTCTTTTGCTAGTCCAACAATTAGGTTGCGACGACGGTGGAAGGCTTGGCGCATCTCCTCTACGCATGTTTGGTCGCCCGAATAGGCTGCCTCTGCTGCTTTTTGTGCAATGGTAGTGGCGCAACTGATAGTCTGACCTTGCAGGCGTTTCACAGCAGTCAGGAGATCCTTGTCGTGGCTTGCCAACCATCCGATACGGTATCCCGTCATGGCGTATGCCTTGCTCACACCGTTGATGAGGATAAGGCGGTCTTCCAGTTCTGGGAATTGTGCCAATGTTTCGTGCTTACCCGTGTAGAGAATGTGTTGGTAAATCTCGTCTGCCAATACTACCACTTGTGGATGACGTTTCAGCACCTCTACTAGCGCCTTGAGGTTCTCCAGCGTATATACTGAACCCGTTGGGTTGTTGGGTGAGCAGAGCATCAGCAACTTAGTGTTAGGAGTGATGGCTGCTTCCAATTGCTCGGCTGTCAAGCAGAAGTTGTTTTCCATCGTGGTGCGCACCAATACGCTCTTGCCTTGAGCAATCTTGACCATCTCCACATAACTTACCCAGCATGGGGTAGGCATGATGACCTCATCACCAGGACCAATCAATGCTTCAATAGCATTGCAGAGTGCTTGCTTAGCACCTACGGAAACCACTATCTCGTTGGCATTGTATGGCTTAACTGCGTATGCTTCGATATCTTTGTTGATAGTTTTAGCGATAGCTTCGCGCAATGCAGGAAAACCAGGTGTTGGACCATAGTGTGAAATGTCGTTGTTGATAGCATCAATAGCAGCTTGCTTCACGTGTGCTGGAGCTGGGAAATCAGGTTCTCCTAATGATAGTCCAATAACGTCCACTCCTTCTGCACGGAGTTGTTGGCATAGTGCCGCTACTTGCAATGTGGCTGACTCTTCGAGTGCAGCGATTCGTTGTGAGATAGTCATAAATACCTTAATATATTATTGTTATAGTTTTTCGCCAGTTATACTATAATGTTTGCCTTCGTGTACAATCTGTACTTGGCCATTGTGGATAATTTTGTGTGTACCCTCATCGGTTGTGGTAATATCCTCCACATCCGTTGTTTCTTCTGTGAAAGTGACTGTACACTCCGCTTGGAATTCCCCAAGTGTGGCAGTCACGGTGTATGTACCAGCTTTGCTGCTGGTGAGTGTAGCCGTTAGACCATCTGTTTTCAGTTTGGATACACGGTCGCTTGGTGTTCGGCGCCATGTGATATTTTGATCATCGGCGTTGGCAGGCGTAATAATGGCGGTAATATGAGCTGTATCGCCTACGTTCAATGTGATATTGCTTTCGCTCAATGATAGACCCTTCACGCGAATCTTGTGTGGCTCTGCACTCAATTCCCAACCCGCAATACCATGACCAAGGCAATATTCATAGAGGTTAACAGTAACATCATCCAATCTCTCCCACCAGAAGAATGCGCCAGTAGATGCGTTGGCGTTATAGCCACCTGTACCCAACTCCGCTTGGGTGTACATTGGGGTGAGGTCAGCCGAAGTCATATCTCGGACAGTCCAACCACCTTTGTAGTGACTACCAGAGGTATATACAAACATATCGTGTCCGTTGAGTTGGAACAATGCACCGCCATATGTATTGTTGCGTGCTGGAGCGGTGGTTCCGTTAGGCGATGTCAGGTATGAGCCCTTATCACCGTTTTTGTAGAGGTGGTAACCATTGCCACGAATTTGATAGATAAAGTGATTAGGATTATTATCGATAGGTATCACATAGCCAGCAGTACCTTTGAGGCTGACTGCGCAAGAAGTTGTAGAAACAAATTGACCATTGGCGATCTTGACTACTTCTACAAAGCTTTGGTTATTAGGGAAGAAATATACATATCCACCTGCTGCAGAGAAGATGTCGCCACTGGCTGTAGGGAAGTGCGTTTGCGCATTATTATTGAGTGTGATTTCGATTACGTGTTCGCTATTATCTTCTACTTTAAATACAGTTAGTTGTGAAGGAACTTTGGCGTCTGGAGAGGTCAGTAGTATCAAGTTGCCAGCATCATCGCGACAGATACCATGGCGAAGGTTGGCATATTCAAGACCTGGTTCCCATACTTTGCCAGTGGTGTCTACAGCAACTACTTTCTTTGCGTTGAAATCGGCCATATAGAACACACCATCCAAGAAAGCAGCTTGTTGTGCTTGCGTATAGCTGCCTGATAGGGTAGTAGGGAAGTTTTCTGGCAAGTTACCCGCAGTCTCGCTATAATTGAAGAGTGGAGTTACATACAAATTATCCAGTGGAGGAGTAGGTGAGAGTGCTTCCCAATCTACTTCTTCCAACTCTGGCATATCTCCTGGCACAAGGTAGTCACAAGTCATTGTTGTACAACCTAGTTCACCGTGTTGAAGGTAGCTAGCCTCGCTATTAACGGTCCAGCATGCTACTTCCATACCTGCTTCGTGGCATTTGCGTGCCATAGCTTTGGTCAAACCGCCTGTTTGTACGCTTGGGTTGATGCCCCACTTTTTGCACCACTCATAATATGACTGACTTACTTCATAGCATAGATATTGACATTTGAGTGCTGGGTAATTAGTACGCACATATTCCAACGACTTTTGCATGGATGTGAGTATGCGCGCTTCTTCCACGAGTCCGTGTTTCTCAATCAACTTGTATAAGCCCGGGAAGCGGCTCATGTCGTTGCTGTTGATACCTACAGCCCACTTGAGCTCAATGATAGGGAATACATTATTCTCCTTACAAATCTCCAAATAGCGATCGACGGTCAAGATCTTCGCAGTGTAGGTAACGCCCCCACGTGTTTGGGTGAGCGTCAGATCCTTCAAGTCCGTAAACTTGGTGTAAGGAATCTGTACATTATGTCCCACACGACTGAGGTCGTCATCGTGCCAGCACACATACTCGCCATCGCTGGTGGTTTTCACATCTATTTCCAAACCTGTATAACCATAATGGTTTATACCATTCATCATGGCTTCTTCGGTGTTCTCTACGCCGCGATAGCTACCGCGGTGACCTGCAAACTGAGGCTTCCAAGCATACGCTTGAATGAACATGCAACAAATGCACAAAAGTGTAACGATTTTTTTCATGATAAATAAGTTTTAATTGTTATTGTGTTGTCTTCTAAATTCTGCTAATACAATAGCAGTTGCAATACTGACGTTTAGACTTTCGGATGTAGGTGTATTGGCTGGATACGAAGGGATTAGCAAGGAGTGCGTTACCAATTTTCGCACATCTTCAGAGATTCCATTGCCTTCGTTGCCCATGACAATAATGCCTTTTTCTTTGGTGGGTATGGCTGTGGGTTCGTACATATTTTTCCCATCGAGCAATGTGCCATACACAGGATAACCCGCCGTTTGGAACTGTGCCAAGACTTCGGATAGACTATTAACATAATGAACGCGTACGCGCGCGAGAGCCCCCATGGTAGCTTGTACAACCTTTGGATTGTAGCAATCTGCTGTATCTTTGGTACATAGGATGTCGTAGATTCCAAACCAATCACAGGTGCGAATGATCGTGCCAAGGTTGCCAGGGTCCTGTATGCCGTCCAACGCCAATAGCAGTTGTCCATCCGCAAGTTCTGCTGGAGAAGGCACTTGATCTTCTCGTTTGCGGAACACGCCTATTATGCCTTGAGGCGTGCGTAGCGACGACATCTGCTCAATCTCCGTGGATGAGGCATTGTCGGGGGTGATGTGCATGAGCAACTCAAACGACTGGCGTAGGTCATTCACACACTTCTCGCCTTCTGCCACGAAAACACCTTGCTCATCGCGGTGTTTCTTCATTTGCAGACTGCGCACCCACTTGATTTGGGCTTTGGATATATGTGAGTTATTTACGTTCATATGTGGTAAATGTATATGCATAAGCATGACGCTCATCGCTGTCGTTGTGTTCCTCGCTTACGGATTGCCAAATGGCAGGGTCTATAGCAGGGAAAAAAGTATCAGCATCGTCCCATCTGTGGTGGATATGCGTGATATATAGTCGTTCCACCAATGGCATGAATTGCTGATACACTTCGCCGCCACCTATGATAAAGACATTTTCTTCAGCTGTTGTCAAGGCTAGTAGTTCATCTATGGAGTGTGCCACTTCTACCTGCTCGTGTACAAAACTGGTATCGCGTGTCAATACGATATTGCGTCGGTTGGGCAGTGGGCGACGGGGTAGGGAGAAAAAGGTCTTTTTTCCCATGACAACCGTAGCACCCGTGGTTAGTGCTTTGAAGTGCTTGAGGTCGTTGGGCAAATGGCATAGCAAATCGCCTGCTTTGCCGATGGCATTATTCTCCGATATGGCTACGATGATACTTAGCATGTTTTGCGTTTATTATACAGCGACAATTCCTGGAATATGTGGGTGTGGGTCGTAATCAACTAGGGTAAAGTCCTCAAACTTGAAGTCAAACAAATCATTGACCTCCGTGTTGATAATCATCTTTGGAAGGGGTCGTGGATCGCGTGTGAGTTGCAGATTGACTTGTTCCATATGATTGAGGTAGATATGTGCATCACCAAAGGTGTGTACAAAATCTCCTGCCTTCAGACCCGTCACTTGTGCCATCATCATGAGGAGCAGTGCATACGATGCGATGTTGAATGGCACACCCAGAAAAATATCTGCTGAACGTTGGTAGAGTTGCAAACTGAGGCGTCCGTCTGCTACATAAAACTGGAAGAGCGTATGGCATGGAGGCAAAGCCATATTATTGACTTCAGCTACATTCCACGCGCTAACGATATGTCGGCGTGAATCGGGGTTATGCTTGATTTGCTCTACCAGTTGTGCTATCTGGTCAATATGTCCGCCTTGATAATCAGGCCATGAACGCCATTGATGACCATATACAGGACCCAGTTCGCCGTTCTCATCTGCCCACTCATTCCAAATTCGCACGCCATGGTCTTGTAGGTACTTCACATTGGTATCGCCCTTGAGAAACCATAGCAGTTCGTAGATGATGGACTTGAGGTGCAACTTCTTGGTGGTCAGTAGCGGAAAACCCTCTTCTAGGTTGAAGCGCATCTGATGACCAAAAACGGAGCGCGTACCTGTGCCTGTGCGATCGTGCTTGATGGTACCTTCGTTGAGCACGCGTTGGCAGAGTTCGAGATATTGTTTCATTGTTGTTGTTTATTTTGTAAGGTCCTTAAGGTCGTTAAGGTCCTTAAAGTCCTTAATACAAATTGTAGGTTGTTTTGAGCACGCGGAACTCGGTTCGACGGTTCAGCGAGTGGCAAATCTCCTGTTTGTCGGCAGGTAGGGTGGAGATAAATGCCTCATCGAGCAACTGCTCTTTGGGCAAGAAACTATATTGCTTGTGTAGTGCTTCGTCCACCACTACGGGTTTGTCTTCGCCATATCCAACAGGAGTCAGACGATCTGCTTTGATGCCATGTTGAATGAGGTAATCCACCACAGATTGTGCACGGCGCATGGATAATTCTTTGTTGGCATCGTTCTGACCCACCATATCGGTGTGGGCTGCTAGTTCGATAGTGATATTTGGATTATCGTTGAGCAGCTTGACCAGTTCGTTGAGACCTTGTTCTGAATCGCTGGTGAGTGTCCATTTGCCAAATTCGTAGAAGATATTGCTCATCGTCACAGGTTTAGAAATGAGCGCCAAGTTAAAATCTTGTTGATATGAGCGGCTATCATTGAGACCTTGGGTAGAAATCAGTTGTTTCTCATTCAGGTATCCTCTTGATGTTGCCAGCATGACATAGCGCGTGTCTTTGTTGAGTTTGATACGATATGTACCGTCTCTGCGTACTTGTGCCTTAACATTCGTGCCATCATCACCTACCAATCGGATAGTGGCATCTAAAACGGGTTCACCATTCGTGTCATAGATAGTGCCTTCTACTACAAATTCCATTTCGGGTAATGTGAACGAATAGATTTGATCGTATCCGCGTTTTTGTCCACGATTGGATGAGAAGAAGCCCTGTTCTGTTGTCCCTGCAAAGGTGATTCCAAAATCATCATTGGTAGAGTTGAACGGTGCTCCCATATTGAATAGATCCCATACTGAGTCACGTCGTGTAGCATAGAAAATGTCTAGTCCACCATACCCAGGGTGACCTTTGGAAGAAAAATACAAACGTCCATCGGCACGATAATGTGGGAAAAGCTCATCGTCAGAGGTGTTGATTTGTGGTCCGAGGTTTTGTATATCGGTCCACTCGCTACCATTGAGTATGGCCATGTATATATCTTTTCCTCCATATCCGCCTGGTGCATCACTCACGAAATAAAGTGTATCGCCATGTGCATTTAGGGCGGGGTGACCGACTGTAATACTGCTGTCGGAGAATAATCTCAACTCTTGTCCCTCACCCCATTCGCCGCTCGCACGGGTGGAGGTGTAGATCTTTGCGCCTAAGTCTTGTCCATTGATGGGGCAGGAGTAGGTGAAATACATCGTTTTTCCGTCTGAAGAGAAACAGCATGAACCTAATTCCGCAGAAGTAGTTTTTTTCTGTGTGTCACCTTCTTCCTCAGCTTCTGCCTCTTCGTATAGACCTTCACAGAGTGCTATGTCTTCCCATTCGCCAGCTGCATTCTTGCGAGTTGTATAGAGGTTGAATGTGGCGGCACCTGTGACAGGTGAAGTACGCACTTTCTTTTTCTTGTTGGTGGATTTCTCTTGACGGTTGGAGGTAAAGACCAATGCATCTCCATCTTCGGTAAGGAAGGCGGGCGAGAAGTTGGAGGTACGTTTCTCGTTGAACTCTTTGGCGAGTGCAATCTTGTATCGTGATGGTTGTTTTTTCCATTCTTCCACTTGTGTGCAACCGTATTTGCCCGCCATGGCTACATAGTCATTGGGGTGTGCTTCGAGGTAGATGTCGTATTGCTTGATAGCGTCTTTGTATTTGCCTTGGTATTGTAGTACTTGCGCATAGTGCAGATACACGATGGAGTCGGGATAGTGGTATTTGATAGCATTTTTGTATGCGGAAGTGGCGCGAGCGTTGTTAAGGATACGCTGACTTTCTGCTTGTTTGAAGGCTATCTGTGCGCGTAGTTTTTTGTTTTTTGAGGGTATTTTGCGGTATAGTTGGCGATACATCTCTCCCGCTTCATGGTATTCTCCGATAGTATATTTACGATCGGCTTTTTTGATGCGTGCACTGAGACTGCAACTGGATAGACCGAACAGTGTGCTGATTAGTAATATGCTGATAATGAGTTTATTGTTCATATGTTATAATTGGTTTACCTGTAGTTTCTTTTGTGCTTTTTTGCGTGTTTCTCTGTCTTGCGAAGTGGCGCAGTGTATGCCGTCTTCTCTCATGCGTTTGTTTTGTGATATGTGTTCGCTACTGAACTTGCCATTTTTTTGCAGTATGATGCGCACGCATAGCAGGACTATGCACGCCGCTATTATTCCAATGCCTATTAGTATCTCTTTTGCCATTATTGTTGAAAAACCTGATTTACACATTTAGCGTGCAAAGTTACTACAAAAAATGCACATACGCAAGTAAACGAACACTTTTTTTTGAAAAAGATAGATTTTATCTATCAATTAAGGTATTACCTATGTGCTGCATTGCGCGAATTCTTTCACAAAATCACATGTCAACCAATTTTAGAAAAAAATGTCTCAATTATTAAGATACTTTTACAATGTAGAGATACGAAAAAATATGTAAAAATGTGTCGAATGCTTGCGTATGTGCATTTTTTTTTGTAATTTTGCGCGATATTTCGAAAGAATGAAAAATTTTACATGATTAATCTTATAAATAAACGAAACAATATGGCAGGATCACAACAAAATGCAGGTACTTTGTACAATTCTTTGACCGCAGGTAGCAAAATCGTTGGTACTATCGTTACGGATAGCAACATTCGCGTGGATGGTACCATAGAGGGTGATGTGAAGTGCTCTGGTAAACTTGTAATAGGTGAAAAAGGGTTGATTGTTGGCACAATCGAATGTCAAAGTGCCGAAATTATGGGTACGGTGGATGGTAAATTGCATGCTAAACAGTCTTTGGCATTACGCGCTACCAGTTGCGTGAAAGGGGAGATATATACCCAAACCTTAACCGTAGAGCCTAATGCCGTGTTTAATGGCTCCTGTGTTATGGGAGATGAAGAAGTTAAATCTGACAAAAAATAGTAGCAATGAAAGTAAAACCTTTTCGTGGCATTCGTCCGCCACAATCTATGGCGAAACAAGTGAGTAGTCGCCCTTATGATGTACTGAATTCAGAGGAAGCGCGTCAGGAGGCAGAGGGAAATCCGATGTCGTTGTACCATATTATTAAACCAGAGATCAATTTCGAAGTGGGCACTGATGAGCACGATCCACGTGTGTACAGTGTTGCGCGTGAGCAATTTGATTTGTTTCGAAGCAATGGCTGGCTGCTACAGGATGAGCAAGAGTGCTACTATGTGTATGCACAAACAATGAATGGTCGCACACAATATGGTCTGGTGCTTGCAGCGTGGGTAGAAGATTATATGGAAGGCCGTATTATGAAGCATGAACTTACTCGTCGCGATAAAGAAGAGGACCGTATGAAGCATGTGCGCGTGAATAACGCCAATGTAGAGCCCGTCTTCTTCGCCTATCCTCATCGTGAGGACTTGGATAGTATTATTGCTGGGGTAGTAGCAGGCGAACCTGAATACGACTTCGTGTCCGACCTAGACGGATTTGGTCATACCTTCTGGGTGATTCGCGATACCGAAACGATAGCGAAGGTTACCGAGATTATGGCGGCTATTCCTGCTATGTATATTGCTGACGGACACCACCGTAGTGCTGCTGCTGCTTTAGTGGGTAATGAGAAGAAATTGCAGAATCCGAATCACCAAGGTGATGAGGAATATAATTACTTCTTGGCAGTATGCTTCCCAGATAACCAATTGCATATCATGGACTACAACCGCGTAGTAAAAGATTTGAATGGTATGACGGAGCAGCAGTTCTTGGATGCTCTGAAGGAGGATTTTGATGTGGAAGATATGGGAGTATCGGTGTATCGTCCAGAGGCATTGCATGTCTTTGCGCTGTATTTGGCGGGTCATTGGTACAAACTGACAGCTAAAGAAGGTCGATATAACAACCAAGATCCTATAGGTGTGTTGGATGTGACAATTTCTTCGAATTTAATATTAGATAAACTGCTTGGCATAAAAGATCTGCGTTCTGATAAACGAATTGATTTTGTGGGCGGTATTCGCGGTTTGGAGGAGTTGAGCCGCAGAGTAGATTCGGGTGAAATGCAAATGGCATTGGCATTGTATCCTGTGACAATGGATCAGTTGATTCGCATAGCAGATACAGGCAATATCATGCCTCCAAAAACAACTTGGTTCGAGCCCAAACTGCGCTCTGGATTAGTAATCCACGAATTAATCTAAAAAAAAACTTTAACGAATTAACAACTAAAAAATAACAAAAATAGTATGAATAAAATTCAAATTGTAATCAATGTTATTCTTGTCGCAGCAATAGCTGCATTGTTCGCCCTGTTCTATGGTAACAAAAAAGATGTGGTAGAAACTGTGGCAGTAAGTACCTGTTCTGAAGTAATGCCAGTGGCGTATTTGAATGTGGATAGTTTGCTTGCGAATTATACGTTTGCACAAGAGGCTAGTGAAAGACTAATGAGCAAACAAGAGGATGCACGTGTGAAAATGAATACTAAATTGCGTACATTCCAAAACGAAGTGGCTGATTTTCAACGTAAATTAGAAAATAATGCATTCTTGAGCCGTGAACGTGCGGAGCAAGAACAACAACGCTTGGCTAAAAAAGAGCAGGAACTACAAGAGTTGGAAGCTAAACTGACACAAGATATCATGCTTGAAAATCAAAAGTTAAACCAACAATTAGGAGATTCATTAAATACCTTTTTGCAGGAGTTTAATGCGGATGGTCGTTTCCATATTATTTTGAGCAACACAGCCAAAGATAATGTGTTGATGGCTAGTCAACAATACGATATTACAGATGCCGTGATTACTGGCATGAACGCGCGTTACAAAAAATAGTTTTTCCTATTGAATAATGAGATTTCGCCTGTTCTATAAACCCTATTGGAATTACCTCATCGCTGATGTGTTAGCATTAGTGTTGAGTGTAGTGGTGGTTTTATGGTGGTTCCCATTATCAACGGAAATCCCCTTTCAGAAATATGATATTTTTGCCGTAGTATTCTCTTTTGTCTGGCTCCTGTGTAGTTATTTTTCTCATCGTTATGTACCTGTCAAGTACATGAAGATGGGTAAAGACCTTCGCCGACTATTGGTATCGGCTCTGGTTACGTTCGGAGTTATGTATGGGTATATGTGGATACTGGCAAAGGCTCAATTTTCTATATGGGTGTTATTGACGATATGGCTCGTAATGTTGGCTATATCGCTTATATATCTAGTCTTTAAGCACGCCTATCGTTATGCACTAAATATTGAGGATCAAGCATTAGAAGCACCTAATCGCGGCACACAATCCGTAATTAAACAACCCAAGTTCTATGCCGACGACGAGAAAGAGGCGCTGCGTAATAGCATCTTGGAGTTTGCTACACCTGCGGCTATCGCTTTCCTCGAAAAGCATATCACTTTGTATTCATCCAACACTTTTACGCTGCGCTCTACCGAGTTGTACAACATTCAGAAGTTGCGTACATATCGCTACGATACATTGGTTAATTTTATGCCTTTGAATCAGATTCGTGGTGTAAACAAGTTGTTTGCTACGGTTAACGATAAATTGCCTGATGATGGATTGTGGGTTTGCTGCTACGAACCTCAGTCTGTTACAAAACGTAATATCCTTAATCGCTATCCCAAGGTAATTAGTTGGTTGTACTATATTGCTTTTTTCTTGTACAAACGTGTTCTACCGAAGTTGTTTATGACTTCGCGCTTTTATTTTGACATCACGGAGGGCAAAGACCGTGTGTTGAGTAAAGCGGAAGTGTTAGGGCGTTTGTGTTATTGTGGATTTGAGATAGTAGATGAGCGCAAGATAGGTGACTTGAATTATGTGATAGCACGCCGTAAGTTCCGTCCTAAATTGATAGAACGTCGTGTGTATGGTATGTTTGTTAAACTCAATCGAGTAGGTAAGAATGGTAAGCAATTCAAGTTTTACAAGTTGCGTACCATGCACCCCTATTCGGAGTTCCTGCAAGAGTATATCTATCAGCGTTATTCCTTGCAAGAGGGTGGTAAGTTCAACCACGATATTCGTGTGACAACGCTAGGTCGTTTCGCTCGTAAATACTGGCTAGATGAACTTCCGATGATTATCAATTTGCTCAAAGGTGATATGAAATTGGTAGGTGTTCGCCCTATTTCGCAGCATTATTTTTCGCTGTATAGCAAAGAGTTACAAGAGAAACGTATTTGCCACAAACCAGGCATGTTACCGCCTTTCTATGCCGATATGCCAAAGACCTTGGAGGAGATCGAGGCATCAGAGATGCGCTATTTAACGATGTGTGAGGAAAAAGGAACACAGATTGCCGATTTTGTATATTTTTGGCGAATCTTCTATACCATTATTTTCAATCGTGCACGAAGCCATTAAAAACGGACAACGGAAAAGTGAAAAAGTATGTATTGATAATAGTATTGTGTGTATCCTCATGGACTATGGCGCAGAATATTCCTGTGTCGCTGAGTTATACCCGTTTGTATGATTATTTAGACGAACTCATCACTGACGGTGTTATCACCCACCAAACGGCTATTAAGCCATATACTCGTACGCAGGTTGCTGCCATGCTAGAACAGGCACAAATGGCGGATACATTGCTCAATACGCGTCAAAAGAAAGACTTGGATTTCTACCTCAATGAGTTTGCATTAGAACGTGATACGATGGTCAATAACTATGTGCAATACACTGACCATAGTACGTTCTCTCTTTCCTTGGCAGATCCGCAGTTCAGTTACAAAACGCGAAATAATAAGTTCAAGATGCGTTTTCGTCCGATACTAGGTGCTAATATATCTGCTAGCAAGAAAGGTGTATTACTGCAACGTTGGTATGGTGCAGAGTTGCAAATGGATATTGCCAACCACTTGAGTATTTGGGGTAGCATTCGTGATAATTCATGGAGTGGCGACTGGCTGAGTAAAACGTATTTCCCTACCTCCACCGACCGAATGTATGGTGCTCGGGTTCATTATGGGGCTTCGCAGCAGCAACCAGCATTGCGCAACATGCCTGGTGTGCAATACAAGGAAGCCAATTACGGTGGAGATTTTTCCGATTCACGAGGAGGAATCAGTCTTTACACTTGGTGGGGTAGCATTGGTATTCAACGTGAGAGTATTCGTTGGGGCGATGCCTATCATTGCTCCAATATCTTATCTGGCAATAATCCTGCGGTACCTATGATTACGTTGCAATTGACTCCATGCAAGTGGTTTCAGTTTGATTATTTTCACGCATGGCTAGTTTCGAATGTACTCGATTCTACGTATTATTATTTGGAAGATACAGAGGAGGCTGCCAATGCTGCAAAAAACTATCGCCCATACAATAAGTTCATGGCTGCGAATATGTTTACATTCACACCAATCAAGCAACTGTCATTTTCATTTGGTAACTCAATCATATATGCCGAACAGACCATTCAGGCTGCTTATTTAAGACCGATAGCTTTCTATAAATCATTGGATCACCTACTTACGAAAGGCGTCTGGACACAGAATCAAAATTCGCAAGTGTTTGCATCTATTTCTGTGCGTCCAGTCAAGCATTTGCACTTGTATGGCTCATTTTTCATAGATGAGGTCAAGTTCTCTCGTTTTAAGTCAGATAATCCAGAGAATAATCCTTTGTCGTATTTGGTGGGGTTCAATTGGTCGGGTTGGCCAATTAAAGGATTAAGTCTGAAGGGAGAGTTTATGCGCTCTTATATTGCTACATACGTCCACTCAATAGATGTGTTGGATTATACGTCAAATAGCTATAATATGGGACATTATATGGGGGATAATGCACAATCCATTTATGCGGAATTGGCATATCGCCCAGTGCGTGGTTTATTGTTGAAATTGAGTTATACGAATGATATGAAATATAATTCATATGCATATCAACGAGATAATATCAGCGAAACGATAGCACAAAAACCATTTGATCATTGCATCTATCGCAATGATGAGGTGCGTTTGGATGGTGTTTTTGAGGCGCATCCCAATATGTATCTCACCTTATCGGTGGGCTACAATCATGCACGAGGTTTTGACAATCAACAGGAAAATGCCCTCCCTAGCGAAGATATAGGCAATGCACAACACTATTTGAATAAATATTGTCCATTATTATATCAAGGAAAGAATTTTACGGTACAAGCAGCATTCTCCTTTGGCTTCTAACCCCTCGCCTGTACACTTTATACCATATACCATCAAATGACTTGTAGTGTTATCATATTAAACTGGAATGGCGAAGCAATGTTGCGTCGTTTTTTGCCGTCTGTGATAGCCCATACGCAGTCGGATGGGGTGGAGATTGTGGTGGCGGATAATGGCTCGACGGACGGTTCGTTGGCGTATCTGCGCACACTGCCAGAGGTACGAATGATAGCCTTAGAGCAGAATTATGGTTTTGCCGAAGGATATAACCGTGCTATTGCGCAAGTGGAATCGGAGTATGTGGTATTGCTCAACTCGGATGTTGAAGTTACAGAGGGTTGGCTAGACACCTTATTGGATTACGCGCGTACGCACGCGGATGTGGCAGCCATCCAACCCAAAGTGCTCAGTTGGCACGATAAGAATCGCTTCGAACATGCTGGTGCAGCAGGAGGTATGTTGGATTGTTTGGGCTATCCCTATTGCCGAGGACGTTTGCTAACGCATATAGAGGAAGATAAAGGGCAATATGATACGCCTGTTCCTATTTTCTGGGCATCGGGTGCATGTATGTTGATTCGCCGCGATGTATATATGCAAGAGGGTGGGTTAGACGCCGAGTTCTTTGCTCACCAAGAGGAGATAGACCTCTGTTGGCGACTCAATTGCCGTGGCTATAAGGTGATGGCTGTGCCGCAATCGGTGGTGTATCATGTGGGAGGAGGTACATTGGAATACGAGAGCCCAAGAAAAACGTTCTTGAATTTTCGCAACAATCTGTTGATGCTTTATAAGAATCTTCCTACCGCCAAATGGCTTTTGGTCATGTTGATTCGTATGCCGTTGGACTATGTGGCTGCGTTGCAAATGCTCTTGAATGGCAAGTGGCTGAATTTCAAAGCGGTATATCAAGCAAGATGCGCGTTTTGGCAGTTGCGAACAAAATACAAAAGTATAAAAAGAGATAATATTCGCAATTCTAAAATTGCTTATCCTACCACCATATGCAGAAGGAGCATCATCTTTGATTACTATCTGTTTGGAAAAAGAAAATAATTTTTTTGCACGAAATATTTGCATATATCACAAAAAAGTAGTACCTTTGCAGTCGAAATGAATGAGGGGACCCGAAACGGTTCCCTCAATTTTATAAATTGAAGCATTATGATAGATAAACAATTGGTACAAAATCTCATTCTTGAGAAGTTGCAAGGCACGGGGTATGAGTTGATCACCCTGAAGATTAGTGCTCAAAACGAAATCCTGATTGAGGTAGATAAGTTAGACGGTGTGGATGTAGAGTTTTGTGCGGAGGTAAATCACTATTTGGTGGAGCAACTGGAGGCGCAAGGCATAGAGGACTACGCCTTGGAAATAGGTAGTGTGAGCTTGACTGCACCATTCATAACGAAAATGCAATACGATAAGCATCTCAACCACGATGTGGAAGTGCTTGCTGCTGATGGCAAGAAATACCGTGGCGTGCTGGTGAGTGTGGACGAAGAGAGTTTTGCTATTGACACCGAGGTGATGGTGGCTATAGAAGGCAAAAAGCGCAAACAAAAAGAGGTACAGACACTGACGTTTGCGTATGATGCAGTGAAGTACACCAAATATGATTTGAAATTCTAACGACCTAAATGACCTTAAAGTTCTTAACGACCTTAATGTCCTTACTAGAAATAATTTAAACAAAATAATATGGCTACTAAACAACAACAATCAATCAATTTGATTGACATTTTTTCAGAGTTCAAAGAACTTAAAAACATTGACCGCCAAACGTTTATCAACGTTTTGGAGGATTCGTTCCGTAATGTGATTACCAAAATGTATGGTACAGACGCGAATTACGACGTGATTATCAACCCCGATAAAGGTGACCTTGAGATTTATCGTAACCGTCTTGTCATGGAAGATGATGATGTGGCTAATCCAGACACACAAGTGGGAATCACAGAGGCATTGGAACTGGATGATGAGGCAGAGATCGGCGAGGAGGTGACAGATAAAGTAGAGTTTGCTTCTTTTGGTCGTCGTATGATTCTCAATCTTCGCCAAACATTGGCAAGTCGTATTTTGGATTTGCAAAAGGAGAATTTGTATTTGCGTTATAGTGAAATGCTCGGTCAGGTAGTAAGTGGCGAATTGTACCAAGTATGGAAAAAAGAAATGTTGCTATTGGATGAGGATGGTAACGAATTATATTTGCCAAAGCAAAATCAGATACCTAGTGATTTCTACCGTAAGGGGGATACTGTTCGTGCCGTGGTGGTACAAGTTGATAACAAGAACCAAAATCCAAAGATTATCCTTTCGCGTACATCACCATTGTTCTTGCAACGTCTCTTTGAGCAAGAGGTACCGGAGGTACACGATGGACTGATTGCGATTAAGAATATCGCTCGTATTCCTGGTGAGCGTGCCAAAGTGGCTGTAGAGTCATTTGATGATCGTATCGATCCTGTAGGCGCATGTGTGGGTATCAAGGGTGCGCGTATTCATGGTATTGTGCGTGAGTTGCGCAATGAGAATATTGACGTTATCCACTATACTTCTAATATCAACCTCTATGTACAACGTGCATTAGCTCCTGCTAAGATTTCGTCAATGAATATCAATGAGGAGGAAAAAACAGTAGAGGTATATTTGCAACCAGATGAGGTTTCATTGGCTATCGGTAAGGGTGGTTATAATATCAAGTTGGCTAGTATGCTTACGGGTTATCAAATAGATGTATATCGTGAGATGGATGAAGCTGACAATGAGGATATCTACTTGGATGAGTTTAATGATGAGATCGATCAATGGGTATTGGATGCATTCAAAGCCATTGGTTTGGACACTGCTAAAGCTGTGTTGAGTGTAGATAAAGCAGATTTGATAAAGCGTGTTGACCTCGAAGAAGAGACCATCGATGAGGTGATCGCTATCCTCGCTGCCGAGTTTGAAGAGTAATTAAGTATAAATGATAAAACCCCTCCGACGGCAAGGAGGTTAAGGCTGCAAAGCAGCGGTAAAGTCGCCTTGTGGCGAAGTAATGCACGCGGGGCGTGAGTGATGGCTTGCGAAAGCGAGCGGTAGCCCGCCGAAGGTGCAAAATCTCGCGTAGCGACACAACCTGCGCAAAGCGCACACCACCGCTTGAATGCAAGCCATTGCCGAACACGAATATGGCTATTAAACTTATCAAAGCTTGTAAAGAATTAAACATCGGCATGTCCACCGCCGTAGAATTCTGTAAAAAGCAGGGTAAGGAAATCGCGACGGATCCAAACACCCGTATCGAAGATGACTTGTACCTATTGCTAGCTAAAGAATTCAACAAGGATATGGCGTTGAAGTTGGAGGCAGAGCGTCAGGCACAGGAGCGTCAAGAGCGAGAGATACCAAAATCCGTAGCGATTGATGAACCTAAGAAGCCTGAGCATATTCCTACTGAGATACCCAAACCTAAAATGGTGGGTAAAATAGACCTTGATACTGATAAAAAGCGCAAGGCTGAGGAAGAGGCGGAGCGTAAAGCTGCTGAGGAAGCTGCTGCTCAAGCGAAAGCTGCAGAGGAAGCACGTATAGCTGCGGAGAAAGAAGCTGCTGCAAAAGCTAAGGCTGAGGCAGAGCAGAAAGCTGCGAAAGAAGCGCAACTTGCGAAAGAGGCTGCTGAGAAAGCAGCGGCTGAACTTGCTAAAAAAGCAGAGGAGCAAGTGCAAGAGTCTGCTCAACAAGATAAAAGAGAGGAAGAGGTCTTTCGACTTGGCAAACCTGTGCTCAAAAATGCACCTAAGGTATTGGGTAAGATTGACTTGAGCAGTATCAATACAGCTACTCATCCAACCAAGAAGACCAAAGAGGAAAAGCGCAAAGAGCGTGAGGCACGCGAGCAACAACGCAAAGCCAACAAACCTGCTGTCAACAACAATGGTGGCAAACCAGGCAATGCGGCTGATGCTCCTAAAGATGGTGAAAAACGCAAGCGCGAGCGCATCAAACAAAATAAGGTGGACGTAAATGATGCGCGCAACCAAAAACCTCAAAAGAAGAACAACAAGGCCAAGGGATTCAAAGTGGAGGTCGATGACGAGGAGGTACAACGCCAAATCAAAGAGACTATCCAACGTCTCCAAGGCAATAAGGGTAAGAGTACTACCAGCAAGCATAAACGTGAGCGCCGTGAGTTAGAGCGCGAGAAGATGGCACAAGAGCGTGCAGCCGAGCAAGAGCAAAGCAAGGTGCTGAAACTCACCGAGTTTGTGACTGCAAATGACCTCGCCGTGATGATGAACGTACCTGTGACCAAGGTCATCGGTACCTGTATGATGCTTGGCGTGATGGTAAGTATCAACCAACGTCTCGACGCGGAAACCATCAACCTGGTGGCTGAAGAGTTTGGCTTCTCTACGGAGTTCGTTTCTGCTGAAGTGGTAGAGGAAATCAATGCTGACGAGGTAATCAACGACGAGGATATTACCGAGCGCTGCCCAATCGTGACTGTCATGGGTCACGTGGACCACGGTAAAACATCCTTGCTCGACCATATCCGTAATGCCAACGTGATTGCTGGTGAGGCAGGTGGTATTACCCAGCACATTGGTGCATACAATGTGCAGCTGAAGAATGGTCAGCACATCACGTTCCTTGATACCCCTGGTCACGAGGCGTTTACCGCCATGCGTGCCCGTGGTGCGAAGGTAACGGATATTGCGATTATCATTGTGGCTGCCGATGATGCAGTCATGCCACAGACTATTGAGGCTATCAACCACGCACAGGCGGCTGGCGTACCTATGATCTTCGCTATTAACAAGTGCGATAAGCCAACGGCTAACCCTGAGAAGATCAAAGAGCAACTCTCTGGTATGAATATCCTCGTAGAGGATTGGGGTGGCTCTTACCAATGCCAACATATTTCTGCTAAGAAGGGTGAGGGTGTCTTCGAACTGCTGGAGAAAGTGCTTCTCGAGGCCGAGATGCTTGAGTTGAAAGCCAACCCTAACCGCCGTGCCAAGGGCTCTATCATCGAGTCTTCGCTTGACAAAGGTCGTGGCTATGTAGCTACTATCCTCGTACAAGATGGTACACTTCATCACGGAGATATTGTCCTTGCGGGTGTATATCATGGTAAGATCAAGGCCATGTTCAACGAGCGTGGTCAACGCATCCAACAGGCCCTCCCTGGCGAGCCATGTCTTATCCTTGGTCTCAACGGCGCACCTCAAGCGGGTGACGAGTTCAATGTGATGGCTACCGAGCAAGAGGCACGCGAGATTGCTAACAAACGTGAGCAATTGCAACGCGAGATGTCACTCCGCACCAAGAAGCACGTTGGCCTTGACGAGATTGGTCGTCGTTTGGCTATTGGCGACTTCAAAGAGCTTAACATCATCGTCAAAGGTGATGTGGACGGCTCTGTGGAAGCGCTCAAAGACTCGCTCATCAAACTCTCTACCGAGAATATCCAAGTCAATGTTATCCACGGTGCTGTGGGTGCTATCTCTGACTCCGATGTCCTTCTGGCTGCTGCTTCCGACGCGATTATCGTTGGTTTCAACGTGCGTCCTACTAGCACAGCCCGCAAGATGGCAGAGAACGAGGAGGTGGATATCCGTATCTACTCTATCATCTACGATACTATCAACGAGATCAAGTCTGCTATGGCAGGTATGCTCTCGCCAGAGATCAAAGAGGAGGTTACTGCTACCCTCGAGGTATTGCAAACCTTCCGTATCTCCAAGGTGGGTACGATCGCAGGTTGTATCGTGCGTGAGGGTAAGGCCAAACGTGCTAACAAATGCCGCGTAATCCGTGACGGTATCGTGATCCATACTGGCGAACTCTCTTCACTCAAACATGGTAAGGACGATATCAAGGAAGCAGGTCTTAATATGGAGTGTGGTTTGAGTATCAAGAGCTACAACGACATCGTAGAAGGCGACCTCATCGAGACCTACGAAGAAATCGAGGTAGCAAAGACTTTGTAAGAGGACGTTCAAATAAAATAGTCAATCGCATCTCATTCGAGGTGCGATTGTTGTTTTATGTGCTATTGGTTAAATTTGAATTATTGCTTTCTATGTTCATTGCCCCGAATGCTATTCGGGTATTTCCATAAAAAAAGTACTTTTGTTAAGATTGCCCTCTCTTTTACATCTCTTATACTTTGCCTAATTCTGCCGACCGACAACCGAGAGAACTCCGAAGGAACTCCGATAGAACTCCCCGTCCACAAAAAGTGCTGTTTATTAAGATTGACTTCCTAAATAGTTTGACTCCATTCCTGAAAAAGTTGACTACTCTCCTAAAAAGGTTGACTACTGTCCTAAAAAGGTTGACTCATTTCCTAAAGTTTTATACTATCAACTCGTCCTCTAAACTAAAAATCACCCCAAAATGCGTTTTTTCTTGCTCAATTCAAAATAAATTATTACCTTTGCAGCGGAAATATAGATTAACTATAAAATAATTGACAAAATAATTTGCCTATGAAACATTAGCGTATGTAGTACGCACATCATGAAATATAGAAAAAAGCGTTTTAGCTTATTCTTTCTCTCTAAAAGTTTGGCGACTCAAAAGACTCGAAAGGATATGGATAAAATGTTCACGTATTGGCGTGGGCTTTTATGCTATCTTGTGAGTCATGGTTACGCCAAACACCTTAGAGAGCGAGATACACTAAAAGTACCGCGCTCTTTTTATGTGCGTATGTTTCCAATCGGTACAATGGAGTATGCCGAAAAGCCAAATAAGTGAGTAGGCTCAAGAAAAATAAATTGAGACATGAAGAAAATCTTGTTATTTGTGTTGCTCCTTGGTGCAACAATCGGTGCAAATGCACAATTTGGTAGAACAAAAACAATCAATGTTATTCCTGATAATGCAAAAATCTTTCATAAAGGTGCGGAAGTTGGTCAGGGTTCTTACACATTCCAAATGGGACGTGAAGATTATATGCTTTTCAAACTGAAAGCTCCTGGCTATATTGATAAAACGATTAAAGTTTACAAGGCGAATAAACAAAATACATTTACATATCAATTGGAGGTAGATGAAGCATACGCAAATTCAGAAGCAAGTAGTGATCTTGCAAACAAATCTATGACAATCGTTGTTCGTGAAGGTATGTCATCAGATGAGGTTTGGAAGCGCCTTGTGTTGTACTTAACAGATGTATTCCCAGATATAGAGATTATGGACAAAAGCGCAGGCTGGTTGCGTAGTGCATGGATGAAACAAGATTTTGCATATGCAACAATCCGTACTCGTATCGAAGTGAAGGAAATGATTGGACAAGACGATCTCCGCTATCGAGTTAAGTTGCAATCTGAGTATGCTTGGCACGATTGTGGTGGTGGCGATGAGTGCTATCAACAATGGGACCGCGTCCTCAAAACCTATAATCAAGCTATCCAAGATTTGTTTAATGCTATAAGATAAGAAAAGATGAAAAAGATTTTAATACTAGTATTGCTATGTTCAACACTTTTTTGCCAAGCAAAAGATGTGTATTTTGACGGAATGAGTTTTGAATTCAAGTCTCAAGGTATGATAAAACTCTTTCCAAGAGAAATTGAAGCAGATGGAGTAAGTTGGATATTTCTTACGATTAATAAGAATATTCCACATAATGTTGTAAGCCTACTTAATGGTAGTTTAGTTGCAGTAAATAAGCAAAAACAAGATAAAAAATCTCCTGATCAAATCTTAGAAGAAGTCATTGATAAAACGATGGAACAATCTGCTAATTCTCCAAAGAAATTTCAAGTAAAGTCTATATCAGAAATTAAGGAGGGCAGAATAAATGGAATCCGCTGCAAATACATTGATATTGAAAATCCCAAAGGAGTTCGCATTAGACAATATAGCTTCGCAAAGGATGGATATGTTATTTGTATAACTATTAGTTGGTTTGGTGTGAAAAAACTCGAAAAGTTTGAAAAGGTTATTGAAGACCTAAGAGTAATAGATACCTTTGAATTTATGCCAGAATAATTAGGTATTATTCTTCTTTATATGCTACCTTTATGCAAGCTTGTATAAAGGTAGCATTCTTTTTTATGGAACGAGATAGTAACTGCCCTCTAGCGATTTTTCGGCACAAAACTACCAAAATGCCGAAGATACCAAAAGGCAGGTGCAATCAAATATGCTTGTCTCTTTTGCCAAGTATTTTTCACAAAATTGGCATATTTCTTGCATATATCAAAAAAAAATTGTACCTTTGCGCCGAAAAGGTCAGAAAACATATACAAAGACTATGAGAACAATACAATTGGATGGGGAGATCTTACGCAACTTAGGAATAATTGCAGAAGATAAAATGATACTTACCAAAGTGGCTAAGTATTTGCGTCGTATGGCTAAACAAGCCTCTCAAGATAATACACTTATGAGTAAAGAGGAATTCTTTGCGCGAGTAGAAGAGGCGGAGCAAGATATTAAAGAGGGAAAAGGAATTACATTTACCAACAAAGCCGAAATGAACGCGTGGCTGAATATGTAAAACAATAAATAACAATAAACAACTTTTTAAATAACTACGAATATGAAAGATCTTAAAGGCACAAAGACCGAAGCCAACCTATGGGAGGCATTCGCAGGCGAATCTAAAGCTCGCAACAAGTACACCTACTACGCAAGCAAAGCTAAGAAGGACGGTTATGAGCAAATAGCAGCCCTCTTCGAGGAGACCGCTGCACAAGAGAAAGAGCACGCTAAGCTCTGGTTCAAACTTATCCACGGTATTGGTTCTACCCTTGAGAACCTCAAGGATGGTGCTATGGGTGAGAACGAAGAGTGGACAGACATGTATCCACGCATGGCAGCTGAGGCTCGCGAAGAAGGTTTCGAGGAGATTGCTATCATGATGGAAGGTGTGGCTGCTGTAGAGAAAGCACACGAAGAGCGCTACCTCAAGCTCCTCAAGAACATCGAGGATAAACTTGTGTTCAGCCGCGATGGTGATGCTATCTGGCAATGCCGCAACTGTGGTCACTTGTATATCGGTCAAGATGCTCCTGTGGTTTGCCCTGTTTGCAAACACCCACAAGCATACTTCCAATTGCAACAAAACAACTTCTAATCAATTACTTAAGGACTTGTGCACTCGGGTGCGCAAGTCCTTTTTACTTTGTATATGGATATTACTATACTCCTTCAAGCCATCTTGCAACTTATTGCAGGTATTGGTATTTTCTTGGTGGCATGCCAGATGATGTCTTCTAACTTGGAGACAGCCAGCAGTGCTCGCCTCAAAAGTCTGTTTTCTCGCATGTCCAACTCTCGCATGTTGGGCGTGGGTATTGGTACAGTAGCCACAGCTGCCATCCAGTCTTCGGGTGCCACGACCGTGATGGTCATCGGTTTCGTGAATGTGGGCATCATGTCACTGGCGCAAGCGGCTACAATCATTTATGGTGCGAATATCGGTACTACCGTTACCGCACAAATCGTTGCCCTCGGTCTTAGTGGCGGTTGCGGTATATCTACTACCGTTATTTTTGCTGCCTTCGCTGGTTTGGGCGCTTTTATTGAACTCTTCTCAAAGAAAGATACATGGAAGACTTGGGGCGGTATTATTACCGGATTTGGTATGCTCTTCGTCGGTCTTAGCTTGATGAGCAAGTCTATGGACGCATTGGCTAAGTTGCAAGAAATCAAGGACTTCCTTGCTTCTGTCGAACATCCATTGATGCTCGTGCTCTTTGGTGCGATATTGACGGCTATCGTGCAATCATCTTCTGTGGTAACCTCTATTGCGTTGACTATGGCGGTGACAGGACTTATCTCCCTCAACCAAGGTATCTACCTCACCATGGGTTCGAACATCGGTTCGTGCGTGGTGGCTATCATCGCAGGTTTGACTTCTGGTCTCAATGCCAAGCGTACTGCTCTTATTCACTTGCTATTCAACTGTTTTGGTGTCTTTATCTTCCTTATTGCGGCATGGGTAATGCACCTCGTTACTTCGGGCGCACTCAACTATGGTGTCATCTTTGAGACCATGTTCCCAGGCGCTCCACAATTGCAATTAGCGATGTTCCATACTATCTTCAACTGTATCACGGTATGTATCATCCTGCCATTGACCGATTATCTGGTTAATTTGGTTGTGAAGATTCTTCCAGAGAAGAATCGTGTTGACGAGGCATTGCAAGAGGGACAACCTCACTTCCACTTCGTGGACGAGCAAATGCTCCGTACTCCTGCTATTGCAGTTAACCAAGTGAAGTTGGAGATTGAGAATATGGCTGCAGTGGCAATCCACAACTTCAATCTGGCGATGGATATCATTTCTACCGTAAACTTCGATAAGATGGATGAGTTCAACGAGAACGAGAAACAGCTCAATTACCTCAACCGCAATCTTATTCCATATATTGTGCACCTCAACAATCTACCAATTAGCGAGGAAGACAACCGCTATTTGGCGACTGCTATCCGTACGATTGGTGACTTGGAGCGAGTAGGTGATTATGCCGTGAACTTGACCGAGTATGCGGAATTGCTGCAAAACTTCAAGGAGACTTTCTCCAAGGACTTGCTCTTCGAGGTAGAACAATTGCGTGAAATGATGGGTGCGCTTTATCAAGCGACGATGAAGACCTATATGGACCACGATTTCGATGCGTTGATTGAGGTAAATCGTTACGAAGATCAGGTGGATGATATGGTGGCTCGTATTGAGAAGATGCACTTGCAACGCTTGATGGACGGTATCTATCCAGCTAGTGTAGGTCAAGTATATCAAGAGTTTGCATCGGATACAGAGCGTATTGCTGACCACTTCTTGAACGTGGCTAAATCCATCCGCCAACTGCATGTAGGTGAAGATTGATAG
>JAXJWX010000038.1:0-38030 GCA_036307765.1 Paludibacteraceae bacterium | reverse complement strand
TTTGCGGCATTAGCACATCGGTAGTGCATCGGCTTCCCAAGCCGAGGAGGCGGGTTCGATTCCCGTATGCCGCTCTTCGTCGGAATGCGCTTGTCGCATGAACGACGCCTGTCAGCGTCATTGGGGCGACAGCGATTCCTCCTCTTACCTCGAGCCTATAAGGCTCTCGGTAGGTAGAAAAGGGGATAGAAGCAAGCTTCAATAAGAGAACCCCATAAAAAATGACGCTTGTCAGCGAAATTAAATAGCGTGTCGGTCTATCGCGGGATAAGGGAAGAAAAACACCTGTTTTAATCCCCTATCACGAGGAAAGTCCGGGCAGCATAGAGCACCACAGCGGTTAATGGCCGTCAGGCAGCAATGTTTGGTCCCTGCAAAAGCGACGAACAATCCGTAAGGAGGAAGTGATACGAGCATACTGTGGGCTGCAATTCCAAGTAAACCAGTGTCTGAGCGCTGCTCGCGCAAGCTGGAGGGTAGGAAGCAAGAGAAGGACGTAGTAATACGCTCCTCAAGATTAATGATAGACACCCACTGGTGGGTACAGAACCCGGCTTATAGATACGCTATTGTTTTTGATAATAACGACCTTATAGTCTTTAAAGTCCTTAACGACATTAACGACCTTAGGAAAAAAATCATACATGACAATGAAAAAACTGTTTCTTTTTTCAGCACTCTTCAGTGCTATCACACTCAGTGCTAAACCACGTATTGACCGTGTAGAACCACTTTGCTGGTGGACCGAAATGAACTGCCCACTGACACTTATGTTGCAGGGCGAGGACCTTGCTGATGCGCAAGTAACGATTCATGAGTTAGGCGATTTAACACATGGCGAATGTACTGGTTTGCAAGTCAAGGGCCAACACAATGCAGAGAGCCCCAACTACCTCTTTGTGGATTTGGCTGTAAATCAACCCGGTGACTACCGTATTACCCTGAAGAAGGGCAAACGTACAGCGAGTGTTGATTATACCATTCACACACGTCGCAAAGGCAGTCGTGAACGCCAAGGATTCAACTCTAGCGATATGATTTACCTCATCATGTCCGACCGTTTTGTAGATGGTGACCCAACCAACAACACTGTCGAAGGCATGGCAGAGGCATGTGCGAAGGATAACGTGCACGGTCGCTTTGGCGGTGATATTCAAGGTATTATCAACAGTTTGGACCACATCGCTTCGCTTGGTGCAACAGCCATCTGGCCTACCCCGCTCCTAGAAGACAACGAGGCTGCATGGTCATATCACGGTTACGCATGCTCAGACTACTATCATATTGACCCACGCTACGGCAACAATGAACTCTACTGCGACATGGTGGAGCAAGCCCATGACAAAGGAATTAAGTTCATCATGGACATGGTGCCTAACCACTGTGGTGGTACCCACTGGTGGATGCAAGACCTGCCATATAAGGACTGGATTAACCAGTTTGATCAATTCACCAACACCCACAATGTATTCTCGGCTAACTACGATATCAACGCATCTGAGTACGACCGTCTGTTGTCCAACCGCGGTTGGTTTGACCGTCCAATGCCTGATATGAATCTAGAGAACCCAGACCTGCTACAATACTTCAAGCAATGGGCTATCTGGTGGATTGAATACGCTAATCTAGATGGTTTGCGTGTGGATACCTATCCATACATAGAGATGATTCCTGGTAGCGAGTGGGTGAAAGCTATTATGGACGAGTATCCTAACCTGACTATCGTAGGCGAGTGCTGGACACGTCCTACTCCTGCTGTAGCGTATTGGCAATCTGGTGTCAAGAACCACAACGGTTTTGACAGCCATCTCAAGAGTGTGATGGACTTCCCATTGGAAGAAGCTATCCGTCAAGCGTTGGAGAGCGATAACCAAGGTTGGGGCGGAGGTCTCACCCGCGTGTACGATGTACTGACAATGGACTATATGTACGCCAATGTCAATGATGTCCTCATCATGCTCGGCAACCACGATATGGATCGTATCACGGATGTAGTCAAGGATCAAGACCCACGCCGTGTGAAACTGGCATATGCCCTATTGGCAACTATGCGCGGTATTCCACAAGTGTTCTATGGCGATGAGTATGCTATGAAATCCGCAGACCGCAATCTGGGTCACTCTACGTTGCGCATGCCATTGCCACTAGGTGAAGAAGTGACAGCGGAGCAACAAGATATGTACGACTACCAAAGCCGCCTCTTCCAATGGCGCAAGGGCGAACCAGTTATTCACACGGGTCGCACCATGCACTTTATGAGCCGCGACAATACCTATGGTTTCTTCCGCTACAACGATAACGAAGCGGTATTCGTATTTGCTAATGCCAGCGAAGAGAATCGCACTATCCCAACAGCCAACTATGCGGAGATTCTAAGCAAATACAATCCTATGGGTGTGGATGTGATTACAGGTAAGATATACGACCTCAGCCAAACGGATATTGTGGTTGAGCCATTATCAACGCTGATTGTGAAGTTAGGTAAATAATATGAAATATCGTTTTTCAGGCAAAAGTGGACTACAGCTACCGTTGGTATCGTTAGGATTATGGCACAACTTCGGTAGCGAAGATCCGTTTGACACAGCTCGTGCCATGCTCTTGCACGCGTGGGACAAAGGTGTCACACACTTTGATATTGCCAACAACTATGGTCCTGCTCCTGGTACTGCGGAGATGACTTTCGGTCGTGTATTGCGCGAGGATTTAGCTACGCATCGTGATGAAATGATTATTTCTTCTAAAGCGGGATTTTGGATGTGGGACGGTCCTTACGGCAATGGTGGTTCACGCAAATACCTGATTTCCTCCTGCGACCAAAGTCTGAAACGCACAGGATTGGAGTACTTTGATATTTTCTATTCGCACCGTTACGATCCACAAACACCTATTGAAGAAACGATGCAAGCATTGGTGGACATCGTGCGTGCAGGCAAAGCGTTGTACGTAGGTATTAGTAACTACCCAGCTGATAAACAGAAAGAGGCGTATGACTACCTTTCGGCTGCACATGTACCTTGTGTTATTAGCCAATACAAAGCCAGCATTGCTTGCCCCGATACCTTAGAGGAAAACCTGCCTGTAGCCAACGCCAATGGTTCAGGATTCATCTGCTTCTCGCCATTGGCACAAGGTCTGCTTACCAACCGCTACTTGAATGGCATACCAGCAGGCAGTCGTGCTAGCAAGAATGTCTTCTTACACCCAGAACAAGTCACTCCAGAAGCTATAACTCGCGCTCAACAACTGGGTGCTATCGCAGCAGAGCGTGGACAATCGTTGGCACAAATGGCGGTAGCGTGGTTACTCAGTAAAGATGTAACCAGTGTGCTTGTTGGTGCCAGCAGTGTCGCACAATTGGATGACAACCTGCACGCTATTGACAATATTGCCTTTACAGCAGATGAACTCCAACGTATAGAACAAATCATGCAAAACCAATAAAATAATGGCTGCCCAATAAAGAGCAGCCATTATTTTTTCTCACGACATATCATATAGGCTTTTGAGCGAAGTATTTCCACAGCGGTGCGGCATGCAGGGCTTGGATAATCTCGCCTGAAGTAAGCAATTCGTACACCTCATCGCGGGTAAGGATATGCACATGGATGTCCTCCGAGGGCTCTTGATGCGGTTCACGCACCTTCTCTACCCCTGTGGCAAGGAAAGTATAACTCTTATTCGTATGATTGGTAGGGTTAGGCGAGAGTTCCATAAACGCCTGCCACTCGCCACCTTCGTAGCCTGTCTCCTCGCTCAGTTCGCGCATAGCAGCGTGCAAAGGCGTCTCGCCCTCATCCACCACACCTGCCACCAACTCATAATGCGTCTCACCCAAGGCATGGCGATACTGGTCAATCATCACAAAATCACCATCCTTAGTGATGGCAATCACATTAATCCAATTGGGGAAATCCAAAATAAACCACGCAGGAATCTGCGTGCCATTGGGCATTTCTACCACTTCCTGGCGCACGTTCAGCCATGGACCAAGATTCAATATTCGTGTGCTTTTGAGCACACGCCATTTTCTATTTTCGAGTTTCTTGAGCATATTATAAAAACAAAAATTAGCAAACATGTATTTTTTCACTACCAAAATTGCAGTTTATTATAGAAAATTAATCAAAATTTCTAACGGCGAATTGGGCAAATGAAACGAAGCATTATTAAAAAATTATAATTTAGAAGTAAGGGGACGCCATGCAGCAGTAAGATAGATAACGCGGGCGGCGAGGTGCAGGAAATAGCCAACAAACAGCGCATGCGTACCCAACCAATGGTAACTTGCCACATAACCCAACACAAAACCTACGGCTGCCCAAATCATGGCATCGCGTATCTGCTTGCCTGCTGTAGCACCCGTGAACACACCATCCCACATAAATGCCAACGTACTCACAATAGGCATAGCAATGAACCATCCAGTAAAATCCGTAAGACGACTAAGCACCATTGCATCCGACGTCATCATGCGATACATTGGCATATACCACAAGGCAAATAACACCGTAAACACAGCCCCCACACCTAGTGACCAGAGGAAAAGAAGGCGGACGAGGGAGGAGATATTGTGGCTATTGGACGGCGTTCCGCCTATTGAATATTGGACGCCCTGCGGGCTATTGGATATGGGTTGGGATTTGGCTGCGCCGATATATTTGCCGACGAGGGCTTCGCCTGCATACGCGAAGCCATCCACGAAATAGGACACCAACATGAAGAGTTTCATGAGTATGCTGCATACAGCCAAATCCGTATCGCCGTACTTTGAGGACAATGCCGTAAAACCCACATACACAATCATAAAGCATAGCGAACGTACAAACAAATTAGCATTGAGCGACAGGAGTTGGCGCATGCCATGCATATCCTTCAACAAACGAAAGAACGACACCCCCTGCCATACATGGCGGTACTTCCATAGCAAAATAATCACCGATAATAGGAGTCCCGTCAATTGGGCTATCACCGTACCCAACGCCACCCCCAAAGCTCCCATCGGCGTATAGACCGCCAGCACATAGCTGACCGCCATATTCACCACATTCACCACCATATCCGTAATCATCGGGCTAACCGTATCTTGCATGCCAATAAACCACCCCTTAATAGCCATCAGCGACAAGGTAGCTGGTGCTGCCCATATGCGAATAAAAAAGTATTTGCGCGCGAAGATTGCCACTTCTTCGGAGCAAGGCACAATCGCAAGCACCGCCGTCACAAAGAACCATTGTACCAGCCATATCAATGCGGCACCTATCAAGGCAATGCCTACACTCTGAGCCAGGAGACGAGCACACTGTTCGCCGTCATTACGACCGAAAGCCTGGGCCGTCATACCGCTCGTACCCACACGCAGGAATCCGAAATTCCAATACAATAAATCGAATAGCATCGTGCCAATAGCTATACCGCCAATGGCATGCGCATCGGAGATATGTCCCACGATAGCCGTGTCCACCAATCCTACCAACGGAATGGTGATATTGGCAAGAATACTAGGAATAGCCAAACGAAGAATCTGCTTGTTCATATTGCTCACATAAAAATCGAGTACAAAGGTAGTACATTTTTGCGGAATACACAAATATTTATGTATAAGTTCATAAAGATTTGCATACTTGCATTTTTTTTTGTACCTTTGCAGCGAAATCCAACTTTCTGATTATGCAGATTGCGTTTACTACCTTGTTACCAGCCGAGGGGTTTGCTCGATTGAGTGAGCACACCCTATATGTTCCATTGCAGGAGGCGGACGTGCTGGTTAGCACATTCGATAAACCTGTGACGCGCGAGATGATTATGTCGGCACCGCATTTGCAATTGGTAGCGAACTTCGGTGTGGGTTTCAATAATATCGATTTGGATGCATGTCGCGAACGCGGTATTCGTGTGACCAACACCCCGAATCCTGTCATCGAACCTACTGCCGAATTGGCTTTTGCCCTCATGCACGATGTGGCACGACGCATAGCGGAGTTTGATCGCAAGCTTCGAGAAGGCAAAGCCGAACCCTTTGGCGTGATGAACAACCTCAGCCACTCGCTCTACGGCAAGACCTTAGGTATCATTGGCATGGGACGCATCGGACAAGCATTGGCGCGCAGAGCGGTAGCAAGCGGTATGCGCGTTATATACAACAATCGTCGTCCGATTGATGATCGGGTATTGGACGCCCTAACGGGCTATAGGACGGCGCAGGCGCCTATTGGATATAGGACAAAGGAAGAACTATTACGAGAGGCCGACTTCGTCAGTCTGAACCTACCATACACCCCCGAGGTGAAGCACCTGATAGGCGCAAGAGAGCTGAAGATGATGAAGAAGAGTGCCTACCTCATCAATACCGCACGCGGCGCGCACGTGGACGAAGAAGCATTAGTAAAAGCACTCAAAGAAGGCGAGATAGCTGGTGCAGCAATGGATGTCTATGAGCACGAGCCACTGATTCACCCCGAACTGCTGACATTGGACAATGTGGTCCTCTCACCCCATACAGGCACAGGCACATGGGAAGGACGCATCGCCATGTGCGAGAATGTCTGCGACAATATCCTCGCATGGATAAGTAACGAACTTGATAAAATGAATATAGTACTATGACACTAACAGAAAGATTTCTAAAGTATGTGAGTTTCTGCACCACTTCGGATGAGGAAACCAATATGACTCCTTCCACACCAGGACAAATGGAGTTTGCAAAGTATCTAGCTGCTGAGCTCAAAGAGATTGGTATGCAAGAGGTATCAATCGACGAGAATGGCTATGTGATGGCTACCCTACCCGCTAATGTGGCAGGTAAACCCACTATCGGTTTTATCGCCCATATGGACACCGCTCCTGATGCTAGCGGAAAGAATGTGAAAGCACGCATTGTCACCCACTACGACGGTCAAGATATCGTGCTGAATGCAGAGAAGAATATCGTTTTCGAAGTAGCGAAATACCCTGAGATATTGGATTACAAAGGACAAGATATTATCGTGACCGACGGTACTACTCTGCTCGGCGCAGACGATAAAGCGGGACTCGCCGAGATTGTAAGCGCATGCGAGTACCTGATTCAGCACCCCGAAATACAACACGGTAAAATTCGCGTTGGTTTTACGCCCGACGAGGAGATTGGTCAAGGTGCGGACCACTTTGATGTAGAGAAGTTCGGTTGCGACTTCGCCTACACCATGGATGGTGGCGCTGTAGGCGAGTTGGAATACGAGAACTTCAATGCCGCTGGCTGCAAAGTGAAGGTACATGGTGTGAATGTACACCCTGGATATGGCTATCACAAGATGATTAACTCCATGCGCATTGCCAATCATTTTGCCACCATGCTTCCTCGTTGGGAGACCCCAGAACACACACAAGGTTACGAGGGCTTTTACCACCTAATTGCTATGAACGGAAGTGTGGAAGAAACCACTTTGCAATACATCATCCGCGACCATGACCGCGCTCGATTTGAGAGCCGTAAGCGCGAGATTGAGCACTTGGCACGCAAGATTAACCAAGAGTATGGCGAGGGCACCGTGGAGGTAGAGATGCGCGATCAATACTACAACATGCGCGAGAAAGTGGAGCCCGTAATGCATATCGTGACCCTCGTAGAGGAAGCAATGAAAGAGGTAGGCGTGACACCTAAAGTGCAACCTATCCGCGGAGGAACAGACGGAGCACGTCTTTCGTTTGAGGGGCTGCCATGTCCAAATATCTTTGCTGGTGGTGTGAATTTCCACAGCCGATTTGAGTACTTGCCTATCCCATCCATGGAAAAGGCAATGCAGGTAATTTTGCAAATCGTGCAAAAAGCGTGATTTGCAAAATAGTTTAAAGTTGAAAGATTAAAGTTTAAAGGCGAGAATATATGAAAACTACTCCATTTACAGACATCCATATCGCTCTGGGAGCGAAGATGGCAGATTTTGCAGGCTTTAATATGCCTATTCAATATCCTACGGGTATCAACCAAGAACACATGATAGTCCGCGAAGGTGTGGGCGTTTTTGACGTGAGCCACATGGGCGAGTTTTGGGTAAAAGGCGAGAAAGCATTGGATTTTCTGCAATATATCACAACCAACGATGTGAGCAAACTCGAGGCTGGCAAAGCACAATACACCTGCTTCCCCAATGGCAAAGGCGGTATCGTAGATGACCTTATCATCTATAAATATAGTACTACCAAATATTTACTCGTTGTAAATGCTGGCAATATCGATAAAGACTGGGCATGGGTAAACGAGCACAATACTTTTGGTGTACAACTGGAGAACGCTAGCGACCGCTATGGTCAATTGGCAGTACAAGGTCCCAAGGCGACAGAGATGCTTCAATTGCTTACCGACGCTGATTTGAGTGCGATTCCGTACTACGCTTTCCGCGAGTGGTCATTCGCAGGTGTGCAGGGCGTTATTCTCAGTAACACAGGTTACACTGGCGCAGGCGGATTTGAGTTGTATTTCCCTAAAGAGCATAGCCAACAGATCTGGGATGCCCTCTTCGAGGTAGGCAAACCATTCGGTTTGGCACCTATCGGATTGGGCGCACGCGATAGCTTGCGTCTGGAGAAATGGTACTGCCTCTATGGTCATGACATCGACGACACCACCTCTCCACTGGAGGCTGGATTGGGTTGGATTACCAAGTTCGATGCCAAGGACTTTATTGACAAAGAATACTTGCTCAAGCAGAAAGCAGAAGGTGTACAACGCAAATTGGTTCACTTTGAGTGCCAAGAGCGTGCAATCCCACGTTGCGGTTATGAGATCTGCGATGCTGAGGGCAACACCATTGGCCATGTGACCAGCGGTATCATGCTACCAACCACCAAGGTGGGTATCGGTATGGGCTACGTAAAGACCGCTTTCGCCAAGAAAGAGACTATCATTTACGTGAAGATTCGCGAGAAGTTGATCCCAGCGAAGATTGTGTGAGAGGTTAAAAGCACCCCACGGCACGAGTGCCTTCGGGGACCCCGCTAAGGTGAGAGGTATGGATAGGATTAGGAAAATAGTGTTATTATTCCTCCTGCTGGTGACGGCAGGAGGAATGGTGTCGCTGCACGCAGCCAAAAGCGTGCGGGTGTTTGGTTATGTGGTGGACTCGGATAACCGAGGCGTGGAACTGGCCAACGTGTATGTGGAAGAAAACACTACCATAGGTACAACCACCAACCAAAACGGTTATTACGAGTTATTCGTAGAATTGCCCGACACCGTGACACTCGTCTATTCCATGATTGGCTACGAGACCATTCGCCAACAATTATACACCACACGCGATGTCATAGGCATCAATGTGGAACTCCCCACCAACGAAGAATTGCTTAACGAAATCACCGTACGCGCCATTCAGCGGCAAACCAACACTATGGACCGTGTGGACATAGGTGCCGCACGACTGATGCCTGACGCTACGGGTGGCGGCATCGAGAACCTGCTCATCACTTTTGCGGGCGTAAGGCAAAACAATGAGATGAGTAGCCAGTACAATGTGCGCGGAGGTAGTTTTGATGAGAACTCGGTGTATGTCAATGGTATAGAGGTACACCGCCCACTACTCATTCGCAGCGGACAACAGGAGGGACTGAGTTTCGTGAATACCGATATGGTGGAGAATGTGGATTTCTCTGCAGGCGGATTCGATGCCAAGTATGGCGACAAGATGTCATCCGTATTGGATATCCGCTACAAGCGCCCTACCCGATTGGAATCGCGCCTCAACATGAGTTTGCTGGGCGCAAGCGCCTATGTCGGTTGGGGCAATGGCACACAAAGCCAAATGCACAGCATCCGATACAAGACTTCGCGCTATCTGCTGGGCGCACTCGAAACAGCGGGCAATTACAAACCCAACTTTATCGACTATCAGACACAAATGACATGGAATTTAGGCGATGAGGCATGGGAGATAACGCTGCTGGGTAACTTCTCGCAGAACAGCTACGAGTTTGTGCCAGACTCGGTGAGCAGCAGTTTTGGTACGATGCAGCAAGCACTTAACAAAACCATCTGGTACGAGGGACAAGAGAAAGACATGTTCCGCACTGCTTTTGTGGCACTGAGTGCCACCCATCAACTCCTCAAAAACATCCGTTTGGGCTTCGATCTGAGCGGTTTCTATACCCACGAACAAGAGACTTTTGACATCAGCAGCGAATATGTGCTTAGCGAGAAACCTGCCGATGGCAGTTCATCTAACTCCTCCCACGGCGAGACCATCAATGGCAATGTGCCCAGTGGTAGTGTGTTGGGCACAGGCAAGTTTCACGAACACGCGCGCAACACCCTGCAAGCTGGCATGCTGACGCTGGCGCATAAGGGCGAATGGAAAAAAGGCGAGAACACCCTGCAATGGGGCGTGAGTGGACAAGTGGAAATGATCCACGACCGCATCAACGAATGGGAATGGCGCGATTCGATGGGCTATAGTCTGCCTAACCTGAGCCAAGAGATGGCACTCTACTACGCGTTGAAGGGCACATCGCATATGATTAACGGTCGCGTACAGGCATACGCACAAGACACCTATCGTTGGACAACCGCACAGGGCGATGTATTGCTGACGGCGGGCATGCGCCTCAACTGGTGGAGCTACACCAACGAGGTTTTGCCTTCGCCACGATTGAGCGTTGTGTGGATGCCTGGCTGGAAACGCGACTTCACTTTCCGCGTAGCTACTGGACTATACTATCAAGCTCCTTTCTATAAAGAACTTAGACAAGTGCTAGCGGATGAAGGAGGCGTGAATCGTATTCACCTCAACGACCGTTTGCGCGCACAACGCTCGTGGCAACTGGTATTGGGTACCGACTACTATTTCCGTGCTTGGGGACGCCCATTCAAGTTCACTGCAGAAGCATATGGCAAACTCATCGACCGCATGGAGAGCTACACGGTGGACAATGTGCGCGTGCGCTACTCGGGTATCAATGACAGCGAGGGCTACACCATCGGACTGGATTTGAAACTCATGGGCGAATTGGTGCCAGGTGCTGACTCGTGGATTAGTTTCTCCACCATGCGCAGCCGCATGCGCTTTGTGGATGATACACATCATTTGGGCTGGATACCTACTCCACAAGAACAACGCTATAATCTGACCATATACTTCCAGGACTATGTACCACGCTTCCCACAATACAAGATTCACCTCAAGTTTATTTGGAGCGAGGGTCTTCCGTTCGGCTATCCACGCAGAGAGGACATGCGTTATTTGGGTCATATGAGCGATTACCGACGCATTGATATTGGTGCAACGCGTACTTTTAGCGCGGCTACCGACAAATGGATGAAGAAGTCAAAACATGTGGATAGTTGGAGCATACAACTGGATATTTTCAACCTCATTGGTTGGAAGAACGTGAACAGTTACTATTGGGTGACAGCCGCCAATGGCATGCAATGGGCTAGTCCGAACTACCTGACGGGACGTATGTTTAATTTGAAAATAGATGTGAAAATCAAATAGTTATGGCAAATATAGATGCACAAGAAACGCCCATGATGCGACAGTTTCGCGAGATAAAGAACCAATACCCCGATGCGGTATTGCTGTTTCGCTGTGGCGACTTCTATGAGACATACGCAGAGGACGCAGTTCGCGCAAGCAAGATACTCAATATCACCCTCACCCATCGCAGCAATGGTGCAAGCAAAGAAGCCAAAGCGCTGGAGATGGCGGGTTTCCCCTTCCATGCGTTGGACACCTATCTCCCCAAACTGGTGCGCGCTGGGTTGCGTGTGGCTATCTGCGACCAATTGGAAGACCCTAAACTGACCAAGAAACTCGTGAAACGCGGTGTGACTGAATTGGTTACCCCTGGTGTGAGTTATTCTGAAACGACTTTGCAACAACGCGAAAACACTTGGCTCGCCTGCATACAATGGGGCAAACATACAGTAGGCGTGGCATTTCTGGATATTTCCACAGGCGAATACTTGGTAGCAGAAGGCACAGCCGACTATGTGGACAAACTGCTGGTGAACTTCGCACCCAAAGAAGTGCTGTTCCTACGCGGAAAGAAACGCGACTTCGAAGAACAGTTTGGCAACAAATACTTCACCTTCGAACTGGACGACTGGATGATGAGCCCTTCCGCGACACACGAGCGGCTCACCAAGCAGTACAATGTGCAGAATCTCAAGGGTTTTGGTGTGGACAACCTACCACAAGGCGTGATAGCCGCAGGTGCTATTCTACACTACTTGGATGCCACTCAACACCTGCAGACGGGACATATCCAGCATCTAAGCCGCATCGAAGAAGATAAATATGTATGGATGGACCGCTTCACCATTCGCAACTTGGAGCTACTCAGCGGACAACGAGAGAATAGTATCACGCTCTACCATATCATTGACCGAACTATCACCCCTATGGGCGGTCGCCTACTCCACCGCTGGTTGGCATTCCCGCTGAAAGAGGTGCGCCCCATACGCAACCGACAAATGGTGGTGGAGTACCTATTCCGTCACCCCGAACATCGAGAGATTATTCGTGAGAACCTCCAACATGTTCAGGACATGGAGCGCATCGTGAGCAAAGTGTCCACAGGACGCATCACGCCCCGCGAGATACGCCAGCTGAGCCGCGCCCTACTAGCTATTGCGCCCATCAAAGAAGTATGCCAGCAGGCAATAGACACCCCATACTTGCACCTGCTCGGCGAACAACTATCGCTCTGCACCGAGATACGCGAACGCATCGAGCGCGAACTGGTGCCAGACCCACCCGCTGTACAAGGCAGACCGAATATCTTTGCACGAGGCATCGATGCGCAACTGGACGAACTCCGCGACATACAAACCAATGGCAAGAACTACCTGCTGCAACTGCAGCAACGCGAAGTGGAAGCCACGGGTATCAGCAGCCTGAAAATCGGATACAACAATGTCTTTGGCTACTACCTGGAGGTGCGCAACACCTACCGCGACCAAGTGCCCGAAACATGGATTCGCAAACAGACACTGGTGAACGCAGAGCGCTATATCACCCAAGAACTCAAAGAATACGAAGAGAAGATACTCACCGCAGAAAGCCAGATTCAGACAATAGAGAATCGCCTCTACACCGAACTGATGTTGGCGATGACCGACTATGTGGCACAAATGCAACAGAATGCCACTGTCATTGCGCAACTGGATTGCTTGATGAGCTTCGCCACCGTAGCCGTAGAGAATCGATATATCTGTCCCGACATCAATGATAGTCTGGTGATTGATATTCGCCAAGGTCGTCACCCTGTCATCGAGAAGCAGTTACCGCTGGACGAAGAATATGTGCCTAACGATGTGCTGCTGGACAACAACGGACAGCAGATCATCATCCTGACAGGACCCAACATGGCGGGTAAGTCCGCCCTGCTCCGCCAGACCGCACTCATCGTGCTGATGGCACAGATGGGTAGTTTCGTACCCGCAGAGAGTGCCAGCATCGGTGTGGTGGACAAGATCTTCACACGCGTGGGCGCAAGCGATAATATATCGGTGGGCGAAAGTACCTTCATGGTCGAGATGAACGAGGCCGCCAGTATATTGAACAACCTCAGCGAACGCAGTCTGGTGCTCTTCGACGAGTTAGGACGAGGTACCAGCACCTACGACGGAATCAGTATCGCATGGGCAATTGTGGAATATATCCACGAGAATAGAGGACACGCCAAAACACTCTTTGCTACCCACTATCACGAGCTCAACGAGATGGAAAAGAACTTCTCGCGTATCCGCAACTACAATGTATCCGTGCGCGAGGTGGACAACAAAATCATCTTCATGCGCAAGCTGGTTCGTGGCGGTTCAGAACATAGTTTCGGTATCCATGTGGCGAAACTGGCAGGTATGCCATCGTCCATCGTACAACGCGCCAACCAGATATTGGCAGATATGGAAGGCACCAATCGCCAATCGCCAATCGCCGATATCCAATACCCAATATCCAATACCCAAAAGAATATCGGTAGCGGCAAAGCCACAGTCACTGCCCCCGAAGGTATGCAACTCAGTTTCTTCCAGCTGGATGACCCCGTACTGGAACAGATACGCGATGAGGTCAAGACATTGGATATAAACAACTTGACCCCACTGGAGGCACTCAATAAACTAAGCGAGATAAAGAAACTCGTAGGCGGGAAATAAGCATTTACGCATCTGCCTGCTGCATATCCACCAAACGGCGATAATAGCCATTCTTAGCAAGGAGCTCATTATGGGTTCCTTGCTCTACTATTTGCCCCTCATGCAGCACACATATGAGATCGGCATTGCGGATAGTACTCAAACGATGCGCTACAACCAGCGTGGTGCGGTCCTTCATCAGGTTCTCCAAGGCCTCTTGCACCAGTTTCTCCGACTCGGTATCCAATGCCGAAGTGGCCTCGTCCAAAATCAAGATCGGTGGGTTCTTGAGGATAGCACGCGCAATGGAGATACGCTGGCGTTGTCCACCACTCAGACGCGAACCACGATCGCCAATAGTCGTTTGATACTGCTCGGGCGTAGCCATGATGAAGTCATCGGCATTCGCTATACGCGCTGCATGGCGCACCTCCTCCATAGTGGCAGACTCTACACCGAAAGTGATATTATTGTAGAAGGTGTCGTTGAAGAGAATCGCCTCCTGATTCACATTACCCATAAGCGCACGCAGGTCATATGTTTTCACATCACGAATATCCACTCCGTCTATAGTGATACGCCCCGCCGTAGTGTCATAGAATCGTGGCAGCAAGTCCGCCATCGTGGTTTTTCCGCTACCCGATTGCCCTACCAACGCAATGGTTTGACCCTTCTTAATATCCAGATTGATATGCTTGAGCACAGGGCGATCTTCCTTATAGGAGAAGCAAACATCCTCATAGCGAATAACCGACTGAAAATCTGCTATTTGTTTTGGATTTTCTGCCGTGCGAATATTACTTTCCGTATTAAGTATCTTATCTATTCGCTCCAGCGATGCCATACCACGGCGTATGCCATAGGTGGCTTTGCTGAGGTCCTTGGCAGGATTGATGATGGAATAGAAAATCACGAGGTAATAGATGAATGTAGCCGCATCAATCGAAGAGTGATCGCCCAAAATCAGCGTGCCTCCAAACCACAGGAGGATGGCAATTAGTGCCGTACCGAAGAACTCCGACACGGGGTGCGCCAGATAGTAGCGGCGGTTAATACGGTTGAACGTAGCACGCGTAGCATTGATCAGATGGAGGAAACGCACCGTCAGTTTGCTCTCGGCGTTAAACGCCTTCACCACGCGCAAACCACCCAAGGTCTCATCTATTTGGGTGAGTATCTCGGCGTTTTGCTCCTGTCCCTTGGTTGAAGCGCGTTTGAGCGAACGACCGATACGCCCAATCAACAATCCCGCCACAGGCAAGAGCACCAGCACAAACAGCGTCAGTTGCCACGAGATAGTAAAGAGCGTGATGAGATAGACCAGAATCATAATCGGGTCCTTGAACAGCATATCCAATGTGGACATGATACTCGCCTCCACCTCATTCACATCATTGGTCATGCGCGACATAACATCGCCTTTGCGCTCCTCGGTGAAGAATCCGATTGGCAAACTGACCACCTTCTTATACAACTGCGCGCGCAGGTCGCGCAACACGCCCGTGCGTATAGGCACCATAAAATAGTTGGCAAGCCAAGCTGTGAGGCACTTAAAGCCCGTTAGCAGCACCAAACATGCGCCCAAGAGCAGCAATACAGACTGTGCACCGCATATCTCAATCTGCGTTTGCAGGAAATAGTAGAGATTATTTTTCAGAATATCCAGTGTATCGCTCATCGTAGCAGCAGCGTCTAATGGCATATATGTAGCTGTGCCTTCCGATAATCCGAAAAGAATCTGCAAAACGGGAATAATAGTAGCAAACGAGAACAGCGATAATATGGTGGATAGCACATTAAAGAACAAGTTTGCTGCCACTTGCCACTTGTATGGCGGTACGAAACGCTTTAATAGCGATAGGATATTCATATTATGTAGTGTTGTTTTGTTTAGAGTGGTGTAGAATTGTTGAGAGTGGTGCGGTTATTCTCGCTGACATACAGCAGGACTTGGCGATTAAAGGCTGCTTGGTCAATGCCCAAATCCGTCTGAATAGGCAGGACATGCAATTTGTCGCCCAAGGTCTCTACCAAAGGCGTTTGCAGCATACGCATATAGTCTTTCTCGGTTGTCACCACATGTTCATACCCTTCCGCCTTGCTCAATATTAGCCGTATATCGCTCTTGGTGAAATTGCGATGGTCGGCAAACGCCAGCAACTCGGTTTCGGGGAACTGCTGCCGCAGGTGTTCGAGCAAGGGCTTAGGATTGGCTATACCTGCCACCAGCAAAGGAGTAGATGACAGTTGCAGGGGTGCATAACCAATAGAAGAATAATACAAATGCTGATACGATGCCAAGCGCAAACTATTGCTCACGATACGGCGATCAATAGGCTGCATGGCTTGGGGGCACTTGGTGACGACCACCGCGTTGGCACGCGCACTCTCCGCAGGCAAATCGCGCAGCGTACCGCGTGGCAACATATGGTCATTCACATATAAGTTATCATACGAAGTGAGCAGAATATAGAAGCCCGCACGCAGCTTGCGATGTTGATAAGCATCATCCAAAATCACACATTGCAAATCAGGTATAATCTGCTGCAACTGCCTGATACCCTGCACCCTATCCACACACACTGCCACTGGTATATCTGGAAAATGTGTGTGAATGAGCATGGGTTCATCGCCAATCGTCTTAGCGGTGTCATGCTCGTTGGCTAAGCGAAATCCACTGGTCTTTCTGCCATACCCTCGCGACAAGACAGCCACCTTATAGTTAGGTGCCAGCAAACGGATTAGATACTCCGTCATAGGTGTTTTGCCAGTACCACCTACTGCCAGATTGCCAATCGCTATGGTTGGCACATCCACCTTATGGGAAGGCAGCACGCGATCGTCATAGAGGACATTGCGTACCCATACGACAAAAGCATAAATCCACGCGAGAGGGGCAAGAAAGAACTTCATTGCTACAATATTATTGGATTGTCACTTCTGGCATCAATGCCATAATGCGTGGTTTGGAAGCAAACTCGCGCACCTTCATCACCAGACGCTCCTCTGGAGTGGTGGTGTCGAACATCTTGAGCATCTCTTGAAGTGGGTCGGTCTTCTCTGGATAGCTAACCAATTGATACTCACCCAACTCAGCCAACTCCACTGCTTTAGCCACCGCATCGTCGATATTGCCCAAAGCATCCACCAAACCAATCTCCAACGCATCTTTGCCTAACCATACACGACCCTCGCCAATCTTCTTGATCTCATCTTGGGTCATACCACGACCATCGGCGCAGCGACGAGTAAAGAGGTCATAGCCACGCTCCACCATTTTTTGCATGAGAGCCATCTCCTGTGGGTTCATACCATTGATCACGGCATTGGTATTCAATCCCGAGTGTTTGTTGGTCGCTACAGCATCCACGTCCAAACCTACTTTCTCGCGAATCTTGCTCAGGTTAGGCACTGTACCGAAGATACCTATCGAACCAGTCAATGTAGTAGGTTCAGCGTAAATATAATCGGCATTACAAGAGATATAATAGCCACCCGATGCTGCATAATCGCCCATAGAAACTACTACAGGAAGACCTTTGTCTTGCAACATCTTCATCGCATGCCAAATCTGCTCGCTCGCATCGGCACTACCACCAGGGCTATTGACACGGAAAACTACTGCCTTCACGTCCTCGTCCTCGTAGATCTTCTTGATGTTCTTCAGCATCTTGCCCTCTACAATTCCACCATTGCCTTCGTCCACAATCGCACCTTCGGCATAGAGAACAGCCACTTTGTCTGTTGCCTCCACCTTGTTGCGCTCTACATTGGTCATCTTGCTGTTTGACAATTGCTTATAATCCTTGGTACCCGCATATGTGCGCAAAATGCTGTCCATCTCTTGGATATACACCAATGAGTCCACAAAATGGTATGTCAGGTATTTCTCTTGTGGTTGCAGCGACATGCACTCATCGGCATAGGCGTGTAATTGCTCAGGAGTGATGTTTCGACTTTGTCCTACTGCCGCTTTCACCTCGCTCCAGATGCCGCTAATGTATTGCTCGGTCTGTTTGCGGTCGGCCTCAGACATCGAAGTGCGGAAATATGGTTCTACCGCCGACTTAAAGGTACCCACCTTCAGGATTTGCATCTCCACACCTATCTTCTCAAAGAGGCGGGTGTAGTATTCTTTCTGTGCAATCATACCATCCCAAGTCAACGTGCCAACGGGATTGAAGAAAATCTTATCTGCTACAGAAACAATGTAATAGTTGGTCTGGGTATAAGTATCTGAATATGCGATGATGAACTTGCCCGATTGCTTGAAGTCGAGCAGCGCATCGCGCAATGCCTTAGCAGAAGCGGGTCCAGCAGCCAATGAGCCGCCTTTGAGGTAGATACCCAAAATCTTGTCATTCTCCTTCGCCAAAGCGATATTGCTGAGCAAGTCGTTCAAACCAACGTTAGTAGTCGTTTGACCATACATCTCGCCCATGATGGCGTCCAACGGATTCTCCTCACTGGCTTGATCCACCAGATTACCTTTCAAATCAATACGATAGATGGTGTTCTCCTCCAATTTGGTGGCTGGTGTGGACATCATATCGCCCATCAACGCCCCTAAAAGGAAACAAAAACCAAAATACACACCAATACCAATCAGGGTTTTGCCTAAGCAACCCATTTTCTTACGAGGTTCTCCCTCTTTTTTTACAAAAATTGCCATGTTATTATAAATGTTTAAAAAGTTTTAACAGTTCTAATAGTTTTAATCGTTACAAGGGTTTATTTTATCAACTTAAAGGTCTTTCGGTGGTAGGGCGTGATGCCATACTGCCGAATGGCTTCGTAGTGCGCTTTGGTGGGATAGCCCATATTTGTATCCCAATGATACTGCGGATACTCCTCATGCAAACGCGACATATACTCATCGCGATAGGTCTTAGCCAGCACGCTTGCTGCCGCTATAGACAGGTACTTACCATCGCCTTTGACCACCGTGCGCGCTGGAATCTCCAGCACTTGCCCCTCGGGGATATAAGGTCGCCACTTGTTGCCGTCCACGATGATATGCTGGGGCGTAATAGGCAGTTTATCCAATGCGCGCTGCATACCGGTAATAGAGGCATTGAGGATATTGATTCTATCTATCTCTTCCGCCGTCACCTCGACCACAGCCCACGCTGTGGCGTATTGCTCTATCATCGGACGCAAGTATTGGCGCTGTTTGTCGGTGAGTTGCTTGCTATCGTTGAGCATTGATAGCCACTCGCGGTGCTCATCCTTCTCCAGCAAACAGGCATCCAATATCACTGCCGCTGCAAACACGCTGCCAGCCAATGGTCCGCGTCCTGCCTCATCGCAACCCGCCTCAATCACACCTTCTATGCAACACGATTTCAACATTCTACTTTAGAGTTATGAATTTTGAATTAGAATGGATAGCCAATAGCGAAATGAAAACTCATATCATCACCCCAATTCAATCCATTAGATACGGTTCGCCATTGTGTTCCTGCAAGAGAACCATACATACGGCTCGGATCATACAGTTTAACACCAAAATCCACACGGAAGACAAAAATTGAAAAATCCAATCGTACACCCACACCATATGCCAAGGCGATTTGCTTATAGAACTCATTCCAATGGAATTGTCCATAAGGCTGTGTCTCGTAATCATAGATTGTCCAAATGTTTCCTGCATCTACGAATGCAGCTAATTCAACGAACGACCATACCTTAGCACGATATTCCATACTAAGATTCAATCGGATATCGCCTGATTGGTTGTTGAAATCAATTAGACTACCAGCTCCGCGATAACTTCCAGGTCCAAGACTGCGAGCCGTCCAACCACGTACACTATTGGAACCTCCCGCAAAATAGCGTTTCTCAAAAGGCACTGCCTCAGAATTGGCATAAGGCACAGCCACGCCCACATCGGCATGATAAACCAATCTGTGCGATTGATTGAAAATCTGATGATAGGTAAATGACACATCTGCCTTTGCGTATTGAGCAAAGCGTGTGTTAAATAAGGTATATTTACCATTTTCATCTGTTGGGAACTTACATAATGCTGCCAGTCCAAGCATCAAGTTACCAGCTGTCTCAATATTATAATTAAGATTTGTGTACGACCGATAGGGATAACGCGCATTAAACGATGAGTAATTGCCCGAATATCCCCAACCTACAATAAAATGGTTCTCGTAGGAGTATTTCAGGATATTGGTAGATTGCAAAAATTGCTCACGAAAATCATCACTTATCCAAGGCAGATAGACATAACTAATATCCACAATACGAAACTGGTGCTGCAAGTGTAAATTCGGTTTTCGAAGTTGGAATTGCAATCCAGCATTGAAAATCGAACGTGTATATTCATCTGGACGATTTTGATAGTTATAATTAAGGTCTATTGCCAGCGAATTAGAAAATTTCAAGCCCATCGTAGCTTTACCCTCAATAGCCCGTCCACCATTCTGTCGCCATTCATAACTAGCACGACCATCCAACGTAAACTCTTCAGCTCCTCTAAATAAATTACGATTCGTATATCCAGCCCCCACGGCTATGCCCCAATCGCCAGCCGAATAAGTACCTTCCGCTTCTACGGACACAGAATTCAGTTTCGTTCTAGATAATACAATATGACACACTAATTCATCTTCGGAAATGGGGTCAAAACTGATGTCCACATACTTGATAGGAGCTAACTGATTGAGGTTGCTATATGCCTTCTCTACTAAATACTCATCATACAACTCACCTGGTAGAATCGGACATCTTTGCATCAAAATATTTTCACGGAGCAACTTATTTCCCACCCATGTAAATTCATATCCGTCATACAGAGAGGTCTGTATATCTTCTCCTTCAGGAATACGATCTAGCTCATAATCCATATGAAAACAAACACGTGCAATGGTGTAGTGTCTAAAGAGCTGCTCTTGCAATTCAGGAGTAAGTTGGTCCACATAATCTTGCAAACAAATGGTCAAGTCCAGCTGTTGTTTTCCTCGTGTGCTATCGGCAACAAAACGAATCAAATTAGCATCAAAATAAAAACAACCATTTCTTCGCATAGCCCGTGCAATACGCTGGCGTTCTTGATTCAATACATCCACATCAAACTGCATGCCCTCATACACTAGCGAGTTGCGTTGATTTTGTGCAATGTGCAACAATTCATCTTGCAGAAAATTCACATGATAACGGCGAATGATATAGGGTTTACCAGCTTTTATATTGTAGGTAATATCCACTTTTCTGTCCTTCACCCTCATCGTTGTATCTACCACAGCAGCAAAATATCCCTTGTTCTGCATTGCTTTTTCCAATTGCACAACACTTCTATCCGTCAGTTCGGGCGAATAAATCACAGGTGCCTCGCCAATCTTGCGTGCGTTCTTGCTTGTCCACTTCGTGGTATCCAGCGAGGCTGTGTTATACAACGCCAACTGCATCTTCAAGAAGCCCAAAATTTCTGTATTTTGTTTCTGTTGCAAGTAATTTCGCAAATCGGTTGTGGCTATTTCCTTGGTATCTTCCACACGGATGTGCGCTTTGTTGAGCAAATATTCTCCTTCGGGTACAAATTTCGTTATTTTACACCCGACTAACCCAACAACACACAACAGCATGGCGAGCCTAATGCCCCCACGCAAGGTGTACAATATGTTTCTCACAAAACTATGCATAATAAATCAGGCTACAAAGGTACTACTTTTTTTGCAAATACGCAAATATATATTCATTTTTCAATCAATCAACTTATTTTCAGCACAATGTTTGCATAATTCCAAAAAATTGCGTACCTTTGCACACGATTTTGGATTAGACTGCAATAAATTTTGTTTTATAGACACGAAATAGTAAATATGCGTAATTTTTTTCTGATGGCTACACTTGCCCTTCTTACTACAGCTTGCCACACTACCAATGAGGAAAAAGCTCCAATTACAAAACCCGATATTTCGATAGAATCGGGACGTCTTACTCCTGAAGCCCTTTGGGCGATGGGGCGTATCAATAGCGTACACCCTGACGAACAGTCGGGACGCGTAGCCTACACCGTTAGTTACTACAGCGTGGAGGAAAACCGCTCGACATCGTGGATAAGAGTGTGTGAGGTTAAAGACAATGAGGCGATGAGGCAAGAAGGCGAGTTGATAGGACACTCTCCTGCATGGTATAATGGCGAGTTGTGCTATATCAACGGCGATGGACAAGTGGTAATTGGCGATAAGGTTCTCGCTGGGTTCAACAAGGATATAGAGGGATTCCTACTCTCTCCAAAGGGCGACAAGATTATCCTAATCGCTCAAGTGAAGACCATAGCCAGCACCGCTGACAAGCACCCAGACCTGCCACTGGCATCGGGTCGCATAGTGGATGACCTCATGTACAAGCATTGGGACGAATGGACCGAAACTGCCCCCCATCCGTTCCTGTGTGAACTGAAATCAAGTATCGGAAAGTTAGAAGTAGTCAATTGCATTGACCTATTAGAAGGTACGCCTTACGAGTCGCCAATGAAACCTTTTGGCTGCGTAGAGCAGTTGGCATGGAGTCCAGACGGCAAACAGATTGCCTACACCTGCCGCAAGAAATGCGGATTGGATTATGCCATCTCGACCAACTCCGACATCTACCTCTATGACTTAGCAACAGGCACGCACACCAACCTCACAGAAGGCAATATGGGTTATGACACCAACCCCAGTTATTCGCCTGATGGACAATGGATTGCATGGCAATCAATGGAGCGCGATGGCTACGAGAGCGATGAGAACCGCCTGATGATTCAGCATCTGCAAACAGGCGAACGCCGTTTCCTGACACAAGGCATGGAAACCAATGCGGATAGTTACTATTGGAAAAATAATAACTCGCTTGTTTTCAGCGCCGTATGGCACGCTACCGCTATGCTTTACGAAGTCAATCTGCAAGGTGAGCGCACTTGTTTGACCACAGGCCAATATGACTATGTTCCAGGCGGAAATATCGGCGACACCTATTATTGCCTGCGCCATTCGATGCGTGAGGCGAATGAGATATTTGCTTTTGAGGCGAAAGGCGAGGTAAGACAACTGACGCACGAGAACGAGAATATCTACTCACAAATCGAAATGGGCACTGTGGTGCCTCGTTGGCAGAAGACCACCGACGGCAAGCAGATGCTCACATGGATTATTTATCCGCCTCACTTCGACCCCAGCAAGAAATACCCTACTCTGCTCTACTGCGAGGGCGGTCCACAATCGCCTGTAAGTCAGTTCTGGAGTTTCCGTTGGAACTTCATGATGATGGCTGCCAACGACTACATCATCGTAGCTCCTAACCGCCGTGGTCTCCCTGGCTTTGGCAACGAATGGAACGAGCAGATCAGTGGCGACTACGGAGGTCAGTGCATGAAAGACTACCTATCGGCTATTGATGAGTTTGTCGCTAGCGAACCTTATGTAGACAAAGAACGCTTGGGTTGCGTAGGTGCATCGTTTGGCGGATTCAGTGTGTATTGGTTGGCAGGACATCACGACAAACGCTTCAAAGCCTTTATCGCGCACGATGGTATTTTCAACATGGAAATGCAGTACCTCGAAACGGAGGAGAAATGGTTTGCCAACTGGGATATGGGTGGCGCCTATTGGGATAAGAGCAACAAGATTGCTCAGCGCACTTTTGCTAACTCGCCACACCTGTTTGTGGACAAATGGGATACCCCTATCCTCTGTATTCACGGCGAAAAGGACTATCGTATCCTTGCCAACCAAGGCATGGCGGCCTTTGATGCAGCCAAAATGCGCGGCGTAGAAGCACAGTTGCTGATCTTCCCCGATGAGAACCACTGGGTATTGAAGCCACAAAACGGCATCCTCTGGCAACGCACCTTCTTCGCTTGGCTTGATAAATACTTGAAATAACTAGTGAAGCTAGCGGAACTAGCCAAACTAGTTGAACTAGATAAAAAACAGAAAACTATGCTAAAAAACAAAACTGCCCTTATCACAGGTGCTTCGCGCGGAATAGGTCGTGCAATAGCCCAATTATACGCCAAGAACGGCTGTCACGTTGCATTCACCGACCTCTGCCATGATGAGAATGTAGTATCCCTAATCCAAGAAATAGAAAGCCACGGTGTCAAAGCGCACTTTATTGCAAGCAATGCTGCCGATTTTGAAGCAGCGCATGCCGTGGTAGACGAAGTAGTGAAGACTTTCGGACAACTGGATATACTGGTCTGCAACGCGGGCATCACGCGCGATACCTTACTTATGCGCATGAACGAACAGCAATGGGATAGCGTGCTGGAGGTGAATCTGAAATCGGTATTCAACTACTGCCATGCTGCTACGCCCCAGATGATGCGTCAGCGTAGCGGTAGTATTATCGCCATGTCATCGGTGGTAGGCATAGGTGGTAACGCAGGACAAGCCAATTACGCAGCTAGCAAAGCGGGTATCATCGGTTTCATCAAATCGCTGAGCAAAGAGCTTGGCAGCCGCAATATCCGCGCCAATGCAATTGCTCCAGGATTCATTCTCACGGAGATGACACTGGCACTACCCGAAGCCACCCGCGCAGAAATGGTGAAAATGGTTCCTATGCGCCGCTGTGGCGAAGCAGAGGAAGTAGCCAAAGTGGCACTCTTTCTCGCCTCCGACCTATCGTCCTATGTATCAGGACAAGTACTCTCCGTCAATGGAGCTATGGGATAATCCATTCTACACAACTGCTAAACAATGCTACACAATGCTAAACAATGCTAAACTATACTACACAACATAATTATGACACGAGATTTAGAAATTTTTGACATCATCCGCCGCGAGCGTGAGCGTCAAACCAAAGGCATCGAATTGATTGCCAGTGAGAACTTTGTCAGCGACCAAGTCATGGAAGCCATGGGCAGCGTACTGACCAACAAATATGCTGAGGGTTACCCAGGCAAACGCTACTACGGCGGTTGCGAAGTGGTGGACGAGAGCGAGAATATCGCACGCCAACGCCTATGCCAACTCTTTGATGCTGAGTATGCTAATGTACAACCCCACTCTGGCGCACAAGCCAATATGGCAGTGTTCATGGCATGTCTCAAGGCGGGCGACACCTTCCTCGGACTCAACCTCAGTCACGGCGGTCACCTCAGCCACGGTTCGCCAGTGAACTTCTCTGGCTTGATGTTCAACGCATTGGAATACAATGTCAAAGAAGATACAGGTCGCGTGGACTACGACCAACTGGAGCAAGTAGCGCGCGAACATAAACCAAAACTCATCATCGCGGGCGCCAGCGCATACAGCCGCGAGTGGGATTACGCGCGTATCCGTAAGGTGGCTGATGAAATCGGTGCTATCGTTATGGTGGATATGGCTCACCCAGCTGGATTGATTGCAGCGGGCTTGCTGGAGAACCCTGTTAAGCACGCCCATATCGTGACCTCTACTACCCACAAGACTTTGCGCGGTCCTCGTGGCGGTATCATCTTGATGGGCAAGGACTTCCCTAACCCATGGGGCAAAACTACTCCAAAGGGCGAAGTAAAGATGATGTCTGCATTGCTTGACTCAGCCGTGTTCCCAGGCACACAAGGTGGACCATTGGAGCATGTGATTGCTGCCAAAGCAGTAGCGTTTGGCGAGGCACTAACACCCGAGTTCAAGGAATATCAAAAGCAAGTACAACTCAATGCTGCTGCTATGGCTAAATCATTGATGGACAAGGGATATAAGATCATTTCTGATGGTACAGACAACCACTCTATGCTAGTGGACTTGCGCACCAAATACCCAGATTTGACAGGTAAAGTGGCAGAGAAAGCGCTCGTAGCAGCCGACATCACGACCAACAAGAATATGGTGCCATTCGACTCACGCTCTGCATTCCAAACTAGCGGTTTGCGCTTCGGTACACCCGCTATCACCACTCGCGGTTTGAAAGAGGATAAGATGGCATGGATAGTCGAGCTCATCGACCGTGTACTCAGCAATCCAGAATCAGAGGAGAACATCGCTGCTGTACGCGCTGAGGTGAATGCCGAAATGGTGAAATACCCATTGTTCGCTTGGTAAATCCTTTATGGAAGTTTTACTAGGTAAAACATTAGCTGAACTGCAAGCGGTGGCCCAAGAAGTTGGGCTGCCGCGTTTTGCTGGTAAGCAGTTGGCAGAGTGGATCTATGTGCGCCGTGCGACCTCCTTCGATGAGATGACCAATATCTCGCTCAAAGGACGCGAAGCGCTTAAAGAGCGCTACACCATTGGTCGCCATGCGCCTGTGGCAGAAGCCGTATCCAAAGATGGCACGAAGAAATACCTGTTTCAGGTAGGCGAGAGGCGAAAGGCTAAAGGCGATGAGGTTAGAAGCGAGAGGTTAGAGGCGGGGTATATAGAAGCAGTATATATCCCTGATGATGACCGTGCTACGCTGTGCGTGAGTACGCAAGCGGGGTGCAAGATGGGGTGCAAATTCTGCATGACTGGCACACTCGGTTTTCATGGTCATCTCAGTGCCGCCGACATACTCAACCAGATCTTCTCCATCCCCGATGCCGACAAACTGACCAACATCGTGTATATGGGCGAAGGTGAACCCATGGATAATCTGGATAATGTACTCCGTTCGCTCCATGCCATGACAAGCGCATGGGGTTGCGCGTGGTCGCCTAAACGAATCACGGTATCTTCGGTAGGTCTATTACACCTCCCGAATTCAAAATTCAACATTCAAAATTCAAAATTACTTCAACGCTTCATCGAAGAGAGCGACTGCCATTTGGCAATCTCGCTGCACAATCCGTTTTCCACTGAACGTCAAGAGATTATGCCTATTGAAAAGGTGAATCACCTCAGCGATGTGATAGCATTGCTCAAGCAATATGATTGGTCGCACCAACGCCGTATAAGTTTTGAATATATCTGTTGGGGTGGCGTGAATGACACGCCCAAGCATGCCAACGAACTCCTGCGCCTGCTGAAGGGTTTGGACTGCCGAATCAACTTGATTCGCTTCCATGGATCCTCCCCAGCCCTCCCTTCAAGGGAGGGAGTTCCTCCCCTCAAAGGGGAGGTTAGGTGGGGTCAGAGCGACGAGCAACAGATGGAGTGGCTTCGCGACTATCTCACCGAACACGGAATAACGACCACTATCCGCCGTAGCAGAGGCGAAGATATATTGGCTGCCTGCGGAATGTTGGTCAATGCATTAAAAAACGAATAAAGAATTTGCATATTCAAAAAAAAAGTCGTATCTTTGCCCGATTTTTATCACAAACGAACAACTTTGAACAATTGTATATTTATGAAAAAGATTTTATTTCTCGCATTGGTAATGCTTACAGCACTTAACCTACACGCACAGTTGCCTAATGTTCGTCTTCAGGACATGGATGGTAAGACCGTTCAAACTGGCGAAATCAGCAATGATGGCAACCCTATCATCATCTCATTCTGGGCTACATGGTGCAAGCCATGCTTGCGCGAGCTCAAAGCTATTCACGAGGTATATCCTGACTGGCAAGATGAGACTGGCGTTAAGATGATTATTGTGAGTATCGACCAAGCGCAAGATGCCAACCGCGTTAAGCCACTCGTGGACGGTTTTGGTTGGGAGTACGAGGTATTACTCGACCCTAACGGTGACTTCAAACGCGCCATGAACGTGCAAAACGTACCTCACGTATTCGTTCTTGACGGCAAAGGCAAGATTGTTTACAACCACGCTGGTTATGTGGACGGTGGCGAGCAAGATATCTACGAAGCATTGCAATAACTAATCCAATACCCTTCAATACCGTGTCAATCACGTTAGATATACGATAGATATACGTTAGATACACGATAGATACACGGTAGATAAACGGTAGATAAACGAGTTTATACCAAGGGTCAAAGGAAACTACAAAATGATGAAAATAAAGAAATACATACTCCTCCTCGCTTTCATCCCTACCCTACTTTGGGCAAAGGATACGGTGATTGTCGTAGGTGGTATTCAGCACGAAGGTCTTTTTGCTACTGACAACAGCGAAGTGCCTCCACAACCTGAATGGGCTAAGATTACCCACCTAAGCAATACCTATTTGGATTTAGGTGTTCGTTGGGAACATAACAAAGACAATCAACAGTTCAAAGGACTAGAAGTGGTGACCCGTGCAGAGCTCACGGAATGGCCTATGCTGGGTTATGATGCGAACTTCGGCGGCTATGGTCTTAGCCATTTGCACGTGGGGGCTAACTTCTCTTGGGGTAAGATCACCATTGGCGATGTCTATGGTCAGTTTGGTAGTGGTATGGTGCTGCGTCTGTACGAAGATAGAGCACTGGGTGTAGATAATGCACTTCGCGGAGCAAAGGTAGAAGCCACACCATATAAGGGCATCTTCATTGAGGCATTAGGCGGTAAGCAACGTCGCTACTGGAACTGCTACGATGATGGTGCTTGGGGCTGGAACTACACGCAAGATGCGGTACTCGGTGCCAACTTAGAATTAGGCTTGCACGAGTGGATACCTCAATTGCAAGAAGCAGGAGCCAACCTCACCATTGGCGGTAGCTATGTCAGCAAGTATCAAAAGGAAGATACCATCATCTTTAACACCGTTATCCAACCAGAGGGTAAGTACGACTATTACTACAACTTGCCAGAATGGGTAGGTGCAGGTAGCGTGCGTGCGCAGTTGCAAATGAAAGGTTGGAATGCTTTGGTTGAATATGCCTATAAGGCCAACGATCCAACCGTTGTGAATAAGTACAGCTACGACCCAGGTCAAGCATTGCTCTTGTCGCTCAGTTACTCGCAAAAGGGATTGGCTATCATCGCACAAGCCAAGCGTTCGGAGAATATGTCATTCCGTTCGGATCGTGGACTCAACAATATGGCAGGTACCATCAACCACATGACTCCTTTTGCCAATCAGCACACCTATATGCTCACTTCTCTCTACCCTTATGGCACCCATGCTACCGCTAGCGAATGGGCTTTCCAAGGAGAGATTCGATATACATGGAAACGCGGCACCAAAATGGGCGGTAAGTATGGTACGACCCTCAAGCTTAACGCTTCGCATATCCGTGGTACGACTGACACATGGTTTGGCATGAGCGATGCACCTTATTATACCGATGTCAATTTGGAACTCAACAAGAAGATTAACAAACAGTGGTATATCGGTGCTATGGCTATGTACCAAACCTATAACAAGCAAGTGATAGAAGGTCACGGCGACCTGATTCGTTCGGGTATTGGTGTCATCGAAGCCAAGTATGCAACCTCCAAGAACGTACAAATGCGTGCAGAATTGCAATACCTCTACACCCAGCAAGACGAAGGACAATGGGTAGCAGCATTGTACGAAATCAGTTTGTGGCGCAAATTGGTTCTCTCTGGACAATGGATGTACAACATCGGCTATGCACACGAGGCGACCAACGAGCACTACTATACTGTGTCAGCCACCTATACGCATGGTGCCCACCGCGTAATGGCAGGTTATACCAAGACACGCGAAGGATTCAACTGCTCGGGTGGCGTATGCCGCTACGTTCCAAAACAAGAGGGTATATCTCTCACCTATAATTTCACATGGTAAGGTAATTAGTTAGAATTTATGAAATCGAATATACAAATAACTCTTTGTTCTTTGCTCTTGGTTCTTGGCTCGCTGCTGACATCTTGCGAAGTAATACCTGCAGGTCAACGCGAAGAAGTAATCTTCACGCCCACCGATCCCAGTGCTGTCAAACGCAGCTCACTGCTCATCGAATATTCAGGATGGCAATGTGTCAACTGCCCTACAGCCGCAGAAGAAGCGCACCACTTGAAGGAACTGTATGGTGAAGACTTGGTTGTGGTAGTGATGCACCCTGAGAGCAATCCCAATACCCGCCACAATAACAAACCAGCTCTCAACTATACATGCCCTGAGGCAGATAGTATCTATATCGTGATGGGGGGAACCAACACGACCCCATTCCCTACGGGTAATGTGAATATGGTTCAGGTAGCTACCAAAGGCTACTTCCAAGACTTCGACAAGTGGGGTACTCTCATCAGCCAAGCCTATGCTACTCCCAAACCGATACTTCTATCACAGGAGGTAAAAGGAACTATGGATAGCAAGGACATAAATATTGTGGTGGATATCACCAACCTAGATACACAAGCCATCGAAGCTACCCTACAAGTATGGCTAACAGAAGACTCTGTGATGGGTAGTCAAAAGAAACCAGAAGGTACCGATAAGAATTATGCGCACAACCACCTGATGCGTGCTTCTATCTCTCCTCTATGGGGAGAAAAACTACCTATAGATGCCCATATGACCCAACAAGTAGTGTATGAATATCCCCTACCCGATAAGGTGGTTAAAGAGAACTGCAATATCGTGTCACTTGTCAGTGTAAACGGCGAAGTGGTACAAGCCAAAGAAACAAGAATCATCATAGAATAAAGAAAATCACATAGAAAACAATATAATAAATAGATAAGAGAATGAAAAAGATTTTTACTACATTTTTTGTGCTGTTGGCAGCATTGAGTTTGCAAGCAGCATTGCATTTGAACTACGAGAAATGGGTTGGTGATGAGAAAGTGGTTACAGAAGTTACCCAAAACACCACCATCATCGTAACCGAGTACGAGTGGGACGAGGACCTTGAAGAAGCCCTCATGGAGGTAAAAGGTCAGTTGTACTCAGATGAGACAGAGAACATCACCGTAACTATCACCCGCCAAAGCATGGGTATCATCGACCAATTCTGCGCAGCAGGTAACTGCGTGCCTGGCAATGGCGAATTGAACCAAGTATGCGAGTTTGTAGTAGGTACAATGGAGATGCAACGCAGTTGGTTTACCCACTATACGCCTATGGAAGCAGGCGAAGAGGTTATCAGCTACGAGTTCAACGATGGTGTAAACCCTACCATTACATTGACCATCAACTACAGCTACAAGACTACGGCTATTGATCATGTGGTTGCGCCACAACACAACGGCAAAATCTACAACCTACTCGGTCAAGAGATGCCTACTAACGAACTCAACGAGTTACCTAAAGGTATTTATATCATCAACGGTAAAAAGTATATTAAACAATAATATTAACTGTTTTATTTTTAAGGTATGAAAAAAGGTCTATTTTTTGTAGTAATTTCAGTTCTCCTGATGTTAGTTGGTTGTGAGCCAGCTGTCAAACCAGTCATCACATTGCAACCTACCAACCTCACGCTGAACATCGGTCAAACCCATAGTTTGGTAGCTACCATCACCCCTGAAGGTACTGAGGCACAAATCACATGGCAATCTAGCCAAGTGGAAGTAGCCACTGTAGATGCGAACGGAGTAGTAACGGCACTGGGTGTTGGTACAACAACCATTATTGCATCTGGCATGGACATGGAGCCAGCTCAATGTGTAGTGACCGTGCGTGACAACTCCATCATTCTGTCACTTGATTCTATCCAATTAATCCCATACGATACATGCAGACTCACAGCAGAATTGCCAGCATGGGATAGCATCTCGCAAATCACATGGGCTTCTGACAACGAGAACGTCGCAACAGTAGATCAAAATGGTTTGATAACTGCCGTAGCAGAAGGTATAGCTACCATTACTGTATCAGCTGAGGGATTGAAATCAGCACAATGCCTTGTAAACGTAGCACCTATCCCATCTTCTTTCCCTCGTAAATACCTCATGGAGCACTTTACGGGTGATCAATGTGGATACTGCCCATACGGTATGTACAGCATGGTAGAATATAGCCAAAAGACCTCTACCCCATGCATTTGGGTGAGCCACCACTACGGCTATAATAACGATGAATATACCATCCCTGAGAGTGCTAAGATTGGTAGTACATGTGGTGTACAAGGTGCCCCTAACATGGCAATGAACCGTACTAAAGTTATGGGTACGACCATTGCTTTCCACCCTGGCTATTTGGTAGAAGATGGTATGGCAGAAACTATCGCCAGCAAATGCGATACCATGGCAGAAGCTTCCATGAAGATTGAACACACATACGACGCAGCTACCCGCGAACTGAATGTGATAGTCAAAGGTCTAGTGGGCAATCCTGACACCAAAGAGTATTTGCTCACTGTACTCATCAAGGAGAATGGTCTGATTGGTAAGCAAGCAGACTACTATTGGTCTTGGAAGACAGCTGGTTACAAGGAGTTTATGCATCCATGCGTAGTACGTGACTTACTCACTGTTAGTCAATTGGGCGATACTGTGCAAGTAAAGAACCAAGCATATAGCAAAACATTCACCTATACTGTTTCTGATCAATGGGTAGCAGAGAACTGCAATGTAGTTGCCTATATCACTCCATTGAGCAAGAAACCTGTTATCAATGCGGAGGAGACTCCATTGGTGGCTGGTACCACAGGTGGTACTGAATATAAACCATTTGGTATCACCGAAAATAAAGAACCTACCAATGCTACCAAACTCAAGTTTGATGCGCTTGAACTCAACAAGGTAGCAGACGACAAGTTGGCAATAAAATTGGTGGCTACGTCTTCTACTCGTTCCGACTTCTATGGACCATTAAAACTCGTTGCTTATCTTGAATTCAATACAACTAATACAACCATCCCAACTGATACATTGGATTTTGTAGAAGGCAATCAACTCAACACCTTCTCTGCTGGTACAGTAGATCTTGTTAACCAAAGCTTTGCAGGCTCACACCTGGCATACTACTTGGCATCTGATATGGAGCAATTGTGCCACATTTGGCGAATCCAAAGTGGTAGATTCTTGATGGACGCAAATGGTGGTTTCTTAGCCTCTGGTCGTTTGTACAACGGCAAGAATTTCCAAATTACTTGCACATTGCCAGAGCCTGCTGCAATTTCTGCTAAACAGGTAACATTCAATCAGGAACATGTAGAGAAACTCATGCGTAATGGTCAATTCGTAATCAGTATCGATGATATTAAGTACGATATTCAATAGTCGTTTGATTAAGTACTAATGAAGAAAAGCATTATCATACTACTGCTTTTAGCAGGTATAAAAATGTCGGCGGAAACGCCGACATTTTTTCCACGTAAGTTCCTCTTGGAGCATTTTACGAGTGCCAATTGCAACCAGTGTCCGATGGGTATGAAGTATATCGTGGAGTATCTAGACAAACAGATAACTCCCTATATCTGGGTGAGCCATCATGCCGTATATGGCACGGATGAATATACGATCCCAGAGAGCAATGCGATTGCAATGAACTATTTGGGTATGAATAGCGTGCCCAGTGTGGTATTCAATCGTAGCAAGCAAGATGAGTTGCTGGTCATAGGAGCATGGAATATTGAGAACCTGATAGTAAAAGATGATACTCTGGCAGAAGCGTCCGTGGTGATTGATCATCAGTTTGATGCTACTACACGCCGCTTGGATATAAGCGTGAGGGGGCAGGTGGCAAATAAGGAAAGAACAGAATATTTGCTCAGCATATTGATTAAGGAGAACGGTTTGGTAGGTAAGCAAGAAGATGCCTACTGCTCGTGGAAGGGTGCCAAATGGCAAGAGTATATGCACCCTCGTGTGGTGCGCGATATGGTGACTGCCACTTTTGGGGATACAGTCAAGGTGGAGAATCAGGCGTATCATTATTCCACCAGTTATGTGATTGATGAAGAATGGGAGGCAGAGAACTGCTGCGTGGTGGCGTATCTTACTCCGCTGGAGAAGAGTCCTGTGATCAATGCAGAGCAAGCACCATTGGTGAAAGGTACAGAGGGCGGCGAGCAGTATGGTCCATATGGCATTACGGAGGGCAAAGGTCCTAATACGAGTATCAGTTTTGATAGCGTGCGCGTGACGCAATTAGGCAATGGTCAGTTGGAGATGATGTTGATCTCCTCTAAGACGATTAAGACCAACTATTTTGGTATTTGCAAGCAGGTGGGTTATCTGTATGTGAATACAGTGGCAAGCGTATTGGAGCCAGGCACCTACCCTATCGTCAATAACCAATCGCCTATACCCAATAGCCACGAACAAAGCACTATCACAGCGGGCTACCGCGTAGATGAAGAAGAGCGATTAGGAGGATCAAGATTGCTGTATGCAGTGTCAGCCGATTTGAAGAATGGTATTGTCACGCCTATACATGGTTGGCGTATGAACGCAGGCAACATGGTGCTGGATGAAGCAGGAAATATCTCCATCAATTTTACCACATACAACGGAACAACGGTTACTGCCACAGCCAAATATGATTTCTCTGTAATTACAAACGTGGAGCATACGATTAGTGACAGAGAGAACGTAAAAGTGTTGCGCAATGGGCAGTTGCTGATTGAGCATCAAGGACAATGGTATGGTATTTTAGGCGAAAGGTTAAAGGTTAAAGGTTAGAGGCGAAAGGCGATGGATATGAAAACAGCGTGGTTGAAGGACCACGCTGTTTTTTTCTTGAGGACTAGTTAAACTAGTTGGGCTAGTAGGGCTAGTTAGGCTAGCAACACTAGCTGGGCTAGATTATTTTACGAGTGCACCAGTAGCATTGTAGGTTTTGCCATTACGGTTGATGAGAAGTTGGCCGTTGATGAGGCGTTTGCTGATATTAGTGTTATCAGTAGTGATATCCTCAACAGCCGTTGCTGCTGGAGCATAGTGGAGTGTTACTGGAATATCATATGAGTTGATAGCATCCACTTCCAATTTCATTTTGCCATTTACCTTCTCAATTGTCACAGTACCATCTACCAAGCAGTATAGACCATTTGGGTCAAGATAGCCCTCTTCGTCTACAAAGCAAACATAAGAAGGTGCAGGACCATCAGGAAGTATGCCTGAGCATGCTAATGTAGAACCTGACACCCATGACGCATTGATAGGATAAACACCTGCAGGGAGAACGATATCAGGATCAGCTGCTACATTTTGATCTAGGATGAAATAAAAATCTGCAGCGATGGTCTCGTCAGCATCAACCATAAACAACTCAATGATACGATAGCCATCTGGTCTCCAATCAGTTACATTGATATACGTATTCTCATCAAAAGTATAGTCAAGTTCATAATCCTCTTCATCCCATGGAATACGTTCACGGACATACTCAGTCTTGAAGGTTAAGTCGTATTGGATAGAGTTGTCGCAGATGAAAGAAGCAACCGCTGTGACGATATTGTTTTCAACCTTAACGGTCATAGTACCCTTTTGTACAGAATACTCTTCGTATTCTCTGATTGTAGGATTCCATACTTTCACCCAAGTGTCTGTTGGGTAGAAGTCGGTATGGTCGAATTTGCCATCGTTGTAGAAAGTTCCTTCAATGCTCTTATTGGTAATGCGCTCCACATTCACTTTTGCCATCAAGTCGCCGTCGTCACTCATAGCATCTAGGATAAAGATGCCAGATGAAGATACGGCATTGGTGAGCAATACAGCCTCTTCATTTTCAAGACCGTCGAAGGTGTAAGTAACGACCTCGGTTGGAGTTGGGATGGTGTGGAACATCGAAATCTCATATTGGATAGAGTCGAAGCCGAGGATAGAAGCGGTGAGGAAGGTGGTATCGTTCTGTTGCCAGATCTTACCACCGAACTCAGCAGGTTTCACAGGAGAATCATATACGTTGCCATTGTCATTGACGTGGTGAATGAGGAAAGTTTGCTCTGCAAACATGTTGGTCATATCAAACTCGCCGCCCATCACTTGGTCGATGTAGAGGATGTCGAATGATACAGAGTACTCGCCGTTGAAGTTAGCGATTTGCAACTCTTTCAAACCAAGTGCATCGATATAGTACATGGTCTTAGAGATGTTCTTGAAGTCAAGCACCTTGGTTTCTTTTACCTCTGGCACACCATAAGAGAGGTGCATGATGTAGTACTTGTAGTCAGTACCCAACATGCGGATTTCTACTTGGAAGCCTTGGAGCTTGTTGCCAGTAATCTTGAGGTTGCAAATGATAGACTCAATTCTTTGACCCGTTTTGAGGTCTGTCAAATATACGTAGGAAGAGCCAGTAGGATACTCCGCTGGCGTGGTGATTTTAGAAGCATTGTATGCAGCATTGATCTCGTACTGAGCGGTGCTTGCATCCACAAGGATGGTTTGGTCGGTCATGCCATATGCATCGTTGATGATGGTGTTGGTAGAGGTAATCTCGATAGTATCTTTAGCTTGTACAGGTGCTTCCATAGCGATGTTGTAGAAGCAAGTGTCGGTGGTAAATGCCTCGCACATAAAGATATATGTCAGACCACCATAGATATTCTCTGCTCCGTAGATAACACCTTCGAGGTCCATGATACCTTTCTCTTTGCCATTATGAACAATCTTGCTATTCTCGTCATCCATGAGTTTGTGAGAGTAGTAACCGTCAATACCAGTCTCGGTGAAGAAGGTGAAGTCCACTTCGATCTCATTGTCTTTACCTGCGATGCTCCAGCGGTCTTCTTCTGGTGTGATAGAGCAGTTGTAGAGCGCCACATCTAGTTTGGTAGTTGCATTGATGACTTTGTGCTCTGCGTGTACCTTGAAGTAGCCATACTCCTCACCTCCAATACCACAGGTTGCCAGTATGAGGGCATCCACAGTGTATTTGATAAGGTTCTCGCTCACTTTCTCTTCTTGGATAGTCAACGTACAAGTCTTGTAGTAGTGGGTATCGCCATTAGCTTCTGGGAACATACACCATGAGAACCATTCCTCAAGGTCTTCCTCCGTGTATGTACCAGCCAATGTTTCAGGCTTAGCGTTGTTGATGATGTCGAAGTTGAATTGATAACGTTCGTTACGCAATACAAAATACCATTCAGCTGGAGTGATTACGGTTTGGTTATTACGACCAATCACTGTGTCTGCAGGAGTGAAGTAAGGGTCTTCGTAGAAAGAGTTGAAGTGTACCTCTGTTGTATCCAAACCAGTGAGATTAGCAGGCGATTTAGCACTTGCGCTATAATTGCCCCACTCCGTTGTTTGCTTAGCAGCCACGCGTTGCTGTGTAGGTTGAGCAGGTTGGTGCTTGGATTGTAGGGTGTTGCTCAAGTGCTCTTTAGCCATAATAGCCTTCAGAGCTTGTGGTTGGCTTGTCAGCGTGGTTTGCGCAAAGGCACCCAAGGACAAACATGCCACAAGGATGAGAGAAAAAATCTTTTTCATACCAATTAGGTTGTTAATTATTATGTATTATAGATAAAATATAAATTTGGCGACAAAGGTAGTAAAAATTTGCAGAATATGCAATTTTTTTCGAAAAAAAATATTGTTTAGTGTTTAGTGAACGCGCCTGGGGCGCTACTGTTTAGAGACGAGAAATAAAAATAGGCTCCCTCCGAGGAGGAAGCCCATTTTCATATCGTCTATTGTTTCGAGTCTAATGCCGAAGGCAAATCTCCAGCCTCTAAACTCTAAACACTAAACTCTAAACTCTATTAAAGTTGTGCACCTTGAGCGTTGTACTCTTTACCATCCTTGCTGATGATGAGTTGACCGTTCTTGATCACCTTAACTGGCTTAACAGTTACGGTTGCATCCTCAACAGCGGTTGGAACGATAGCACCAGAGATGGTGATGTCGATTGCTACACCTGCCATTGGGTTTTGTACGATACCTGTAGCGGTAACTACACCGTCTACTGTGGTAACGGTCAATGTACCCTCGCCGAAGCCTAACCAAGGATCGTTGTCGCCCCAACCACCAACGGTAACGGTTGACATGATCTCAGATGGCTCAGTAGCCTCTGGGTAGTAAACAGGAACCTCAACCAAAACTGGGTAGGTGAGACCATCAGCCTCGTTAACCCACTCGCCAGTCATCTTGAGAGCGTAGTCATACATATCACCCCAAATTTGGTATTTCTCAATTTCAACTACTGCGTTCTCAACAACTACAACGGTTGCCTCGAGAGGAGCAGCGGTCATGGTGAGGTGGAACTCAAGCTTCATACCATTCCACTCGCAGCGTACAACTGCCTTAGCAGATGGAGCGAATG
>JAXJWX010000037.1:0-43693 GCA_036307765.1 Paludibacteraceae bacterium | reverse complement strand
GCTTTGGCATTGATTCTCAACTTCATGGGTGTACCTGTGTTGGCATTTGCTTTGGGTATGTTCATCCCATTGAGCTTGAACACCCCATTGCTCGTAGGTGGTGCTATCTCATGGCTCGTTAGCCGCAAGCGTGAGAAAGATGGCGAGAAAGCCGAAGAGTTGGCTGCAGCTCGCAACGAGAAGGGTACATTGATTGCTTCTGGTTTCATCGCTGGAGGTGCATTGATGGGTGTAGTGAGTGCGCTCATTAAGTTCTGTGGAGTAGAGTGCTACTTAGGCGATTGGGCTGCAAGCAATGGCGCCGCCCTCGTCGGCGTAGCCGCATATATTGCGCTCATCGTGTACTTCATTCTCGCTAGCAAGAAAACAAAATAAATTATTTGATTATAACATAGCAAAGCCGCAGATGACTGCGGCTTTTTTATATTAAATATAGACAAGTATGTCAACTATACTTTAATTATTTATTATGCTCAGTGTAAGAGATGAGAGAGAAAGATACTTTGTAAGGATGACCTTCATGAGCATTAACGCTAGTATGATGAACATAATTATTTTGCCACTCATAACCATCCAACTTTATGGTATAAGCTTCATTAGGTTTTAGTTTTAGTTCGTAAGAAAGTTCCTGATAATCTAACATACGACCTTTCATATTATAATACTGAATACGAACCTTAAAAGCTGTGATAATCTTATTAGTAGTATTACGGACCGAGAATTGAGCCGTGGGGCTCATTAAATTGTGCTTATATCCCGCAAAAATCAAAGCATCTGGACGGAACCCCATAGAAGTCTTTGTGGGTTCAGAAGGCTTTTTAGAGGAAACTGAAGGTTTTGGATTAGGCGATGTAATAGGTTTATTACCTAAAACATATATCTGCTGCTGGAGTTGCTGCACCTCATGCGAGAGCGAGTTAAGTTGCATTTGCAATTGGCTCACAATTTGACGTTGCGAATTGAGTGCATCACGATGGTCGTTGAGCGCATTTAAGTGCTCAGTCCATTGCTCAGGCGTGAGCGTTATTAGACGATCTTCGCTTACATGCGAAGATATAGGTAGAGGTTGGGGAGTAGATGCAGATGATGGAGTACCGTTGGAAGAGGAAGATGATTCAAGTTCCTGAAAAGCCACATAAGCAACTACTACAAAAATAGCAATCATAATAAGGATTATCATCGCATTGCAACCCATTCGAGAATCTTCTTCGTAGGAGGTGAATTTTTCGTTATCTTCAATCATCGTGATAGGTATTTCAATTAAGATAAGTGTCAAGTATGACAAAACATAAAAGACTCCTTAATAATAAAAATAGAATTAATTAAAGATATCTTTATTATTATAGGTATAGGATAACGTGGAAAAAATTTATATTAAGTTTATTTTCAGTAATTTAACGTGTTCAAAAACTAGGATAAACGTTTGATAAAAAATGATAACTTTTGGTTTTCAACTTTCATCGACAATTTATTAAAGATATTGTTGACAACTTGTTTATAACCACTTTTTCAACTTGAAAATGAGTAAGATAGCCACAGTAAAAACTATCATAAGCGCAAAGGCAAATGGATAGCCTAATTTCCAATGTAATTCAGGCATAAAGTCGAAGTTCATACCATACATGCTGGCAATCAGAGTAGGTGGGAGGAATACCACATTCACCACGGTGAAGATCTTGATAATCTTGTTCTGCTCGATATTAACAAGACCGAGGAAAGTATCTTGGAGGTAGTCAAGACGATCAAAACCGAAACGCGTGTATTCGAACAGCGAATTGATATCCTTGATAATCATCGTGAGGCGAGGTTGGAGTTCCGTTGGGAAGAAATCGCACTTGAGGAAGTTGCTAATCACGCGTTGTTTATCCATGATGTTTTGACGGATAATGGTGACTTTTTCCTGAAGATCCTTGATTTGGATCAGTACCTCTTCGTCCACTTGGTCGGTGGCGTTGATTTCACCAGAAAGTTTGGTGATAAGGTCGGTAGTATCCTCAATCATATCCGCATCTTTTTCTACACGAGTCTCCATAAGTGACACCAGCACATGATAGCCCGTTGGGAAGTTGCGGGTGTTCATGAGCATCTTTTTAACGGTCTCGTTGAAACTGGCGAGTTCCACATCGCGAGTGGTGACGAGAATGCTGTTTTTGAGGATAAAGTTGACAGGTTCCATCTCGAAATTATCGCGGAGGAAGTTGGAGTTCGCCACGATGGAATCGTCCGTCTGGATATAACGAGACGACATCTCGATCTCTTCCATTTCCTCGTCGTCCTGAATGTCGATTTTGAGGAAGTCCTCGAGTACGCCCTCTGTCTTATCACTTACATCGAGCAGGTCGATCCAGATGATATCTTTCTTATCAAGACTACTGAGGATATTGACACTGCGGCCAACTTTAATTTTGTCTTGTTTGTCTTTGTCTCTATAGAATATCTTGAGTTCAGCCATAATCCTTGCCTTTAAACTTTAAACTATAAACTTTCAATTTTTTTTGTGAGGGAGATAAATTCCTCAACACTTAGTTGTTCGGGGCGCTTCGTGAAGATAGGGTCGTTGAGAATAGGATTTTCCTTGCCGACTAGTCCCATCAACGAATTGCGCATCTGCTTTCGGCGCTGGTTGAATGCTGTCTTGACTATATTCTTAAATAGCGCCTCGTCGCAGCCCAATCCTTGGCGATTGTTACGAGTCATACGAATAACCGCCGATTTGACTTTCGGAGGAGGGTTGAACACATGTTCGTCCACCGTGAATAGATATTCTATATCGTAATACGCTTGCAGCAGCACGCTGAGAATGCCATATGCTTTCTTGCCTGGTTTAGAGGCAATACGCTCTGCTACTTCCTTTTGGATCATACCCGAACAAATAGGGATACGATCCTTATGATCAAGCACTTTGAAGAAAATCTGACTACTGATATTATACGGATAATTGCCGATTACGCAGAACTCGCCATCAGGGTAGATGATATTGAGGTCGAGTTTGAGGAAGTCGCCCTCAATGAGGTGCAACTCGGGGTACCACTCTTTGAGGTACGCCACACTCTCCCTGTCTATTTCGATAGCGGTAGTCTGTAGATTAGGATTTTTGAGGAGATACTGCGTGAGCACACCCATGCCAGGGCCGATCTCTAAGACGCGACCCTCACTAATGGTCTCAGCTATTCGTTGGGCGACACTCAGGTCCTTCAAGAAATGCTGACCCAAAAATTTCTTGGCTCTTACTTGTTGCATTTTGCTGATGATAGTCGTCCATAAATGGTTCTTTTTGGTTAATAATATTCGGCAAAATTTGCATAGTCGCAAATTTTTGAGTACCTTTGCACGCCGATTTGTTGATTTTCGGCTGCAAAATTACAAATTTTATTTCATAAATGCAAACATTCGCCCAAATAATCACCAAAATAGTCGATTTTTTCTATCGACCATTTCGTAAATATATCCCTCAACAGCTATTTCGCTATGCTGCTTGCGGTGGTGGCAACATGGTGTTAGACTGGGTCTTGTACTTCCTTTTATACAACTTTGTTATAGGTCATGAGTTGGTATATTTATCCCTGCCTCTAAACACTAAACTCTCAACTCTAAACTATGAAATATGCCTCACGCCCCATATAATGACGCTGCTGATTGTCTTTCCAATCACCTTATTTACAGGATTTTGGCTCAATAAATATGTGACTTTCACCCAATCTTCGCTTCGTGGATATAAGCAACTTGGGCGATATATACTGATTGTAATAGTAAATCTACTGGTTAACTACTTTGGACTAAAGTTGTTTGTGGAAGTATGTGGTATATATCCAACTCCATCCAAAATGATCATCACCATCATCACGGTAATAATCAGTTTCTTTGGGCAAAAATATTTCTCATTCAAGAAATAAATCCTTGCCTTTACACCTTACACTTTACACCTTACACCCTTCCACCCTACAACTTTACTCTCAGCAGCGCGTGCACATCCGTGCGCGTACTTTTTTTATTATGCTCCATCGCCCATGCATTTTGGTATATTGTCTCACTCACCCTCAAATACACCGAAAAAGTATCGTTAATCTTATACCGCGCATTCAACCAAAACCTTCCACCCAATCCATACACAAACGGAATAGCATACGCATACAGCACATCATTCTCGTAGATATATACGCGGTTATTCCACTCCCTCGCATCAAACGCTTGTGCCCTCAACTGCAACACGATTGGCACTTCCGAAAACCGATATTCCACATCTTGCAACACCAACCAACCATATGTCCACGCTCCTTTTGCCTGCACCATATTGCCATCCGCTTGCGTCTTCATCTTCCATTGCCCAAACTCATACACCATATTCCATCTGAGTGAATAAGTATCTTTTTCGTCTTTGCGTTTTACCCGAAAACGCGTATGCATTCGATAGTCTTTCTGTGGTATAAAATCAGCTTGTGCCATGGTCTCAAAGCCTGTTTTCCATATATCTCCAAATGCCGACAACTGCCAGTTTCTCAACCGATTATACTCCAATCCCAAATATCCTCCATGCTCATCTTTCATCCTCGACCACGAGCACAACGAATTAGCATACGCATTATCAAACTCAGGCGAGTAATACCTATATATCGCCAATAAATTCACATCCGATATGGGTCTATATCGCACACCTGTTATTACGCCCACTCCCCATTTATTTCCATGACTTGTTGCCACTTCACCCCAAATATCCACTTTCCCTTGATTCCACCTCGCATTCACACCCATCACTCCGCTCGTCGCTCGCCTTTTACTTTCATCGTCTTTAACCTCTAAACTGTAACTCGCTTGCGAGCGTTCTCTAAACTGCGACGAATTCGTCGCCTCTATTGTCTCCACTGCCGTCACACCCACTTTCAGCCGATTCCATCGACCTGTTGCATTCACGCCCACCACATGATTCCACGCATCCTCTTTGCCTTTGCGCAACGAATAAAACGCACTCACATCGGCCCACCTGCTCACCCTTGCCGTCGCACCCACACCATGAAAATAGTTATAACTATCGCCTACCGAACTATATTTCTTCAACCCTTCATCCGTCGTAGCAGTTGACTGAATATAAGCACTTTTTCCTCGTTTGAACGGGCTACCGACCACCAATCCATACCCAAAACTTGCCTGATAATTGCCGGCTACAACAGTTTTCATAGGACCAATATCCTTCAGTTGAATATATCCTCCATAATCCCATCTCTCGCCTTCTTGCCTTATCGCCTCATCACCTTGTCGCCTCAATACACTCACGCCTGCCTGTACCCTATTTTTATAGTTAAACCGATACCTCAGTTTCCCATACATCGGATCACCCTCAAAATCTTCAATATTTCGTGCATCCATTCTCAGCGTCATTTCATGCTTTGCATAATGAAACACCTCCCGAAAATACATATCCTTGCCTTTCGCCTCTAACCTCTCACCTTTAACCTCTACAAACGGCAACAGATTCCGTATCTCATAATCCCTTAGACAATCAATCAGTTGCAATTCATATATCTCCTTAAAACCATGTTCATATTGATACATCAAAATGGCATCAATCTGCTCGTCGCTCAAGAACATCAATTCTGCCAGTTCGTCTGCGTTTGTGTGATTCAAATCGATGGGATTGGCTGCTATATTCATCAACTGTTCTTGTACATCCTCCTGCAGTATCTCGTCGTCTTCCGAAAGTTGGTTGTAAATATCCTCCAATACATCTTCTATTGCCACACTCTGAGCATGCATAGCCAATACCACACACAGACCTACCAACGACAATATCCATCTAATTCCTTTCATTTCACCTGCAAAAGTACTAAAAATAACGCAAATATCCCAACATTTGCAAAAAAATTTTGTGTTTACACAAATTTTTAGTATCTTTGCACCCGAAAATGAAACCAAACAAACCATACCTCCGTATTTTTAATACGCTGCTCATCCTTGCGGCGTATGGTTATTTGGCATATCGTCTCATCATTTTTGACGATTATTCATCTTTTCTCGACGCCTTCCGCACCAGCAATATTGGTCTATGGCTCACCCTTATCGCCACCCTGCTGCTCATGCCTCTCAATGTCGTAGCAGAGGCGGGCAAATGGCGTCTGCTGCTGCGCAAAACCGAACCTATGACCATCTGGGGCGCCCAACGCCAAGTCTATTACGGCTATGTCGGCGCTTTCATCACGCCTTACCACGCAGGTGATTATCCCGCTCGTGCCATGCTGCTCAAAGACAAGAGCAATTTCTCCGCCGCCGTTGGTCTCGGTCTTGTCGGCACCGTGGCTTTGCTCGTTGTCGAACTCATCTTCGGCATTCCTGCCACATGGCTCTTCGTTAGCTACCATCCTGCTATCCCCATGCAGTATTTCGCCGTAGCCTTCATCGTCTTGGTGCTCCTGCTCAGCTTCCTGCCTCACCTCGTGCGCTATCTTTCTCGCCACGAGTGGCATAACACCCAGATGCGCCAGCTCTCCCTAGCGCTCTCGCATATGTCCTATCCGCTCTTCATGAAGACCATCGCATGGTCCATGCTCCGCTATATCATCTGGGCACTCCAACTCGCCCTCACGCTTCATTTCTGCGGTGTGGACATGACCCTCGTGCAATATATGATCGCCATCCCATTCTACTACATGGTGGTGGCAGTCTTCCCATCCATACCTGCGGCTAATATCGCCATCCGTGGCACTTGGTCGCTCATTATTTTCGGTGTCTTCAGCTCGAACACGGCCGGCATAGCCCTTGCCGTCGCACTCATCTGGCTCATCAACACCGTCCTGCCCATGCTTATTGGTTCCATCCTCTACCGCAACGGCAAAACCAAATAATTTGAAACAAGCAGCTCCGCTGCGTGAAACTTTGAAACCCTTAAAACTTCTGAAACTTTTAAAACTTATACAAACATATGACACTTCATTTTTCAATCAACTACCAAGCGCAATGGGGCAACCAATTAGCTGTCCTTTATGCCATGGATGCTGACCTGCAAACCGCATCTCCATTGCAACTCCCTATGGACTGCCATGGTTCTGCTGATTGGTCTGCACAAGTCACCCTTAGTGACATCCACAAATTCGTTTCTTACTGCTATGTAGTCCTCGACGAACAAGGCAATATCCTCCGCCGTGAGTCTATGCCTCACCTCCTCGAGTGCCAACCTGGCAATATCGTGCTGCGTGACCTCTGGCAAGACAAATCTCAATCGCTCTTCGCTTCTAAGGTCTTCAGCCAAGTGCTCTTTGCACACCGTGCACCTGTAGCCGCTAAGAAAGCTACTGGTAACATCACCCTCAAGGTCTCTGTACCTCGCCTCGAGCGTCATCAGGGTGTAGCTATCATGGGTAATATCGCCGCTCTCGGCGAATGGGATCGCACCAAAAAACTCCCTCTTACCAATAGCCAATCGCCTATTGCCAATAGCCACAACTACAACCCCGAATGGACCGTCACTTTCCACGCTAAACTCGGCTCTGTAGTGGAGTACAAGTATGTCATCTACGACCTCCAATCTGGCGACATCGTGGACATGGAGTGGGGCGAGAACCGCAAGATCTGGGATGTACAACGCGCTAAGCACTATGTCATCTCCGACTCTCCTTTCCGCTACACCCAAGCCAACTGGAAGGGCGCGGGCGTAGCTGTGCCTGTCTTCTCTCTCCGCTCAGAGAACGGCTTCGGTATTGGTGAGTTCCAAGACCTCAAGCTCCTCGCTGATTGGGCTGTACTCACAGGTCAAAAGATGATCCAAACCCTCCCAATCAACGACACTACCCTCCGTCACAACAACCTCGACTCATATCCTTACAACGCGGTTAGCGTCTTTGCGCTCCACCCAATCTACCTCAATATCGAGAAGATGGGCACCCTCACTCCTACCCAACTCAAGAAGTATCGCAAGACACAAGAGGAGTTCAACGCCAAGACCATTGCGGACTACCAATGCGTGTACGACGAGAAGATGAAGTACTTCAAGTCCCTCTACAAGACCGACAAAGCTACTCTCTTCGCTTCTGATGAGTATAAGACTTTCCTCGCTGCCAATGAGGGCTGGCTCTTGCCTTACGCAGAGTTCCTCTCTAAGCGCGACAAACAACCTAAGGACTTCTACTGCTACCTCCAGTTCCATGCGGACAAACAGCTCCGTGAGGCAGTGGACTATGCACACTCTGTAGGCGTGGCATTCAAGGGCGATATTCCTATCGGTATCTCTCCTGACTCTGTGGACGCTTCCACCGACCCACACCTCTTCAACCTCTCTGCTTCAGCAGGTGCACCACCCGATGACTTCGATGCACGCGGTCAGAACTGGGGCTTCCCTACCTACAACTGGGATGTCATGGCTCAAGACGACTACCAATGGTGGAAGTTCCGCTTCACCAAGATGGCGGACTACTTCGATGCATATCGCGTGGACCATATCCTCGGCTTCTTCCGTATCTGGCAAATGCGCAAGTCGGATGTTTGGGGCCTCTGCGGTCACTTCTCTCCTGCTATGCCTTATTCGCTCCAAGACCTCTGGAACATGGGCGTGAAGCTCGATGAGGATCGCCTCACCAAACCATATATTCGTGCTAACTTCTTGGGTGACACCTTCGGCTACGATACCGAGTATGTGAAGAACAATTTCCTCCTTACCAACGACGGATATATCTATTTCTTCCCTGAGCATCTCGACACCCAACGCAAGGTGCAACAGTTCTTCCTCAACCCTGAGAACCGTGCTGCTCACGAGAACAACTGCAATATCGACAATGTCCTCAACGGACTCTTGTATCTGCATTGCGAGGTGCTCTTCGTGCGTGACCAGAAGAACCCATCGATGCTCCACCCACGCATTGCGCTCTACCAGTCACACAACTACCAAGAGCTCTATGCGGACCAACGCCAACTCTTGGCTGACATCCACAACGACTACTTCTACCATCGCCACACTTCTTTCTGGCGCGAGTCTGCACTCAAGAAGTTGCCTACACTCATCGCTTCTACCGACATGCTCTGCTGCGGCGAGGACCTCGGTATGGTGCCTACCTGTGTGCCTGATGTCATGAACCAATTGCAGATCCTCTCGCTCGAGATCCAACGCATGCCTAAGGACCCAACCGTAGCTTTCGCTCATCCAGCGGACGCTCCTTACCATAGCGTTTGTACCATCGGTACCCACGACATGAACCCTGTTCGTGCTTGGTGGGAGGAGGACCGCCAAGTCACTCAGAAGTTCTACAACGAACAGATGGGCTGGTGGGGTGAAGCGCCACAGGAGATGACGCCAGAAATTGCCGAATTCATCGTTAATCAGCACATGTATAGCCCAGCAATGTGGGTGATTCTTCCATTGCAAGACTGGTTTGCTATTGATGGTGATATTCGTTTGGCTGACCAACACGCTGAGCGTATCAACTTGCCAAGTAACCCAGAGCATTTCTGGAACTACCGCATGCACCTCACCCTCGAGGACTTGCTCAAGAAGGACGCCTTCAACGCTCATGTCCGCTCCCTCACCCAAGTGCGTTAATCCTTGCTACGATAATCTTCCACAAGCGCAGTCCACAAGCTGCGCTTGTTCTTTTTTCTTTGTTTGTTATCCCGAATTAATTCGGGAATTCCCCGCCTTTAACCTCTAACCTCTAACCTAATAGCTCGCCTGCGAGCGTCCTGTAGGCACTCCGTGCCGTCCTCTAAACTCCTCTACCCTTCCGCTATCAACTACGATACATATACGATATATACACGATAGATATACGTTAGATACACGATAGATTACCATATTCTTACCCTAGGAATACCGTATCTATCAACTACTTTCACTATTTCACTATAAAATCAAAATTTTACCCTCCAAAACTTGCAAATCTGCAAAACTTTCACTACCTTTGCACCCATAATTACTAATCCTTATCCCCTCTCTGGCATAGAGGACACACGAGCGATATAGACCTGTTATCTGACAGCGAGCAATGCGAGCGTTCCGACAGTAAAACGATCTAGCAGCATGGCGGTCTAACAGCGAAGCGGTCTGTTCGGCTCGATTGCCGAACACGATGGCACGCACCACTCTCTCTCATCCCTTCGACTCCATGTCGGGCAAACTCGGTTCCACCGATAAGATTATCATGCGCACCCGCAACGGTCGCACGCATGCTTATGTAGTCAAACATCCGTATAAAGGTCCTCTTGCTCCCTCTCGCCAGAAGGCTGTTTCTTCTTTCGCAGAGGCGGTCAAGCAAACCTCTGTCATCATGAACACTCCCGAACTCCGTGCTGAGTGGGAAGATAAATACGCAGACTACCGCAAGAAAGCCGACCGCTATCCAAATACTCACCCCAATCCCTATACCACTCTCCGCGGCTTCATCATTGGCTCTTTGATTCACGCCTCTAAATAGCTCCTTGCTGCTTCTTTGTCCATTAGCCCCCAATTTATTGGGGCACTTGTCTCCCGCTATCTGTCCAGTTCTCGGCGCTAATTCGCCGAGCAAGTTCCCGCCACCTGTCCTGTCTTGCGGTTCCGCCCGCAAGTGTTTCTTGTATTCCCCATCATTTGGTCCAGTCCTCGGCGTACATGCCGAGTAATCCCCGCCTTTACACCCTACACTCTACACCTTACACCAATAAAATCGCCCCAAAAAGCGATTTTATTTGCATAAATGCAAAAAATGTTGTATCTTTGCGTGCTAAATACGAACAAAACGAAAAATCACAAAAAATTAAACTTTTTTCGAGATACTGACAGGAAATAGCAGTTTGGTATAGTAATTTTGCCGCCGATTTCAAAAAATCGAGTATGTTTAACTTAAAATTTATCGGTTATGAACACGGCACAAACATTACTGATCCCGTTTGAAGAATATGAAACTGTAACACATGTAATTGGACGCGGATTTATCAAGCTATTAAATTTAAGAAACAACATCAGAAGGATCTTGTGTCAAGATAATACAAGTTTTTTAATACAAGATAAAAGTTGTACTTTAAGTAAACATCGCATCATGTGTAAAGCAAAACCATTTGTAAAATGGGCTGGAGGAAAAGGTTTGTTACTTCCTCAATTAGAAGCACTTCTACCTGCTGATTTCGACGAGTTACAAGATGTAACGTACGTTGAGCCTTTTGTGGGAGGTGGTGCAATGCTATTTCATATGCTACGCAATCACAAGAATATAACTCGTGTAGTTATTAATGATATCAATCCAGATCTGATACATTGCTACAAACTAATAGCACATGAACCATATGAGTTAATAAAAAGGCTTGAATCAATAGAAAAAAGTTATTTTTCAGTTAGTGAAAGTGCACGCGATGAATTATATTATGCTTATAGAGATCAGTTTAATCGTGATGGTATTCCAGCCGACGAGAGAGCTGCATTATTTATATTTCTGAACCACACGTGTTTTAATGGTTTGTATAGAGTAAATACACGAGGAAAATTCAACGTTCCAACAGGGCGATATAAGAAACCGATGATTTGCAATAAAGAATTAATTCTTGCCAACCACGAATTGCTAAATTCAGTCGAACTTATTATTCGTGAACCTGGGGATTATAAGTGCATAATGAGGAATTTAAGTAGAACGTCTACTAATTTTATATATTTAGATCCACCCTATCGTCCGTTAAGCGTAACTTCATATTTCAAAGAATATTCAGCTAATCCATTTGGTGACAAAGAACAGGTAGAATTAAAACTATTTTGTGACCATTTGACTGCGAAGGGATGTTTTATTATGGAGAGTAATTCTGAAAGTCGTGATGAAAATGGAGATTTTTATTTTGAGAAGCTTTATGAAAATTATGATATCCAAAGGGTGTATAGTTCTCGATTTATAAATGCAAAGGCATACAAACGAGAAAAATTAGCTGAAGTTTTAATCCGTAATTACAAATAAATCAAAAATAATACATATGAACACACTTTCTCAATCTCAATGTTTGGCTATCAAAGAACACATGCTAGATGAATTGGATGCTTTGAAAATAAAATACAAAGCTAGAAATACTGAGTTCGCTACAGTATCTGTATTTTTGTCTGAAATAGATGATTATGCAGATAATGGTTACTTTGAAAAATCTAGAACGGCCAGAAAAGCCAAGATGCAGAAACCAAAAGAACACGGTGTTCAATTTGAGGATGATGTATGGTGTATGTTCTATAATTTAGGTTTTCGCATTTTGAATGCTGACGAAAAACTCAAAGTTCAATGGGGACCTAATCCAAGTGATACACAGCAGTTAGATGTGGTTGCTGTAGGTGAAGATGCGATTTTTGTGGTTGAGTGTAAAGCAGCTAAGGAATTTAGGTCTGCTTCATTTAAGGTAGAACTTAATAAAATAGAACAATATAAGGAAGGCGTAGCAAGAGCACTACAGCAAATATATGGAAAAGAAAAGCGTGTGAAGTTCATATTTGCTACTCGCAATTTCCGCTTCGCTGAAGACTCAGAAGATCTTAAGCGAATGAAAAATATGGATATATTCCATTTGAATGATAACTCTTATAATTATATAAAAAATCTAATAAAATCATATAAAGAATCGGTCATATATCAATTCTATGCATTAATGTTCAAAGATGAGCTAATTAATGATAATAGAATAAAGATTCCTGTGTTGAGAGGTAAGATGGGGAAACATAATTATTATATTTTCTCAATAGAGCCGAATACGCTACTAAAAATAGGATTTGTATTACACCGTACTAGAGTAAATGATTCAATGGCTCCTACTTATCAACGTCTATTAGTGCCTTCTAGATTAAAAGGTATCACAAAATTCATAGATGAAGATAATGGATATTTCCCAAATTCAATAATTATAAATTTTGCAGCTTCAGAAAAATCCAACTTAAATATTGAATTTGAGCCAATAGAAACTAAGGATGTTAATTCCCAATCGGAGTTTGGAATTTTACATCTCCCTAACGCCTATGGTATAGCTTACATTATTGATGGTCAGCATCGTGTGTATGGTTACGCTCAATCTAAGAAGAAAGATCAAAACACAATACCAGTTGTGGCGTTCGAAAATATGTCTTCAGAAGAGCAACTGAAGATCTTTATGGAAATTAATGAAAACCAAAAATCGGTTAGTCCAAGTTTACGTTTAGATCTTGAAGAGGATTTGTATTGGTCTTCTCTTCGTTTAGATTCTCGTATTAAGGCGCTTCGTTCTTCAATTATAAAGGTATTATCTGGTGATTCTAATAATATTTTGTATAATAAGATTTCAGTAGGCGAAGACCCTGCTAAACTAGCTTTTAAGCCTTTCAGTACTGCGTTGATACAATCTGGGTTATTGCCCAAAGCAACGCAAACTAAATGGGTTGGAGATTGGGATACATGTATTTTCGATCTGAGTGAAACAGACATTGATAAAGCAATGAAAGAATCACGAAAAAGAATAGTTCAGTACATTAATGCATGTTATGAATTAGCATATGAGTATATGAATGATGAAACTAGGGAATACTTCTTATTTTCAAACAGAGCAACATATGCATTTATAACTACAATAGGTTCATTACATAAGCATTTGATACTAGATGGAAAAATCGTAAAGTATTCTACTTTATCAGATAAAAGAGAAGCAATTCGTCCATATATAAAAACATTAGCAGAAAAATTAAATTCATTGCCTGAAGATAAGAAGAGTAAAATTAAAACTTGGCTAGGACAGGGTGCTGATGTGCATTGGCAGCGGTCCTATCAAGATTTAATTAACAGTGTTCATTCGAATTATGAACCAGAAGGTTTGTCTCAATGGAAAGAAACACAAGATCAAACTTTACAACAAGAGGGCGCTGATAAAAAAGAATCTATTAGGAAACAACTTAGAACACTTGTTGTATCTCGTTTAAAACAAGTTTATGGATCTGAATGGATTATCCAAACAAAAATAGCAAAAATAAAACACGAAGTAGAGGGACGTATTCTTGATGAATATGGAGAATCACCTAATTTTAATATGGGAGATTATGATTGGATAGAACATATTAAGGTTAATGAATTTAGAGAAATTATTGAAAACAATTTCACTAATGAAAAGTTTAATGAGGTGTTTTCTATAAATATTGGTCAGGGCGTTAAAACAAAAAAAGAACAATTAGCATGGATGACATATATAATTGATGCTAAGGGAAAGAAGGCTGCGGCCCTAACACGACAAGATATTAATCGATTAGATCTGATAAACGGACATTTAGCGCAATTTGAAGAATAATGTATAGTGAGATAAGCACATATGATGCATCACTTCGCCCTTATCAACAGAAAGCAAAACAACAAATTTTTGCTGCTTGGGATGAGTGTGATAATATTATGTTTCAGATGCCTACTGGAACTGGTAAAACACGTCTCTTTTCTTCCATTATTAGAAGCATTAAAAATTGGGGTGTATTACAGTCGTTAGATGTGAAAATTTTAATAGTAGCACATCGTATTGAGCTAATAGATCAAATTAGCGAAAATCTTGAAAGGTACAAAGTGTCACATGGTATTATTGCTGGTGGAGTACAACGAAATTTGAACCATTCTGTTCAGGTCGCATCTATCCAGACAATAACTCACCATAGTAATCTAGATTTAGCAGAGGGGTTAAATGTTGATTTTATTATCATTGATGAAGCGCATCATAGTGTAGCAAATTCATATAAGAAACTTTGGAAGTATTATCCAGACGCCAAAAAACTTGGAGTGACTGCTACTCCGTGGCGTATGAATAATAGAGGTTTTCAAGATATTTTTGATAAACTCATTCTTTCTGATCCGATTGCTAATTTTATAGAACAAGGATGGTTGGCTCCATATAACTATTACTCTATCAATAACAATAGTTCCATACAACGTGACATCAACTCTATTACAGAGTTTGATATCGAAGGTGATTATAAGATTTCTGCTCTTGAAAAGCATATTGATACGTCTGGTATTCGTGCACAATTATTAAGTAGTTATTTGAAATTCGCTAAAGGGAAGAAAGGAATTATTTATTCCATCAGTAGGAAACATAGCGATCATATATGTGAGGAGTTTAAAAAAGCAGGTGTTAATATTGTACGCATAGATAGCCTTACCCCAAAAGATGAACGGAAAATATATGTACAGAGATTTAAACAAGGTCTTATAGATATCATAGTAAATGTTGATATCTTTTCAGAGGGTTTCGATTGCCCTGATATCGAGTTTATACAACTGGCAAGACCTACTAAGTCTCTGGTAAAATACCTGCAACAGGTAGGACGAGGACTACGCCCTACAAAAGACAAGACACGTTGTATAATTTTAGACAATGTTGGTCTACACTTTACATTTGGACTACCTAATGCAGAACGAGATTGGGAGGATAGTTTTATTGGAGATATCTTTAATGCCAGACATAAAAGTGCATCTGCTCCTCTTCTTCCTGTTGAAGAACTCGAAGGCGAATTTGTAGAAGGAAACGATGAGATGTTGTTGATTGAAGGAATTGAAGAGTCTGTCAACAATATTCCAATGCGGCATTGGTCAGAGGATGATGATAATCTATTAAAAACACTATTAGATCGTCAATGCCCCGTAGAGATAATCGCGAGCGTATTCAAAAAAGAAGTAAACGATATTGAAGAAAGAATGACTATACTTAACGTAAAATAAAAACTGTACCATGGAAGACGAAAAAGGTTATGTATATATCTTAACCAACCCTGCATTTCAAGAGGATTGGGTTAAGATTGGAATGACAAAAGATGTTGATAAGCGAGTTAAGGATTTGTCTAATAAAACTTGTTTGCCATATGCCTTTGATGTATATGCTTGGTGCAAAACCATTTTGTACAAGGAAATGGAGAAACAAATGCACGAGTTAGTAGGTAATTTCATTGCTCAAAAAGTAACTCCCAATAAGGAATTCTTTCAGATACCTCCTTCAAAAGCGCTTGAAATACTCAAAACACTTGCAAAGTCAGATAAGGATGCTGAGTTTTATGTTAAAGATGAAATATTGCAACAACATAAACAACAGTCGGCTCCTTTCCGCTTTTCTATGGTAGACATTAAACCTGGTGCAAAACTTATTTTCGAGCCATCGAAAATCGAAGTAGTGGTAACAGACCATAAGCAAAACAATAGGATTGAGTATAATGGCAAATCATACACTCTTTCGGGTTTCTGCAAAGAGTTTATGCCTGAGATCAAACGTAATAAATCCAACGCATACCAAGGTCCCGCATATTTCTCTTATAATGGATGTCTGCTTGTTCGTTTGCGTGAACAGATGGAGAACAAAGAAAATTAATCTCCCCCTTCACCACATATTTTAATGTGGTAGAACACCAAATAAAATAACAAACCACAATAAACTATGAATATAGAATGTTAGAGCTGATAAAACAAATCATAGAATCCCTTAATAGTTGTGCAGGACTGTTATCTCTATCAGCAGTCCTAGCTGCTATTATCGTGCCAATTAAAATATATAAAAAGCAACGTCAAAGCGAGAAACAAGATTTGCAAGACGAATTGGATGCAATGAATGAGGTTTCTAGACACTCATTTGACGCAGACTCAAGGATGTTTTATATTAAACGATCTGCTCTAGATAAAAAACTAAAAAGAAGATAACCCACCTCAACACATAATTTATGCGTATACTGTGGATTATATTTTCTGTTATTATATTTGTGGGCTTACTTGGAATGTTATACACGCGTATACAAGAGTACTTATCCTATCATAGAAAAAGTGAAGCCGAAAAAAGCTTATTGCGCAGTAAAATCTATTATAGAAAGGAAAGAAAAGTTGTTCGCAAAACTAAAACAGAGAATACAATCCAAAAAGTTAAAACTTTAGATAAGAAGAAGGATGATACAACGGTTATTCTAACACGAGAACACATAAAATCAGCTAGAACGGCTAATGGTGGACTTACAAAACATCAATTAGAGGCTATAGGCATTGAATGGCCCCTTAAAAAAGGTTCAATCAATAGTAAAATAGGCACTGAAATTACGCAGGAACAACTAGAACAATTCCTAACAGTCAAGTATGTGAAAAAAGGAAAGAAAAAATAATCCTCCACATAATTTAATGTGCTAAAATGTCTATCTTATTCAAAATATTATTAGCAGCTGTAAGTACCATCTTTTGCGTTGCGCTGGTTTACACCATATGCAGAGTATGGAAAAGGCGAATTTCATATCACGGACCACGCAATATTGCTTGCCAAGACGAACCACACAATAAAAAACTCAGAAAAGTACAGAACGAAATGTTTGAAGAAGTTTATAACGATAACAGAGCATAAAGTAAGAATATAATCCCCCTACCACCCCATAAAAACCAATTTATTTGCACTTTTTCACCACCTCCTGACAACTTTTAGCAGTTTGATATACTACCTTTGCCGCGGAATTAAAATTACTAACGAAAAACAAAACGGTTTATGGCTACAAAATCTAAAAAATCCAAAGAAATTACTATTCGCTCGTCTGCAGCGGAATACTTAACCTTTGTTTCTGCTATTGGCGATCAGCCTGAGAGCGTTGAACTCCGCTACCAAGATGAAAACATCTGGCTTACCCAACGCCTCATGGCTGAGCTATATGCAGTGGATGTACGTACAATAAATGAACATATTCAAAAGATATATTCCGATAAAGAATTGGACGAGGAAGCAACCATCCGGAATTTCCGGATAGTTCAAACAGAAGGTTCTCGCCAAGTGTCACGCGAGGTGAAGCACTATAGTCTGCAAGTGATTATCGCTGTGGGATTTAAGGTAAATAATGAGCGTGCGGTGCAGTTCCGCAAATGGGCCAATGGTATAGTTAAAGACTATACTATCCAAGGTTGGGTAATGGATTCTGAACGTCTGAAAAAAGGAGGCTCAATACTCACCAAAGACTATTTTGAAAAACAATTGGAGAAAGTGCGTGAGATACGCCTCTCTGAACGTCGTTTTTACCAAAAAGTTACGGATATTTATGCTACGAGTATCGACTACGATCCTACTGCTGCTGCTACACAACGTTTCTTTGCTGCGGTGCAAAACAAATTGCATTATGCGGTGCATCAGCATACGGCAGCTGAATTGATATACGAGCGAGCAAACGCTGATAAAGAAAACATGGGTTTAACTACTTGGGAAGGAGCCCCTGAGGGAAAAATTCATCGCTATGATGTGTCAATTGCTAAAAATTATTTGACACATAACGAACTGCAAATATTAGCACGAATAGTCAATGCTTATCTTGATTTTGCAGAGATGCAAGCCATGCGTCAAATCCCAATGACAATGGCGGATTGGGAGACTCGTTTAAATGGATTTTTGACTTTATGGGATAGAAAGATACTGCAAGATGCAGGGCGCATTACTGCAGAATTAGCCAAAGCTAAAGCTGAAACAGAATTTGAAAAATACCGCATTGTACAAGACCGCCTGTACCAATCAGATTTTGACCATTTTTTGCAATTAGAAACGGAGATAGATAATGCGAAATAGTATATTCTATCTCCAACTCCATGCTGCGGATGACAAAAAGAGGTTTAAAGCGTAGGGGGTAGAATTTGCTCAACCGGTGACAATTTGTCACCAGTTCAAATTACGCGCATCGGATGCAATTCTACCTACAAATTACCGAACAAAACAGTCTCAAATATCATAACATTAACCACTAACCCCCATTTATTATGACTAAGAAAATCGTTGTTTTTACTGGAGCAGGCGTATCCGCAGAGAGTGGATTAGGTACTTTTCGTGGCTCTGACGGCATGTGGGATCGCTACCGCATAGAAGATGTATGCACCCACGAAGCATGGCTCAACAATCCCCAACTCTGTGTAGAGTTCTACAACATGCGCCGCCGTGAAGCTCTTGCAGCCCAACCCAATGCTGCACATTATGCCATTGCTCGCCTACAAGAAGTCTTCCCCAACACCCAAATCATCACCCAGAACATCGACAACCTCCATGAGCGTGCAGGTAGCCACGATGTCATTCACCTACACGGCGAAATCACCAAGCTTCGCTCCGAAACCAACCAACTCGCCACCATCGACCTAGATGGCTGGGAGCAACACTATGGCGACCGCCATCCAGATGGCTCATTACTCCGTCCTTATGTAGTTTTCTTTGGCGAAGATGTGCCGTATTTCCCTTTGGCTTGCGAGGTGGCAAGTGAGGCCGATATCCTCATCGTAGTAGGTACTTCGCTCAATGTTTATCCCGCTGCATTTTTATTGCAATATGCACCACAATCGGCAGAAATTTATGTGATAGATCCCAACACGCCCGAACTCGGTATCTACCGCCACCGCGCCCACCACATACAACAAAACGCCACCATCGGCGTTCCCGAACTCGTGGATAAACTCATCCAAGCACATCCATAATACATCGGTAATATATCCATAATATACCGATTTATTAGTTGTATTAGTTTTTCAAAAAAATATTTCAATCAATATTTGTCAGTATGTTGTATGCAGGGATATGGTCAATGAATTGGTATTGTGTAGCATGTATTTGTGCAACAATACTTTCGCGTCCATTGCAAAGCATCAATATAGGCACATGCAGAGTGCGGTTGTAGATAGCGGCTTGGTCGAAGACTTCTTGGGTGAGATGAATAGATGGAGCTTTAAACTCAATGAGCATCAGCGGTTGCATATGCTGGTTATAGATGATTGCATCGCAACGTTTTTGTATACCAGCAACTTCTATAGGAACTTCCACAGCAATTAAGTTATGTGGATATCCATACTCATCCACCAACAATTGCAGCGTTGTTTGACGTACTAGTTCCTCTGGCGTAAGGCGGACATATCTCCGCCTCCACGCACAGAGAACATATTGTTTACCGTTTTGTGTTCGTATATTCATACTTTAGACCACTTTGTTGTTAGACCGCTACGCTGTTAGATCACTGCGTTGTTAGAGGTTAGATCCTTAGAATCTAGCAGCCCACAGGGCGGTCTTACTTCTGCCAGTTGTCTTTGAGCGAAGCAGTACGGTTGAAGACAAGCTTCTCGCTCGTCGTATCAGGATCTACCACGAAATAGCCATGCTTGAGGAATTGATAGTTGTTGCACTTAGCAATACCATCTACAACCTCTGGCGCATGCATCTCAGCTTTCAGTGCGCCCTCAATCTTGCAGTTCATTACCTTCAAGCTATCAGGATTCAGCAGGTCACGGAAGTCACCTTCTTCTGCTGATGGGTTCTCGCAAGCAAAGAGGCGGTCGTAGAGGCGAACCTCGGCATCAAGGCAAGAGTTGCATTCTACCCAGTTGATGGTAGATTTAGTCTTGCGGTTTCCGCCTTCTGTACCTGACTTAGAGTCAGGATCGTAAGTTGCATACACCGTCGTGATATTACCCTCAGCATCCTTCTCACAGCCAGTAGCTTGGATGATATAGGCTGCTTTCAAACGCACCTCACGGCCGCCAGGACTGAGGCGGAAGAACTTCTTATCGCCCTCCTCTTGGAAGTCACCGCGCTCGATATAGAGTTCTTTCGCAAACTTCATCTCACGAGTGCCAAGTTCTGGATGTCCGTCGATATTCTCTGCTACGATAGTTTCGCCCTCACCCTCATAATTGGTGATGACGAGTTTTACAGGATCGAAGATAGCACAAACGCGTGGTGCAGTCTCTTTGAGTGTCTCGCGCACGGTATGCTCTAGCAATCCGAGGTCAATCATACCCTCCACTTTGGTGTAACCAATCTTATCGATGAAGGCGCGGATAGCCTCTGGGGTATAACCACGGCGGCGAAGTCCGCATACGGTAGGCATACGTGGGTCGTCCCAACCGCTTACTAGGCCTTCCTTCACCAATTGCAACATCTTACGCTTAGACATCACGGTATAGGTGATATTGAGGCGGTTAAACTCATATTGACGTGGGCGATAGTCGCCAGTGATGAATTGGTCGATATAGTAGTCGTATAGTGGACGGTGTACCACAAACTCCAGCGTACAGATGGAGTGTGTCACTCCCTCGAAGTAGTCAGATTGACCGTGTGCAAAGTCATACATAGGATATACATTCCATGTGCGACCAGTGCGGTGGTGAGGGTGTGTAGTGATGATGCGGTACATGATTGGATCGCGGAAGTGCATGTTTGGATTAGCCATGTCAATCTTCGCACGAAGTACCATCTTACCATCCTCAATTTCGCCATTTTGCATAGCTTGGAAGAGACGAAGGTTCTCATCAATAGGGCGATCACGATATGGCGATGCCACACCAGGCTCGGTAGGTGTACCCTTTTGCTCGGCGATTTGCTCGGCGGTCTGTTCGTCGATATATGCCTTGCCTTGTTTGATAAACTCAATAGCCAAGTCATAGAGTTGTTGGAAATAGTCGGAAGCGTAGTAGATATTGCCCCACTTGAAACCTAACCAAGCGATATCTTGCTGGATAGAGTCCACGTACTCCACGTCCTCTTTGACGGGGTTGGTGTCGTCAAAACGAAGGTTGCACACGCCATTGTATTTCTCCGCAATACCGAAGTCCATACATATGGCTTTCACGTGACCGATGTGCAGATAACCATTTGGCTCAGGCGGGAAACGCGTCTGAATACGTCCATCGTTCTTACCTTCTTGTAAATCTTTCTCTACGATTTGCTCAATAAAATTGAGACTTCTTTCTTCTACTAATTCCATTGTATCTTAATTCTTATCTCGCTCTTGCTTGAACGATTATTTCAAAATTTTTAATTCAACATTAATTGTATCCTCTCACAATTCCGCGAGGTGATCCTTTAATGAACTCCAAAATCAGGTCACGCTCTGCGCTTTGTGGCAAGGTGTTTTCTACTTGCTCTATCGCTTGGCTCACATTCAAGCCCGATAGGTACACCAAACGATAAGTGTTTTGGATGGCAGTAACTTGTTCTTGGGTGAATGCGCGGCGATTGAGTCCTACGGAGTTGATACCGCAATAGGAGATTGGTTCGCGTGCTGCGATAATATATGGTGGCACATCTTTGTTTACTTTGGTACCGCCTTGAATCATCGAATGTGCACCTATGTGAGAGAACTGGTGCACTAAACTACCGCCACCAATGATTGCCCAATCATCTACCACTACTTCGCCCGCGAGTTGGGTAGCATTGGACATGATGATATGATCATGTAGTAGGCAGTCGTGTGCCACGTGGCAGTATGCCATGATTAGGCAATGATTGCCTACCACTGTTTTGCCTTTGCTGGCAGTACCGCGGTGGATTGTTGCGAATTCGCGTATAGTGGTGTTATCGCCAATAATAGCGTATGTTTTTTCGCCTTTATATTTGAGATCTTGTGGGTCGCCACCAACTACTGCACCTGAATAGATATGGCAGTTTTTACCGATACGTGTACCGCTGTAGATGGTTACATTGTTGTCAATCACTGTACCTTCTCCTATCTCTACATCCTCGTGGATACAAGAGAAATGCCCAACAGTTACAGTTGGATGAAGCTTTGCTTCAGGGTGAATGAAATAGGTCATTTTATTGTAGTTTTAATAGTTTCAGAAGTTTTAACAATTTTACGGGCTCTTACTGCATCACCAATTGGCGCAAGCGTTTTGCGCATTGCGTATTGAAGGTGTGTCCTGGTCGCAACGCTGCAATCTTGCCTTGAATACGGCAGCCAACGAGCGACATATCGCCTATCAAATCTAACAATTTGTGTCGCGCGGGCTCATTAGGGTAGTTAAGCGGACTGAGGTAGCCTAATTTGTTAGCATTCAAACGTGGTTGACCTAACTTATCGGTCATATAATCCAGTCCCTCTTGCGACATAGGTGTCTCGTATATCACAAGCGCATTCTGTAGGTCGCCACCTTTAATGAGACCCATGCGAAGCAATGGCTCTATCTCGCGCACAAAACAAAAAGTACGCGCAGCGGAGAGTTCGCGTTTGTAATCGGCAAGATCTTTTATTTCCGCACTCTGCTCGCGTAATATGCCACTTTCATAAGCTACCGTCACTCCTGCTTCGTAGTGGTCACATGGCTGAATCACCATCTTGTTGCCGCGCTCCGAGATATACTCAATAGGCTTGGTAACAACAAATACTTTCTGTTCAGCCTCTTGCTCTTGCAAACCAACCATTTCTATGGATTGGATATAATACTTCGCACTACCATCAAGAATTGGCATCTCTGGTCCATCCACCTCAATAAGACAGTTGTCCACGCCCAAAGCATACAGAGATGAAAGTGCATGTTCTACGGTGGAAACTTTCCACGCACCACGTTCGAGTACCGTGCCACGCTCTGTGGCGGTCACATAGTCTGCTATAGCTTCGTAGGTTGGTTGTCCCTCTAGGTCGGTGCGACAGATACGCACACCAGTATTTTCCTCAGCAGGGAGAAAAGTGGCGTGAATATGCAATCCTGTATGTAGTCCTTTTCCTTCAAGGGAGAAAGGTGCTTTCAATGTATGTTGTTTCATTATTTTCTATATATTTTTGCATACTACTCCGATGTAGTATGAAATCCGCTGCAAAATTACATAAAAATTCCGAATTATACAACATCAGAATAAAAAACAAATGATTTTTTTGCTGATTTGCTATATTTTTCGTACCTTCGAGGGCACCTCAATCCTCGAAGCTACAGTAAAAAAATGTAGCCTATGGTAACAAAAGTAAACTTTTCTTGCACATATACATTTTTTTTCGTACCTTTGCAGCGTGAACCTGCGCTGGGGATGTCTGCACATCAGCGGCGAAGGGTAGCAGACATAATTAAAAAGCGTTTATTGGCGCTTGTTTTGGTACTCTGAAAACTGGAAACTTTCGTAACCCAAAGCAAGAGAGTGGTAAATGTCCCTTGGTGTGTTTAATCCGTTGCGTTCCGCAATGATTAACATATCGGCGTGGGCATTCATTGTTTATTCTTGTTACAAGGTTTTCCAGTACCTCAGAGTAGAGAATAAGCAAAAAGAGGTTCCACGCTTTTTCTATAATTATACCAACGGGGGTTTGGAACCAACTCCCTACAAAAAATATAAAGCAAATGAAAAAGTTTTTTAGTTATGTCATTTCCGTAATGGCAGTGTTATTCGCAGGTTGTGAGCCTAATGATCCTGTTCCATCCAATAAAGGAATAGGAGTGTTTTCTGTTAGTGAAACTACCACAGTGACTTTCTCTCCTGGTAATTTACAGTATCATTCTAAAGAAAATAAGTGGCGCTTTGCAGAAAAACAATGGAAATACATAGATTATTCCTCTCCTGACACGCAAAATGGTTGGTTGGATATGTTTGGCTGGAGTACGAGCGCTACTAATTTTGGTGTAAACTCTTCTGCTGCTGATTACTCAGGCAATTTCATTGATTGGGGTACAAATACGATAGGTACTGATACTCCCAATACATGGAGAACAATGACTTATGAGGAGTGGAATTATCTTCTCGTTACCCGTCCAAATGCATCTTCTCTCAAAGGTGTAGCTCAAGTGAATGGTGTGAATGGTTTGATCTTGTTACCAGATAATTGGAACAGTCCAACTGGTGTTACTTTCAAGTCTGGTTTACATAGTAATTCTGGTGTAGATTATTATGCAGCTTATCAAAATTTTGCAGCAGAACAATGGTCGAAACTTGAAGATGCAGGTGCTGTATTCTTACCCGCGTGTATTTATCGTTTCGTAAATAATGATTCGGTTGGGATTACCATACAACAGATAAATGGGTGCTATTGGTCTTCCACCGAAGAGGATGAACATTATGCGCACTGTCTCTTTTTCAGTCCAGCGGAGGCGAGTGTGTATAGCACCATTCGCTATGGAAGTTTATCAGTTCGTTTAGTCAAGGATTTGTAGTAAGTTTCCCGATCTTGTTCGAAGCGATGTTACAACAAAATCTTAAGGCATACAACAAAACTCTCACCCAAAACATGGTGAGAGTTTTTTGTTTTCGGTTGCTCGTTTCGGGGTTCTATGGAGGCAAGAAATAGTGCGGTGCGAGCGGGAAAAGTGAGAAACAGAAAACGGAAAAGTGACTTTTGACCAACAGCCACCCGTGAACATCAGAGTGGTAACGAAGTGGTAAGCGAAGATACCGTCAGCCAAATTACAGTTTCTTCTCCAGTTCTTGGAGGCGTTTCATGATGTCAGGCAGTTGCTTAAAGCCCACACTACTGCGGCGCCAGTTCATAGCATCAATAGCAGGTGAACCTTGGTACATACCCGCCTTGCGGACACTACCAGCAATACCTGTTTGTGCACCAAACACGCAATTATCGGCAATCTCAATATGTCCAGCTACGCCCACTTGACCTGCCAAAATACAATGTCCTCCCACCTTCGTTGAGCCTGCAATACCTACTTGTGCACAAAGGAATGTACTTTCGCCAACCTCCACATTATGTGCCACTTGCACGAGGTTATCAATCTTAGCGTTGCGGTGGAGAATAGTGGAGCCCATCATAGCACGATCAACGGTGGTGTTGGCACCAATCTCTACATCATCTTCGATAATCACATTGCCAATCTGAGGGAGTTTTTGGTTCACACCTTTCGCATCAGGTTCAAATCCAAAACCATCGCTACCCACAACCACGCCTGCGTGCAAGATACAATCTTGACCCACAACGCAGTTGTAATAGATTTTCACACCTGAATATAATATCGTATTATCGCCAATGCGCACATTATCACCAACATACGTATGCGGATAGATTTGTACGCCCTTGCCCAATTGGACATTCTTACCGATATATGCAAAGGCACCGATATATGCATCTTCGGGTACGGCAACGCCTTCGCTGATGAAGCAGGGTTGTTCCACTCCTTGTTTGGCAGGGTTCATGGCTTTTGCCACGAGAGCGAGTAATTGCCCCATAGCAGCGCGGGCATTCTCCACGCGAATGAGGGTGGCATTGGTTTCGCCATCAAAAACGATGGAATCGGTCATAAGTACCACACTGGCACCTGTTTGAGGAAGGTGAGAGAGATACTTAGCGTCGCAGAGGAAAGTGAGTTGTCCCTCTTTAGCGCTCTCAATAGATCCTACATCCCATATTTGGCGATTTGCATCGCCCGTGATTTTACCGCCAAGTAATGCGGCTATTTGTTGTGCAGAAAATGTCATTTGTTAAATTATTAGAATTACTTGTTTCGTTTGATGAGGCAAACCATTCCTATACATGTGAGGAGGGCATTAAGAATCAAACGTTCGTGTGAGAAAACATATCCATTGAACCATACGGCAGAGTTGACATCAATCACCCATGTGATAACTGGCGCCAGAATAACAGCAATAGGAATCCAGCGGTCGCGTACTTGGCGTTTGGTGAAAATACCAAAACAGAACATACCAAGTAGCGGACCATATGTGTAGCTGGCTACCTTATATACGGTTTGAATGACAGAGTCGTTGTTCAACATATGAATAACATAAATACATACAGCCATAAGAACAGCCATGCCGATATGTACTGATGTACGTACTTTGGTTAGGTTGCTGTCATTCTCTTTGTTGAGAATATCTACAGTGAAGGACGTTGTGAGCGCTGTGAGTGCACTTCCCGCAGCTGAATATGCCGCAGCAATAAAACCAATGATGAACAATATACCTACAATAACAGGGAAATAATTGCCTGTAGCTAAGAATGGGAAGACATCATCACCCTTTAATGGTGTGCCCTCGGCATTTACCAACGCAACGCCCATTTGATTGGCATAGGAATAGAGTAAGAAACCGAGGAAAAGGAAAAGTCCAATAACAACAATCTGCATGAGTGCGCCCACGATGAGGTTCTTTTGGCTTTCGCGTGGGTTCTTACAAGAGAGTGTGCGTTGCATGAGGTCCTGATCTAAACCAGTGGTAGCAATCACAAGGAAGATACCTGCGAGGAATTGTTTCCAGAAATACGTACCCTCTTTAGGATTATCAAAGAAGAAAGTACGGGTCATATGGCTGGAGGTCCAACCGTCTATATTCACTCCTGCACGCAATACAAAATAAATACAGAGTGCTACAGAGAGAATAAGGCAGCAGGTCTTGAGTAAGTCAGTCCAAATAAGCGATTTAACCCCACCCTTGAAAGTGCATAGATAAACAATCAGCACAGTGAAGATAGCATTTACCCAGAAAGGTACACCCAATGGGCCGAAGACTAAGAGTTGTAATACTTCGCCAACAACAAACAGACGTACACTGGCACCAAGCATTTTACTCACGAAAAAGAGCCACGCACCTGACTTATAGGTACTCATACCAAAACGCTGTTGTAGGTATTGGTAGATAGAAGTGAGGTTAAACTTATAATATAAAGGAATAAGTACGTAAGCTATGACTATTTGACCTACAGTAAAACCGAGAACCATTTGCATATATGCCCAACCCGAAGTAGCTACCATACCAGGTACACTCACGAAAGTGACACCCGAAATAGCGGCACCAATAGTGGACATAGCTACCAGCAACCAGTTGCTGCTACGATTACCAGAAAAGAAACCTGCATTATCAGCTTTGCGGCCTGCAATGTAAGAAATGAAAAAGAGCAGTGCAAAATAGCATGCAATGACGATGAGAATTGTTAGTGGATTCATATAAAAGTTGATAGTTGATAGTTTATAGTTGAAAGGCGAGAGTTATTCTTTGTATAGGAGATAAGGGCGGCGTTGGTTTTTAAACTTAGCCACGTCTTCTTGCCAGCAGGCGCGAATATCTTCTTCGCTCTTGCCTTGGATAATCATTTTGCGCACATAATCTTGACCGACAAGCAACTCAAAGAAAGGACGGAAGAAATAATTATCCATATTAAGATGCTTGTATGCATCCAGTAGATAGCGCAACGAAAATCCCACTTTGCGTGCTTCCTCCTCAGTCATTGTGCTCAAATCTACACCATCGCATATGCGACCTTTCTGAGTAGATTGGTTGGGCGTGAAGGTAATGGCTGGTCCATATGTGCTTGTCTCTGTGCGAGGAGCATTAAAATTAGGATGACCATAGCAGAGGAAAGGTTTGTCTGTACCGCGACCTAATGATACGGGAGTTGCCTCAAAGAGACATACCGCAGGATAAAGATAAATAGAGAGCATATTGCGCAGGTTGGGTGATGGCGCAATGGGCAAACGATAAAGCGTTTGGTGGGTGTAGTTTTTACAAGGAATGATAGTCAAATCCACCTTGAGCGAATCATTGAGCCAGTTCTCGCCATTAATCATCAAAGCCAACTCACCTAACGTCATACCATGTACTACAGGAATAGGTAAAGCCCCTACACCCGACTGATGCTTCATGTCAAGTATAGGACCATCTACGTAATAGCCGTTTGGATTGGGGCGGTCAAAGACGATAAACTGCTTATTATCCTGCGCGCACGCGTGCATCAGGCGATACATAGTAATATAATAGGTGTAGAAACGCAATCCTACATCTTGGATGTCAGTAATGAGAATATCAAAAGTACTCATCGCTTCTTTAGAAGGACGTTTACTTTTACCATCATAGAGCGAAAGAATAGGTATGCCTGTCTTTTCATCCACACTGCTGGCTACATGTTCGCCTTCGCGAGCAGTACCACGAAAACCATGTTCAGGAGAGAAAATAGCGGTGACATTAATCCCGTGTTTAAGTAGTAAATCTAAGGTGTGAATAGTGTCTTTACCTTGAATGACAATACCTGTGTGATTGCTTAGTAAAGCAACTCGCTTGTCTTTTAATAAAGGCAAGTATTCCTTTGTTTGTTCTGCACCAACAAGCACTCGCTCTGCATGAATGCTTATGACTGCTGCGCAGAAAAAAATGAAAATGGAAAAAATCTTTTTCATTTGAATTAATGTTTATCTATACCATCAGCTACACAATTACGCAAGTACTCCATAGCTGTATTGATGTCTTCGAACTGTTGTAGGTCAATAGGTTTGCCTATATGTAGGTGCACGTGTGCGTGTGGCTGAACAAAAAATGCACCAGAAGGCATAGCGTCATAAAAACCACTTAGCGAAATAGGTACTACAGGAAGATTTAGATCCATAGCGATTTTGAATGCTCCTTGTTTAAAACGTCCCATTTCACCAGTTTTGGTACGTGTTCCTTCAGGGAAAATAACAGTGGATATACCATCTACTAATTCTTTTTTGACCAATTCAACACTCTGCAAAGCAGCACGAGGGTTACTACGATCTACAAAAATATGTCCTGCTACAGCACATGCAGTACCAACGAATGGAATCTTACGCAACTCTTTCTTCATCATCCATTTGAAGTTGTTGGGCAACCAACCATACACTGCAAATACATCCAAAGCTGATTGATGATTAGCTACAAATACGTAGGATTGCTTTGGATTGACATTTTCAGCACCAGTGACTTTAATTGGTACAAGCAATAGCCACAATACGCTGCGCGACCAAAATACTTGCACTGCGCGAGGTGCTTTACCATTTTTCCATGGAAAACAAACAATAGTAAAAATAGCAGTGAATAATGTCACTAAAATAATCAATGGAAGACCAATAAGATATTGGTATAAAATGTATAGAACTTTCATTGTGTTGTAAATTATAAATGATGTGTTTAGAATTTTAATTTGTGCATAAAACCACGGTAGAGTGCGCAGATGCGGCGAATCTCATCCCAAGTTTCTTCTGGAAGTTTAGTTCCTACGATTTCAACGACACGTCCTGCTGCTATTGTTCCTATTTCGCCACAACGACGAAGGTCAAATCCGTCGGATAATGCGTGTAGGAATCCGCCTGCATATAGGTCGCCTGCTCCTGTGGAGTCAAGACAATTAGAGGTGATGGCACCGATATGGTGTAGTTGGGTACCTTGACGAACGTATGAACCTCGTTTGCCAACTTTCACCACGGCTATATCACATTGTCCTGCTATATTTTCTACTGATTCTTCTGGATTGAGGTGGGTATAAGCAAATGATTCGTCTTCGTTGGCAAAGACTATATCCACATATTTATATATAAGGTCTTTGAGAAATTGATGATTTTCGTTCACCACATTGTAACTTGCTAAATCAAGTGAAACTGTGCATCCTTGTTCTTTAGCAGTTCTTAGTGCAGTTTCTATTAGATTATGATCTTGAACAAGGTATCCTTCTACGTGGCAAATATCGTATCCTATGAATGCTTCTTTACGGATATCCTCTGCTCTCAGGTCTGCCGCTGCACCAAGATATGTACAGAATGTGCGTTCACCATCGGGTGTGATAAGTACAATACAGCAACCTGACATAAGTGAAGAACTAAGTAAGATGGGTTTGACATTGTTTTTGATAAGGTCTTCGCGGTAGAATTTACCTACTTCATCTGTACCAATTTTGCCAATGAATGCCGTTTTTCCGCCAAGTTGTGCAATTGTAGCAACTGTATTGGATGCACTACCTCCAGCTACAAGGTGTTTGCGAACAGAAATAAATCGCGTTTGAATTTTTTCTAATTGTTCTTCGTTAATCAAGTTCATGCTTCCCTTGGGAAAACCTATTTCGCGCAAGTCTCCTTCCGACACTTGAAGTAAGATATCGGTTAAAGCATTACCTAAACCTAAAACTCGTTTCATTTTGTATTTTTTAGTTAAAAATTGCTATTTTTTACCCAAAATTTAGTATAAAACCAAAAATTTTTGCAAAGATAGTAATTTTTTTTCAAAAAAACTTGCTTATATCAAAAAAAAGCAGTACTTTTGCACCCGATTTCGGAACTGACATGATTTTCGGGGTCAAAAAATACTGCTTCCTTAGCTCAGTCGGTTAGAGCATCTGACTGTTAATCAGGGGGTCCAAGGTTCAAGTCCTTGAGGGAGCGCGAGTGTGATGACTACTTTAGTCATCACACTTTTTTTTCGAAACACTTGCATATATGCATTTTATTTTGTACCTTTGCACGATTTTGTGGCGTTTTGGGTAAGAAAGCAAGAAAATAATAAAACCTTTAATAAAATAATAGTAACAATATGGGACTTTTTTCGTTTACACAAGAGATTGCTATTGACCTTGGAACTGCGAACACCATTATTATTTGTGATGACAAAGTGGTAGTGGATGAACCATCCGTGGTGGCTATCAGCATGACGGAGAATAAGATGGTGGCTGTAGGACGTAAAGCACAACAGATGATTGGTAAAGGTGGTACGTTGATTCGTACAATACGCCCTTTGCGTGATGGTGTGATTGCGGACTTCTATGCTTGCGAGATGATGATTCGCGGTATGATAAAGATGATTCCTAAGCAAAATCGTCTATTCACTCCAAATATCCGTATGGTGGTTTGTATTCCATCAGGTAGTACAGAAGTGGAGATTCGTGCGGTGCGTGATAGTAGTGAGCATGCAGGTGGTCGTGAAGTATATATGATTTATGAACCAATGGCTGCGGCAATAGGTATGGGTATTGATGTAGAGCAACCAGAGGGATGTATGGTGGTAGATATAGGTGGTGGTACTACAGAGATTGCTGTGATTTCTCTCGGTGGAATCGTAGCAAACCGCTCTATTAAGATTGCGGGTGATGACCTCAATCGCGATATTGTGGAGTATATGGGACGCACACACAACTTGCGTATTGATGAACCAACAGCGGAGCGAATCAAAATGCAGGTGGGTTCTGCACTGCCAGAGTTGGAGGATGCTCCAGAAGATTATATGGTAATAGGTCCGAATAAGGTAACGGCATTGCCAATGCAAGTGCCTATTAGTTACCAAGAGATTGCTCACTGTATGGATAAGAGTATTTCCAAAATTGAGAGTGCTATTTTGCAGGCCCTTGAGGTAACACCTCCAGAACTCTATGCTGATATTGTGAAGCGCGGTATATACCTCACAGGTGGTGGAGCGTTGTTGCATGGATTGAGCAAACGATTTACAGATAAGATTACTATTCCTTTCCATGTAGCGGAGGATCCATTGCATGCGGTAGCAAGAGGTACGGGAGTGGCATTGAAGAATGTGAATAACTTTGGCTTCTTGATTCGATAGATACAATACAGAAAGCGTAGCCGTATGAAAAATCTGCTACAATTTTTAACACGCTATAGCAACTTCCTAATCTTCTTGATATTGGAAGTTGTTGCGTTTATACTGATTACCACCACCAATCACTATCAACAAAGTGCTACATGGTCGGCGGCAAATAAGATTGTGGCATCTATACAGCATTTGGCAACCAATATTACAGACTATTTTTCTCTGCGCGAAGAAAATGTGCGTCTTGCTGAAGAGAATGCATACTTAAAAACACAAATGATGCTGATGAATAATGCATCGGAAAGTGTGGTAGAGCGAGATAGTCAATATATTTATTCTCATCTGGATTGGGAATATATACCTGCTAAAGTGATAGGTCTAACTACTCATAAGCAACATAATTATCTTACAATCAATAAGGGAAGTTATGATGGGATAGTTGAGGATATGGGTGTGGTGAATCAAGATGGTGTGGTAGGTATAGTGAGTGCTGTGAGTGAGCGATATGCATTGGTAGTGCCGCTGATACATACGGAGATGAATCTTAGCTGTAGAATTCAGACAAATAATTATATAGGTAGAACACATTGGTTAGGAACGAATAGTAGTCAGTTGCAACTGGAAGATATATCGCGCCATGTGACTGTAAATAAAGGTGATACTATTATCACAAGTGGACTGACCCCTGTATTTCCAAGCGGTATTCTTGTGGGTGTAGTAGAGCAAACGAACTTAACAAATAGTGATAATTATCATCATATTACACTGCAAATAGCTGCGGATTATAGGAAACTGAGTTATGTACAAGTTATTCATAATCGAGCAATACATAATATAGAGTATCACACAAATCAATCCTTATGGAGTGGATTAGAGAAATAGGACGATTATTACTCATAGTTGTACTTCAGGTACTGCTATTTAATCATCTGCATATAGCTATATGGGGATTCCCTATGGTCTATATATTATTTTTGATAAATCTCTCTCCACGTGTACCACGCTGGGCAGAATTGTTAATAGGGTGTGTGGTGGGATTATTGATGGATGTATGGTATTCGTCGTTGGGAGTTCATATGGCTGCATGTGTAGCAATAGCGTTTATTCGTCCTATTCTGTTATCTAATACTGTGCAGGATATAGAACGTATCAAAGATAATATTGCGGGTAGAATGATAGGGGTGATGGAATATGCTAAATGTGTAATAATACTGACAATTATCCATCATTTTATCGTGTTTGCGTTGGAAGCATGGAATTTTTCACAATGGTGGATAGTATTGCTACAAACCTTGATTAGTAGTATAATGACGATATTTATCATATTGGGTTATGATCGGCTAAAACAGTGATATGATTAATGATAATTTTTATAGGCGTAAATATGTGGTAGGTGGCATTGCTGTTATGATAGTGCTAACCTATATAGTACGCTTATTTTTGTTACAAGTCATTGATCAATCTACTCAAGAGAAAGCTGCTAATAATGCTCAGTTGCGCCAAACACTATATCCTTCACGTGGACTTATCTATGATCGCAAAGGCGAATTACTCGTGGCTAATCAACCCATCTACGAGATAACGGTTATTGTACGCGAGATGATGCAAGAACATTTCGATACAATTGGATTTTGCAATGCATTACATATTACATCAAATGATTTTGCAATGCGTATGCAGGAGATGTCTGATCGCCGAAAGAATAGAGGATTCTCACGCTATACTCCTCAGATTTTTATGCAAAACCTTAGTCAGGAAGATATTGCACAATTGCAACAAGAGCAGTATAAGTATCCTGGCATAGATATCCGTATTCGTACACTACGCGATTACACTTATCCCATAGCATCGCATGTTTTAGGCAATGTGGGGGAGGTGAATTATAACGATATAGAAAGTGATAATTATTATGCAGTAGGAGATTACTCTGGTCGCGGTGGAATCGAGCGAACGTATGAAAAAGAATTGCGTGGAAAAAAAGGAGTAGAAGTCTATATGCGTGACTCGCGAGGGCGCATACAGGGGGCATATCAGAATGGATTATTAGACCGACCAGCCGAAGCAGGTACAGATTTGTATTTGAGTATTGATAGGGCGACGCAGCAATTGGCTGAACAACTGATGCAAAATAAGGTGGGTAGTATTGTGGCTATTGAACCACAGACGGGTGAAATTATCACTATGGTAAGTGCTCCTAACTGGGATCCGAAGCGGTTAGTAGGTAGAGAGCGTTCTGCTAATTATCAGCAATTGCTGGATGATTTGCATAAACCCTTGATGAATAGGGCTACCCAAGCGCAATATGCCCCTGGTTCTACGTTTAAGATATTGCAGGCATTAGCTGCATTACAAAATGGTTGTATCACTCCAAATACGAAATATCCATGTAGTGGTCAAACATCTACGCCTATCAAATGTACGCATGATCATGGTAGTCCTGTGGATTTGGAAGAAGGAATAGAGCAGAGTTGCAATCCCTATTTTTGGGCACTTTATCGTGATATGCTCCAGCAAGACGGTTATGAGAATGGGCATGCCCTTTTCAAAGAGCACTACAATGATTGGAGAGAGATTATAGCCAGTTTTGGATTAGGCGAACGATTTGCGAATACGGATATTAGGGAACAAGCAAAGGGTTATCTGCCAACAGTGGAATTTTATAATCGAATATACGGACAAAAGGGTTGGAAAGCCATCACCATTCGTTCGTTGTCTATTGGACAAGGAGAGATATTGGTCACGCCTCTGCAATTGGCGAACCAAGCGGCTGCAATAGCCAACAAGGGTTATTATATCACCCCACACTTTAATCGGAATGACTCGATGAAATCGGATATTCATACTACTTTGGTGGATTCAGTTCATTTTGATGTGGTGCACAGAGGTATGTCGCGCGTAATGACTGAAGGTACAGGACGATGGTATAATATTCCAGAGTTGCAAATGTGTGGCAAGACAGGTACGGTGCAGAACCCACATGGTGAAGATCATGCCCTATTCATCGGTTTTGCTCCGATGGATAATCCACAAATAGCGGTAGCTGTAGCAGTCGAGAATGCAGGCTTTGGTGCTACTTGGGCCTGCCCGATGGCCACATTGGTTATGGAGCAATATCTGACAGGAGAAATCAAACGAAGAGCACTCTTTGAGCGTATGGTAAATGCTAACTTGATAGATAAAACAGATGAGGAATAACAGAAGTATCATATCGGGTATTGACTGGTGGACAATTGTGTTGTTCCTCGTGATTGCGCTATTTGGTTGGCTGAATATCTACGGTTCGAGCTATTCGTTTGACCAAACAAGTATTTGGGACTTCTCCAACCGTGCAGGAAAGCAATTGGTTTGGCTGGCGACAGCCGTTGTAATGGGAGGAATCATCTTGATGATAGAGGAGAAAGCATACGATGTCTTGGGGTATATCTTATATGGTGTAATGCTCTTGCTACTGATTATTACACCTATCTTTGCGCGAGATATCAAGGGGTCGTTGTCATGGCTAACGATAGGTCCGATTAGTTTACAACCCGCAGAGTTTGCGAAATGTTTCACAGCGATAGCAATAGCCAAATATATGAGTAGGTATGGCTATAAAGTGCGAGATTTGCGCGATTTGACCGTACCTTTCTTGCTGATGGGAGTACCTATGTTGATTATTATGGTAGCACAAAGAGAGACAGGTTCGGCATTGGTGTTTATCTCTTTTCTGTTGGCTTTTTATCGCCAAGGTATGACGGGATATGTACTGAGTTGGGGAGTGGTGAGTATATTGCTCTTTATCTTAGTGATTCGTTTTGGCGAGATGGCATTACCCTTTGGAACTGGTAATTTAGGCATATTGATCAGTACAACACTTATCCATACGATTGTGCTGGGATTGTTAATTGGTAAGGAGAAAGACATGCGCTCTGCTATTATCATGGCTTTGGGCGTATCAGTATGCTATGGAATAGGATTGTTGATAAATATCTGGGTATCGGTTAATTTTAATTATGTGGCGATAGCTAGTTTGGCGTATGTGGCTATTTATTTGTTGATACAAGCGGTAAAACAACGTAAAAGTAGTATGGGATGGATAGTGGGATTTGTGATGATTTCTACCCTACTCTGCCAAGGTTGTGATTTTGCCTTCCACAAGATATTGCAGCCACACCAGCGTATTCGTATAGAGGTATTGTTAGGCATGAAAGATGACCCTCATGGAGCAGGATATAATGTGAATCAATCGTTGATTGCGATAGGTTCGGGTCAAACTACGGGTAAAGGATTTTTGCAAGGTACACAAACCAAATTGAAGTTCGTACCTGAACAGGATACCGACTTTATCTTCTGTACGGTGGGCGAAGAATGGGGATTTTTGGGGTCTGCAGGATTATTATTATTGTATTTAGCATTGATATTACGAATTATATATATTTCTGAAAGACAGAGAGATAAGTTCAGTATGATATATGCATATTGCGTGGCGGGTATCTTATTGTTCCACGTGACAATTAATATAGGTATGGTGCTGGGACTGCTGCCTGTGATTGGTATCCCATTGCCTTTCTTTAGTTATGGTGGTTCGTCGTTGTGGGGCTTTACGATATTGCTGGCGATTATGCTAAGACTGGACGCTGCGCGTGTGAATAAGATGCAAGGATAGAGATGGCAGAGCATAATATCATAGGACAGAAGGGCGAAGAGATTGCTTGTGAAACCATGCGCAAGAAGGGATTTCGGGTAGTAGATACAAACTGGAAGTTTGGGCACCTGGAGATGGACGTGATAGCGGTGAATAGGAAAGAAATTGCATTTGTTGAGGTTAAGACCCGTACTACTTCTTTTGGAGGAAAACGCCCAGAGGAGTATGTGGATGAATTGAAGCGGAGAAGGATGGCTGCAGCAGCCAATGTGTATATCAAATTTCATCAGATAGAATTGGTTCCACGATTTGATATTATTGGTATAACGATGGATCCTAATACCTATGAGGTGAAGGAACTCACCCATTTGGAAGATGCTTTTTTGCCACCTCAACGCACAATTGGAAAGAGCAGTTTTAGCGGACAAGGGAGATGGAAGCATCGTGGAAGAGTAATAGGTAAATAAGGATGTATATAGGATAAGCAATAGATAGAATATAAGTGATTGATTATATGGAATTTAAGTACGATATTATTGTAGTAGGTGCAGGACATGCAGGATGCGAGGCTGCCAGTGCTGCTGCTCGTATGGGTAGCAAGACATTGCTCATCACGATGGACATGAATAAGATTGGTCAGATGAGTTGCAATCCTGCTGTAGGAGGAATAGCTAAAGGTCAGATAGTCAGAGAGATAGATGCAATGGGTGGACAGATGGGTATTGTGACAGATAGAAGTGCTATTCAATTCCGTATGCTCAATCGTAGCAAAGGTCCTGCTATGTGGAGTCCTCGTAGTCAAAGCGATAGAAAGTGCTTTATTGAGGAATGGGTGAAGATACTGACTACAACTCCCAACTTAGACATCTGGCAAGATACCGTCATGGAGTTAGTGGTCAAAGATGGTCAGGTATGTGGAGTGAAGACATTGTTGGGTGTGGAAATGCAAGCCAAGGCAGTTATTTTGACCAATGGTACATTCTTGAATGGTCTGTTGCACTTTGGTAAGACACAGATTGAGGGTGGTCGTATATCTGAGCCAAGTAGTTTTGGTATAACCGAACAATTGCGCCAATTAGGTTTTGCTACGGACAGAATGAAGACGGGTACTCCTGCGCGTGTGGATAAGAGAAGTATTGATTTCTCGCAACTGACAGAACAGCTGGGCGATGAGGATAATCACCAATTCTCGTATTTGGATACGGTACAGCGACAACTGAAACAGATGAGCTGCTGGATTACCTATACGAATACGCAGACGCACGAGGTGTTGCGTAGTGGATTGGCTGACTCGCCATTGTATAACGGACAAATACAGAGTATAGGTCCACGATATTGCCCAAGTATTGAGACAAAGATTGTGACTTTTGCGGATAAGGACATGCACCAATTGTTCTTGGAGCCAGAGGGAGTGGATTCGAATGAGTATTATATCAACGGTTTCTCCTCTTCCCTACCCTGGCAAATACAGTGGCAAGCATTGAAGACAGTGAAAGGTTTAGAGAACATTGTTCTCTACCGTCCTGGATATGCAATAGAATATGACTTCTTTGACCCTACCCAACTGCTGCACACATTGGAGACAAAGAAGATAAAGAATCTATTCTTTGCAGGACAGATTAATGGTACTACGGGCTATGAGGAGGCAGCAGGACAAGGATTGGTAGCAGGTATCAATGCACATCAGAATATCACAGGTGGAGCGTCATTTACACTGGCAAGAGACGAGAGTTATATAGGTGTGTTGATTGATGATTTGGTAAATAAGGGTGTGGATGAGCCATACCGAATGTTTACTTCGAGAGCCGAATATCGCATCTTGCTTCGCCAAGATAATGCCGATGCTCGACTGACAGAGCGCAGTTATGAGTTGGGATTGGCAGATGATTATCGTTTGTCTCTGCTCAAGAGCAAACAGGAGGGTGAGCAAGCATTGACAGAGATGTTGCGCACTACTTCCGTAAAAGCCAAAGATATCAATGCCTATTTGAACCAAATGGGCTATGGCGACTTGCAGCAGACTTGTAAATTGATAGATATAGTAGCTCGTCCGAATGTAACGATTATGGGATTGGCAGAGGCATTGCCTGAGTTGAAAGAGAAGATAGAAATATTAGGTGCAAGACAAGAGGAGATTGTAGAAAGCACGGAAATCAATATCAAATACAAAGGATATATTGAGCGTGAGAAGTTGGCAGCAGATAAACTGAGAAGATTGGATAATATCCGCTTGCCAAAGGATTTTGATTATAATAGTGTACAATCATTAAGTACTGAGGCTAGACAAAAATTGATTCGTATTCAACCAAATACGATTGGTGAGGCAAGCAGAATACCCGGAGTGAGTCCTAATGATGTGAGTGTGTTGCTGGTGCTAATGGGACGATAACTGTTTAGTGTTTAGAGAGTTGTTTCACGTGGAACATTTGCAATAATAATAGTTCATAAGATAATTAATAATAGATAAATGATATGAAACACGAAGAAGTGCTCGCGGCGATTCGCGATGTGAAAGACTTTCCTGTACCAGGAATTATTTTTAAAGACATTACTACTGTATTGAGTAATCCTGAGTATTTGAAATGGATGAAAGATGAGATTGTTAACCTGTACCGCGCATATGGTATTACCAAAGTGGTGGGTATTGAGTCAAGAGGATTTATATTGGGTCCTGCTGTAGCGATGGATTTGGGTGCGGGGTTTGTGCCTGTGCGCAAGCCTGGAAAGTTACCTGCAGAAACTATTGAAGTGAGTTATGCTAAGGAGTATGGTGTAGATACCATTCAGATACACGCAGACGCTTTGTGTGAGGATGATGTAGTGCTTTTGCATGATGATTTGTTAGCTACAGGTGGATCGATGGCTGCTGCATTGGAATTGGTAAGAAAGTTCAATGTGAAGAAGGTATATATCAACTTTATTATTGAGTTGGACTTCTTGAATGGACGCAAGGCTATTGGAGATGATGTAGAAATTAGCAGTTTGCTGAGTTGCTAGACCCTACCTATCCTCCCCTTCGAGGGGAGGAATTAATTCCGATAGAATCGGATAAAATTGCCAATCTTGATTAAAAGCGAGCATATACAAGAGATACTTCGGCGGTTACCTGAAGAGCCGGGGGTGTACCAATACTTCAATGAAGTAGGGGAAGTGATATATGTGGGCAAGGCAAAGAACCTAAAGCGCAGGGTAAGTAGTTACTTTCATAAAGAGCTGGATAGATACAAGACCAAACTGCTGGTTCAGAGTGTTGCAGATATTAAATATGTGGTGGTGAATAGCGAGCAGGATGCGTTTTTGCTCGAGAATAACCTCATTAAGCAGTATCAGCCTCATTATAATATCCTGCTAAAGGACGGAAAGAGTTATCCAAGTATCTGTATTACAAGAGAGGAGTATCCAAGGATATTTAAGACACGGAAGATTATCAAAGGCATTGGCGAGTATTTTGGTCCGTATAGTTTTGGTTATACTTTGGACCTGGTTTTGGAACTAATTCATAAGCTCTACCCTATTCGTACATGCGCTATGCAAATGAACAAAAGTAGCGTTGAAATGGGGAAATATCGCGTGTGCTTGAAGTATCATTTGGGCAATTGCTGCGGTGTGTGTGAGGGAAAGGTTAGCCGAGAGAAATATTTGGAATATATAGATGCAGCGAGAAAGATTATCCGAGGCGATGCGCAAGAGATTGCCAAGCAGATAGAGGCTGAGATGATGCATGCTGCTATGGAAATGCGCTATGAGGAGGCAGGCAGATTGAAAGAAAAGCTCGAATTGATCGAGAATTTCAAGAGTAAAACAGTCATTACCAACTCCCACGCAGGCGATGTGGATGTGTTTGGTTACGATGAAATGGGGCAAAATGTGTATATCAGCATGCTGCATGTGCACAGAGGAAGTATTGTGCAGGGGCAGACTATTGAATATAAGAAGCAACTGGACGAGACTAGAGAAGAGATTTTGGCGATGGGTATTTACGAACTGCGGGAGCAGTTGGGAAGTACTACGAAGGAGGTTATTGTTCCGTTTATTCCGGAGATAATTGATGAAAATCTGCATGTGAATATCGCTTTGGGTGGCGATAAAAAGAAACTGCTGGATTTGGCAATGCAGAATGTGCAGCAGTATAAGAAGGACCGAATTAAACAGGATGATAAGCTGAATCCAGACCAAAGAGCAGCTCGTATCTTGGGAGGGTTGCAAAGTTTGTTGGGTCTGCCTACCCTACCGATGTGGATAGATAGTTTTGATAACTCGAATACGCAAGGCAGTAATGCAGTAGCAGGTTGTGTGGTGTTCAAGAAGGGAAAAGCGTGCAAGAGCGAGTATAAGAAGTTTGAGATCAAGACTGTGGAAGGTCCCGATGACTACGCGAGTATGAGGGAGGTTGTGAGGAGAAGATATACTCGCTTAATGGAAGAAGGTAGTTCCCTACCCGACTTGATTATTGCCGATGGTGGACTGGGGCAGATGGGTGCCATTAAGGAGGTGGTAAATGAAGAGTTGGGTTTGCAGATTCCGATAGCGGGACTGAAGAAAGATAACAAGCATAGGACGAATACCCTACTCTATGGCGAGCCTGTTCAGGAGTTTGGCATGAAAGTGACGGACGAGATCTTCCGTCTGATGGTCGAGATACAGGATGAGGTGCACAGATTTGCTATCAGTTACCACAAAAAGAAGCGAAGTAAGGCACAAATAAAGAGCGAACTCGATGATATTCAGGGAGTTGGCGCAGTTACTAAGCAAAAGATACTGCAACGTTTTGGCTCTGTGGCGCGTGCTAGAAGTGCGAATTTAGAGGAGTGGATTGATTTGCTCGGAACTCGCTCAGGTACAAAGCTTTACGAGCATTTTAATGGCAAAATAACGCCCTGAGAATTGAATATTTTTTTTGGGCGTGGAACAAGATATAGGCAAAATGATGTGTTTTGTTAGAAAAAATAACAGTCGTTTGTAATATTTTCTTTTTCTCATTTGTCTAATGGGTGTAGTCGCAATGAGGCGAACTGAAAACGATTTGTTTAATTATAAAATTTTTAGAAGTATGTTTGATGTATTAGTCCCTCTTTTTGGAATGTTGTTAATCTTTGGCGCAATTCCTGGAATAATCTTAACGGGTGTTATTATGAATCTCAAGAATCGCCGTCATAAAGTAGATGAACAGAGCAAGCTTATGGCTATGATGATTGAAAAAGGTGAAGGTGCAAACATTGACTTCAAGGCAATGGCTGAGATGTTGAATGAGACGGACAGCAAAAAGAAAACTACCAAAATGGCAGTGTTGAAACATCTGGAGTATGGTGCTTTATCATCACTGGTAGGATTGTTTGTGTTGCTCTATGGAGTGTTTGCTACAGTGAATCAGGCTGTTATCATTGGCGGTTTGCTCCTGACTATTGGTGTGGCATTCTTGGTGATGTTCTTTGTGTCAAAGAATTATCTCAAGAAGGAGATTGAGAAAGAAGAAAAAGAGTAAACTGCGTTTGTCTGTCTGACTTATTTTTGCAAAATTGCCAGTTTTTCATCACTTTATGGATAAGCAGCAGTTTATTTCCGCCATTGGCGGCTTGCAGGAATCCCTTCGGCGATTCCTGCTTGTGCTGACTCATGGCGATGAAGAACTGGCTAATGATCTGGCGCAAGAAGCGATATTGAAGGCATATTTGCATTGTGCTACCTTTGAACAGAAATCGGCTTTGCAGACCTGGGTATTTCGTATTGCCTACAATGAATACCTTAATGAGCAGAATAAGTATTGGAATACCCATCGTGTGGCAGTAGAAAACTATGAGAGTGTTGATACGGAAGTAGCGAGTGAACAGACTGATTCGGCTTTTCGCTATGAGCCACTGTATCAGGCAATTGACCAATTGCCGAAGCAAGAGAAAGCTGTGGTGATACTGTATTATCTGGAGGAAAAGAGTATTCGTGAGATTAGCAGGATAACGGAGATAACGGAAAGCAATATAGCGGTCATGTTGTTTCGAGCCAGGAAGAAGTTGAAAGCTATTTTGAGTAAAGAATAAGGAACCAGGAACCAAGACAAATATGATAACCAATACTAAAATAAAAAAGCGTTTGCAGGCGAGTGCTCCGCAAGTAAAAGATAATGAGGCATTTATGGCGGATACGATTCGTCAGATTGATCTTATGCCATCGCCCAGTAGCGAATTACAAGAGAGTTTGCGTAGATACACGATGCTGGAGCGACTGGCCATGCGAATGGATGCTGCTCGATGGTTACTGATTGGCGGGACTGGAAGCGTAGCTGTAGGATATGCTATTTTTAGCCATTTAGAGGCGATCCTGAGTGCTATTTCGGTGTTGTGGATATTGTGAAAGGTAGTTTTTGGAATATATGCAATATTTACTTCGTTTTTGAGGAGCGTGGAACGTGTAATGTTAATAAAATAGGGGTTCACTTATAAATGTGAGCCCCTATTTTTATTAGAAGATTTGAGTGAAAAATATTCGCCTTACAATACCCCTTGATAATATTGCAATATACGGAGGCGGAAGAGGTAGTTGTATTGGGCTTGAAGGCGTGTAGATTGCGCCTGCAAGTGATTGTTGCGCGCTTCCTGGTACTCATACAATGAACAGCGACCCGCTTCATATTTCTGCGTTGTGTAGCGTAGGGCTTCTACAGTAGATTGCTCTGCCTTCTCGGCTGCCTGTTGCTCGGTATAGGCATTGCGGGCATTGTAATACGCTTGATCTATCTCTTTGCGCAAATCTTTCTTCTGTTGCTCTAAATCCAAACGTGCGTTCTCAAGCGCCAGTTTCTGTTGCTTCACGCGTGTGGTGGTCTGGTTCTTATCATAGATTGGCACATGGAGATTCAATCCCACAGAAGCGCTAAAATTATCACTCATTTGTGTACCGAAAGCATTATTGTCAGCGCCTTGCATATCGTAGTAGCCCGTTCCGATATTGGCTCCAGCAGAGAGTGTGGGTGAATAAGCAGATTTAGTGCCTTTGAGTGCACTCTCGTTGGCCTGAATGGTATATTCCAGTGCCTTTATCTCTGGGCGAGATTGCAAAGCGATTTGATACACTTCCTCGTTATTGGGTAGCAAACCTCCGACCAACTCTTCACTATTTGGAGTGGCAATATCGAAGTGGCTAATATCTTGCAATTCAATGGCTTGTGCTAAG
>JAXJWX010000036.1:0-22008 GCA_036307765.1 Paludibacteraceae bacterium | reverse complement strand
GTTGAGTACACCACCTCTTCCAACACAGGTACGCGTACGCCCGCGATCTTCTTGATCGACATGCGCACATCGTCCACATGGATGAGACTCGTGTCAAACTCGCCCCAGAGTGCTAACATCTGGTCGTAGTCTTTGATACGGCGATCCACCTCTTCGTCGAGCGCCTTGATCTCGTCCTTAGCTCGCTTCACTTCCAGTCGGAGAGCCGACTCTTTGCTCTGCAGCGTAGGCAAAGTACGTTGGCGCATCTTGAGGTCTTTCTCCAAAGCCTGCAACGATGTTTTATTAAATTGATAATTAATAGCCATAATCTATTATGCTTTTGGCCAATACTTATTTACAAGTTCTTGTTTGATGTTTGCCTCTTCTGGTTTGAAGTACTTGCCGAACAAGTTCCATGACACATCCAACATCTGTGTGGTATTGATATTCACGTCAATAGCCAAGATTTGTGTAGAATATGCCTTAGCGAACTCGAGGCAGCGCTCATCGTAGTCAGTAAGGTCGAAACCGTTCTCTTGCTTGGTTTTAGCGTTAGCAGCGTCAGCGTAGAGACGAACAGCAGCGTTCATTACTTGTGGGTGATCTTCGCGGGTCTTCTTACCAGCAACCAATTGTTTCAAACGAGACAACGAACGGAATGGATCCACGATAACCTTACCGATATCACTATCACGACGGAGATACAACTGACCCTCTGTGATATAACCCGTGTTATCTGGAATAGCGTGGGTAATATCGCCACCAGACAAGGTTGTCACAGCGATAATAGTGATAGAACCACCACCTGCTTCCTCTGGGAATTGTACGGCCTTCTCATAGATCTTAGCGAGGTCAGAATAGAGTGAACCAGGCATTGAGTCCTTAGAAGGAATTTGGTCCATACGGTTTGACACAATCGCAAGAGCATCGGCGTACAAGGTCATATCGGTCAAGAGCACCAACACTTTCTCGTGTTTTTGTACAGCGAAGTACTCAGCGGCGCACAATGCCATATCTGGAATCAAAAGACGCTCTACTGGTGGGTTCTCTGTGGTGTTAACGAAAGACACAATACGGTCCAACACACCAGCATTAGAGAACACATTCTTGAAATACAAATAGTCGTCGTTGGTCAAACCCATACCACCCAAAATAATCTTATCTGCCTCAGCGCGGAGCGCTACGTTGGCCATCACTTGGTTGTATGGTTGGTCAGGGTCAGCGAAGAATGGAATCTTTTGTCCTGACACCAATGTATTGTTAAGGTCGATACCTGCGATACCGGTAGCAATCAACTCAGATGGTTGTTTACGGCGAACAGGGTTCACACTAGGACCACCAATCTCTACTTCAGTACCCTCGATTGCAGGTCCACCATCGATTGGATCACCATATGCGTTGAAGAAGCGACCAGCCAATTGCTCGCTTACCTTCAATGATGGAGCTTTCCCCAAAAATACTACTTCCGCATTAGTTGGGATACCCTCGGTACCCTCAAACACTTGGAGAGTCACATCATCGCCCATGATCTTAACGACCTGTGCGAGTTTGCCATTCACGGTAGCGAGCTCGTCGTTACCTACACCTTCAGCTTTGAGTGAGCAAGTAGCCTTGGTGATAGCTGTGATTTGTGTATAAATCTTTTGAAATGCTTTTGCCATAGTCGTTATGCTTTGATTTGTTTCTCAGCGAGAAGGTCGTTGAGTTGTTGTTGATATTGGTTGAATGCCTCGCTCTTGAACTCTGCGTAGTTCATCTGCTTGCAGAGGTTGATCACGCGTTTGAAGTAGGTACTTACATCGTTGAAGTCCACGAAGTCGTAGTCGTGCTTGCAGATATCCATCACGAGGTTGAGGATGTATTGTTGACGCTCCATTGGGCAGACAGCATCGATTTTGTCGAACGCATCTTGTTGGAGAACAACGAAGTCAATTACCTCTGCTTTCCAGAACTCCTCGTGGTAGTTTACAGGTACACCGTCGTCACCAAGAATGTTGATTTGCTCTTGGATCTCTTTACCGCGTTGGAGGTAAGTCTTCATATCGTTCACCTTGCCAAGCCACTCGCTGTCAATAAGGTTAGTGATATACTCCTCAAACTCAGGATATTCGATATATTTTGAATAAGAGTCGATTGGGTTCACAGCAGGGTAACGCTTGCGGTCAGCACGAGCTTGCTCGAGAGCGTAGAAGCAGCGAGCCACTTTCTTGGTACCCTCAGTCACAGGCTCCTTGAGGTTACCACCGGCAGGAGATACAGTACCCAAGAAGGTTACTGAACCAGTAGCACCATTATTAAGGTACACGTAACCTGCGCGCGCATAGAACGCACCAATGATAGCAGACAAGTCCATTGGGAACGCATCTTGACCTGGCAACTCCTCCAAACGGTTAGACATCTCACGCAACGCTTGTGCCCAACGTGAAGTAGAGTCTGCCATCAACAACACGCGCAATCCCATTGAACGGTAGTACTCTGCAATAGCCATAGAGGTATATACTGATGCCTCACGAGATGCCACAGGCATGTTAGATGTGTTAGCAATGATGATGGTACGCTCCATCAACTTACGACCTGTATGTGGGTCTTCCAACTCTGGAAACTCGGTGAAGGTCTCCACCACCTCGTTTGCACGCTCACCACAGGCAGCAATAATCACGATATCTGCCTCTGCTTGCTTTGAGATAGCGTGTTGGAGCACGGTTTTACCCGTACCGAAAGGACCAGGGATAAATCCTGTACCTCCCTCACAGATTGGGTTAGCGGTGTCGATAGTACGCACACCTGTTTCAAGCAATTTGAATGGACGTGGTTTGCTCTTGTATGCCAATACCGGCTTCTTCACTGGCCACTTTTGTACCATGGTCACATTGTGATCATTGCCCTCAGCATCGGTCAACACAGCGATCGTGTCGTGGATCTTGTACTCACCAGCAGCCACGATGCTCTTCACGGTGTATGTACCTTCAAATACAAAGGGCACCATGATCTTGTGTGGTTGGTAGTTCTCATCTACCTCACCCAACCATGCAGCAGCTTCTACCTTGTCGCCTACCTTAGCGATTGGCTCGAACTTCCATAGCTTCTCCTCATCGAGTGGGAAGTTGTACTCACCACGTTGGAGGAAAACGCCGGTCAACTTATCGAGGTCGTTTTGCAGACCATCGTAGTTACGGCTCAAAAGACCAGGACCCAATGTTACCTCGAGCATGTGTCCTGTAAACTCTACGGTATTGCCGACCTTCAAGCCACGGGTGCTCTCGAACACCTGTACATAGACATTGTCGCCAATCACCTTAATGACCTCTGCCATCAATCGGGTCTCGCCGAGCTTGATATAGCAGATTTCGTTTTGTGATACAGGTCCATCAACCACCACAGTTACCAGGTTGGCGATGATACCTTTTACTTTTCCTGTTGTCATATCTTAATCTAATTTTATTCCTTTTTTCATGCCTGCTACCAGTTCACGGAACACTTGCTCGCCTTGTTCTACGGTCAATACCGCCCAACGATTCAGCATCTCAGCTTGCAAGTAGTAAGCCAATACATTCTCAATGGAGAAGTTCACGAATAGTGTCTTCTCTTCTAACCATGCAAAGCGGATAGCGTCCATCTGTTTCTCACGCTTCATGAGGTTATCAATCTCCACGAGCGCCATCACTTCCGACAGATTATCCATCACGCCTGCCAAGCCAAAATCCTTTTGTGGAAGATCCTTACGCAAGATCTCAGCCACAGGGTTATGCCCAACGATTGCCTTACGCACATCAAAACCGTGACGACGACAAATAGTTGCAGCCAACACATTGTTCATGTCTTGGTTGAACGCAAACCATTTGCGAACGAACGCGTTTTTGCTCGCAAGACCCATTTCGTACAGCACCTGCGTGCGCAAATCGGTTTCCGACAACACTTCGCGTGCGTCTTCCCACCAACTTGGCTGATTCAAGATTGTCTCGTCATACTCGGCAATCATGTCCAGCACTTCCTGCGCATCAGATGGCATACGCAACACAGAAAGCAGTTGCAGGTCCTTCTCGGTGAGCGTTTTACCAAAAAACTCCAGCAGAGCGTCCATTGACATGGGCGCTTCTCCACCCGCTTTCAAGTCAGGCAAACCAGCTAATAAACATTCGTATCCCATTAGAACAATACTTCGATCAATTGTGGACGCAAGAACTCTTTGAAGTACTCTACAAACTCCTTCTCGCCGAAGTTCAACTTGTAGCCACCTTTCTCAGGTACGATAGCGAAGTCGGTTTTGATACCCTTCACCTCGTTGATCTTCACACCTTTCTCGAGCAAACCTTTTGCGTTAGCAGCAAAGTATTTCTTCAGTGCCTCTGCATCTTTTGCCTCGATAGTTACATCGCCATCTTTCGCCATTTGCTCAGCAAGCTTAGCGATCACGCCTTGCATGAATTTTGCATCAGCGGTAGCAGCTTTCACGCTGTCAGCAGCCACTTGCTCGGTCAAGAGGTTGGTTACCTCTGTCTTGAGTGCGCTTACGCTTTGCTCTGCAAAGAGTTTCAACTCGGCACGAGTGTTCTTGTCCATCTCTGCCAATTTTGCTTCTGCAGCAGCCAATTTCTCAGCTGCCTCTTTCTCGGCCTTAGCCACGATAGCAGCTGCTTGCTCTTGTGCTTTCGCTACGATTGCTGCTGCCTCGGCATTACCTTTCTCTACGCCTTCTGCGTAGATCTTGTTGGTCAATTCTGATAAATTCATTTTGTATATTATTTTATAAATTTCTTTCCATTTTGTATATAAACACCGCGATAATGGGTTTCTGCCACGCGACGTCCAAGCAGGTCGTATATCGCTCCGTCCTCCGCATTGTCAGTTACGCTCTCCACTATAGTGTATGTCATTGGTTCATTGATTACCCATGCGCCACTCAAGTCGTCTGTAAGGTCGCTATATGGCGAAGCCCAATGCGTACGATCTTCCACCAAAGACTGCACCGATGGTTGCATCGTTTCGTTGACCATGTCTATCATCGCCTGTTGTATGCTTCCGTACTTCTGCAAGGTAGCGTCTGTCAGTTCATGCATCATATTGCCTACCCCATCGTATAATGCTTGTGCCAACGAATCGGCATGCGCACATTCTGGCTCATTGGCTTCGCTATGGAGCAGATAGAGTTCTATGATTGTTGATCCGATATGCTTTTCTACCAACTTAGTCTTCTCGGCATCTGTCTGAGGAAGGGAGTTCTTCAACATTTGGAAAACCATGCTACCCATAGGCACATTTTTTACTATATAGTCTTCTATCACGCCCATAGCTTGGTCAAAGAGGCGAACAGACAGGGCTGGAATCATCACCTTAGCATGCTCTCTCATCCACTCACGACTATACGCAGTTAAATCGGTATAATCCGTCAGTGCAGTCAAGTAGTCTGTTTCTACAGCTATGGTGCTTCTGTCTTGCGACAAGGTCAACCAGCGATATGGACATGGATAGGTAATAGGCGAACCTGTGCTAATCTCCATGATACTATCACTACTCATCTGTAGCGTATCGCGATAGGTTGATATACTGTTCACGTGTACGTGTCCTGTGAATAGCATGCGTACGCCGTGAGCCATGAGTTGGTCACGCACCGCATCTGCATTTTGCAATCGCGCAGTAACATCCGCATCCAAACCGCCGCCATCTACATGCTCCAACACTTGCCAGTGGCACATAGCCAACACCATATTACCTTTCGCACGCGCTTCATCCGCCTGTTGGAGAACCCACGCCAATGTCTCATCCGACAAATAGCCCTCGCCTGCATTATGCGAAGCGTCTATGCCCAACACAGTCACACCACGCAATGGCTCTGCTACATAACTATGCGATTGTGGATCTTTAGCAATGGCTTGTTCATATACCCAAGCATATTGATTCTCCCAATCTGTATCAGCCAGCACATCCACAGCCACCTTCTCGCTACCTTGATAAGCGTATGCCTTGCCGCCTATGTCGTGGTTACCAGGGATAAGAAGCACATTGATACCTGCAGCTCGCAGTCTCTCGAGTTGCTCTACTACAACATTATGACTGGCCACTTCGCCATCTTTAGTCAAGTCACCAGGGATAAGCACCAAGGCTGGCTTGTGCGCCAATGCCGTATCTATCAGCGCCACGAACACCTCTTCGCTTATATCGAGCATCTTACGCTGTCCAGCCATCATCTCATCCATAGCAGCACCTTGCTTCACAAGAGAACTGGCCAACACGTGTGGATCACTTATCAACATCACACGCTCTTGCGCTACAGCAACTGATGCGAATAACACCAAAAACACACAGAGAGCCATCTTCTCTGCAGCAAATTGTTTTATTTTTAATAAAAACTTCATTTCAAGTTGAATCATTTCGATTTTCCACAAACTTTGCAAAGGTACTGCTTTTTTTTGACATACGCAAATAATAATTAAAAATTATTGTTTTTCTTTCCTTTTGCCACTTACAAGTATCAAAAAACACCTCAAACGATTTTTCGCTTCCGCAAATTCTCATAATTCTTAATCCCTCTTCTTTCCCCCTTTGTATGCTACCCATTTGCCACCTATCTCCATCGTGACCTCATCGAGACCTCATCGTGACTTCATCGTGACCTCGCCGAGTGATGAGCATATAATCAAGCAGCTATCACCTGCCTTTACACCTTACACCAGAAAAAAAATCACCCCAAAATACGATTTTTTTTGCACAATTCAAAAAAAAAGCGTACCTTTGCAGCGCAAAGGTTGAGAAAGAAGTTGATACCGTTGCCCGACATATTTAATATAGCGTTATAAGCCCAGACTTGATTGTTTGAAAACTGGACACTTTCAAAACATCAATATTCTTCAAGTACGGTTTATGCACGCTCATGCTTTCAGCGTGAGTTTTCCGTGCGTAGATTTGAAGAATATAGGTAGTCCAGAACCTCAAACAATCAAATTGAAGCGAACGAAAGTTCACGCTTTTTCTATGTATATACAAACACAAATCATAACCCATTAAATATCAAAACAATGAAAACAACATCTACACTTCTGTGCCTTTTGTTCAGTGTAGCACTGACAGCACAAGTAACTAACCTACCAACGGTATTACAAGTAAATGATAAGACCGAAAATGTTTTTAGTGTTGTACCCAAAGAGCTTTCGTATGATGGCAGTAATCGCGTGTATATTCGTACTGCAGATGACCAAATTGCCATTTATGGTAATGATTTCACCCCAGTAAAATCAATTACCATTACCCCTACCCTTTATGAGGAAATACACATTATAAAAGAACGAGAAGTGACCGTTACAGTCACTCCAGGCGAATTAATTTCTTCGAATGTGGTATGGAACGCTAGTTATCTTCACTTAGAGGTTTTAAGTAGTGAATATGATTATGAATCTGGCGAATATATTTATATTTATGAAGTTCCATCTACATGGACGGAAAATGATATGAAATCTCATTTGGAGAGCGCAGATAATATAACGATAGTATCTGTTACGCCTCATCCAGAAGGTGGTATATGGTTCTTTTATAACATGGATGAATATTATGTTGATGGCACGGATGCTGGCAATTATTTTATGGTGGATACATATGGAAAACAATATCCAGAATACGCGTATCTATGGAAGGATGGATATTTATATCATGATAACATTGTTTGGGAAGACCAAAGCGTATATGCCGAAGATGAAATAACATTTGAATATGGAGAATGGGTAGAGGTAGAACGCAGCGAATACAGTCTTCCTCAAACTTATTCTATAGGATTTACCAATTATGATGCCAACCATACTTATGACTATATGTGGGAAACAGGCGATGGAGTATGCCTCACGCAAACTCTGTTTAATAGCGACGATAAGTATGAATACTTATATTTTCCTCATGAGTTAAGTGAAGAATACGATTACGGTTACAATGGACCTATGATGAATCATTACGAATCAGGTACTTACACCCAAGAGAAAACATTTTACCAATATTCTCTCTACAAAAGTTTCAACATCATGTCTGAAGACGGAACTATTCTTCAAACCATAACATTCCCCAACGGATTTGAAATGAAGGCAGGGGTGGATGCTACAATTATTCAAATATCTGACGAGCGTTATATCCTTTGTCAAGGAGAGATAAATGATAACGAAACGTTACTGATTTATAAAATTAATCGTTCTTCTGTAGGTGCATCTATAGAGCAAGTATGCGCTCCAATAAAAGTGGGTGCATTCCCTAGTGTCGCTAATCGCAATCAAATGATTACTATCCAATTGTCTGGAGACAATGCAGGCAGCAGCCAAACCAATCTACAAGTGGTAGATATGCAAGGAAAAGTTCTTAATCAACAAACTATTCCTGCGGGTCAAACCACTACAACCATCCCTGCTCATCGTTTATCAAATGGTATGAATTTGATTAAAATCACTCAAGGAAGCAAAACAATTGGCACAGAAAAAGTGATTGTAAAATAACCGCAAAGATTCAGTAACCTTCGGCACAAAGAAAAAAACAACAAAAAATCACCCAAGCGGGAGGCGTTGGTAATCAACACCTTCCGCTTGCTTTAAGCGTCTTTTTATAGCAACATTTACAATCGTCTTATCTCGCCCAATGGGCTCGAACGATTAATCGCAAGCGATTTTTCGGCACAAAAACAACAAATTGCCGAAGATACGGCATCACTATAATATATAGAGGCACAAATATTCGAAAATAGCTTCGCTCATCACAAATATAGCATATTTCTTGCTCATGTCAAAAAAAAGCAGTACCTTTGCACCCGATAAGAGTTGTACTTTTAACTCATAACATATCACTCATAACTTATCATTCATCACTTAAATTATGAAATCATTCTTTCATGTACAAGATATCGGCGACTTGAACCTCGCACTAGAGGAAGCTCGCCAAGTGAAAGCCAATCCATACGCGTGGAAGCATTTGGGCGAGAACAAAACGATCATGCTCGTGTTCTTTAACTCGTCGCTCCGCACTCGTCTCTCCTCACAAAAGGCAGCACTCAACCTCGGCATGTCGCCTATCGTGCTCAATATCGGGCAAGATAGTTGGCAACTCGAAACCGAACTCGGCGTCATCATGGACGGCACCAAGAGCGAGCACTTGCGCGAAGCGATTCCTGTAATGGCAAGCTATTGCGACATCATCGGTGTGCGCTCGTTTGCAGGACTTACCGACCGCGAGTTTGACTACCAAGAGACTATCCTCCAGCAGTTCGTTCAGTATGCTGGCAAGCCCGTCATTTCACTAGAGTCAGCAACCGTGCACCCATGTCAAGCCTTTGCGGACCTCATCACTATCGACGAATACAAAGAGACTAAACGCCCCAAAGTGGTTCTCACTTGGGCTCCTCACCCTAAAGCATTGCCACAAGCAGTGCCTAACTCCTTCGCTGAATGGATGAACGCCGCCGATGTGGACTTCGTGATCACCCATCCTAAGGGCTATGAATTGGATCCACGCTTTGCAGGTAATGCTCGTGTAGAGTACGACCAAATGAAAGCCCTTGAGGGCGCAGACTTTGTATATGCTAAAAACTGGTCATGCCCTGGTGTGACAGAGCCTGAGAACTATGGTAAGATTCTTTGTGATGACCGTAGTTGGATGGTAGATGAGGCACATATGGCGGTAACCAACAATGCTCGCTTCATGCATTGTTTGCCTGTTCGTCGCAATGTCATCGTAAGCGATGGCGTAATCGATTCAGAGCGCTCTATCGTCATCCCAGAGGCTGCCAACCGTGTGACTAGTATCCAAGTCATAATGAAACGCATGTTGGAGAATTTGAAATGATACAAGTAATCAAAATAGGTGGTGGCGTGCTGGAGAACGAAGCGCAAAGAGATGCGTTTCTGCGTCAGTTCGCTGCGATAGAAGGTCCCAAAGTATTGGTGCATGGCGGTGGCAGATTAGCTACGACCATGGCTGAACGTTTGGGTGTAGAAACACAAATGATTGATGGTCGCCGTGTGACGGACAAGGAGACCCTTGACATCGTTACGATGGTCTATGGCGGACTGGTCAACAAACAAGTAGTGGCACAATTGCAAACGATGGGTGTAAATGCAATCGGCATGACTGGCGCTGATGGAGGTTGGATGAAAGCGGTGAAACGTCCTATTAAAAACGGTATCGACTATGGCTATGTCGGCGATGTGGTAGATGTAAACGGGCAGCATCTTCGTACACTACTAGATAACGGTTTGACACCTGTGATTGCTCCAATCACCTATAGCGCCGAAGGAGCATTACTCAATACGAATGCCGATACTGTAGCATCGCAAACAGCTATCGCTATGGCTGAGGCGATGAGGCGAGAAGGCGATGAGGCGAGAAGCAACGTACAGTTGACTTTCTGCTTTGAGAAGGCTGGTGTATTGAGCAATCCTGACGACGAATCATCGCTAATTGCTCGTATCATCCCCGAAACCTATACCCAGCTCAAAGCAGAGGGTATTATCTCGGGCGGTATGATTCCTAAGATTGATAATGCTTTTGCAGCCATAGAGCATGGCGTACAATCTGTTCGCATCACCCATTCTAACCAAATACAAGGCGGCACTATTATTGAACAAGCATAATGGATAACAAATACATCACACTACTGCAACGCATGATTCAAACTCCCTCTATTTCGGGGCAGGAGGATGCGGTGTGCACTATGCTGGAACAATGGATGACGGCAGAGGGCATTGCTGTTCATCGTGTAGGAAATAATCTGTGGGCGGAATGTGGAGATGGCCCAGCAACAGTGCTACTTAACGCACATATCGATACGGTTAAACCTTCAGCATCTTATACTCGCAATCCTTTTGGCGGAGAGTGTGATGGCACAACGATATATGGTTTAGGTGCGAATGACGACGGAGGAAGCGTAATAGCAATGCTCGCAGTATTTATCGACTTCTACCATACACCCATAGCTGGTAAACGCATTATTCTGACCCTCACCGCAGAAGAAGAGAATAGCGGTAGAAAGGGCATCGAAATGCTGTTGCCACACATCGGTAATATCGATTATGCCATTGTGGGCGAACCTACCTCGCTGGAGATGGCAGTAGCCGAACGCGGACTGATGGTGTTGGACGGCGAAGCGAAAGGCAAAGCCGGACATGCCGCGCGTGAAGAGGGAGTGAATGCATTATACATTGCGTTGGATGATATACAAACCTTGCGTAACTACGAGTTTGAGAAGGTGTCGCCATTCTTGGGCAAAGTCAAGATGACTACCACTATGATTCAAGCGGGTACACAGCATAACGTAGTGCCTGATACATGTAAATTCGTCGTAGATATTCGCTCCAATGGATTGTACTCCAACGAGGAGATACATGCACTTTTGCAACCAATGGTGCAATCAACACTCACACCTCGCTCTACACGACTCAATGCCACATCTACGCCAATTGAGACTGCAATCGTGCAACGAGCAAAAGCATTGGGCATACCGCTTTATGGCTCGCCTACGCTTAGCAATATGGCACTGCTATCTTGTCCAAAAGTAAAATTCGGGCCAGGCGACTCCGCCCGCTCGCATACCGCAGATGAATACATTCATATCCACGAAATAGAACAAGCAATCAAATTGCTAAAGAAACTCTTAATTCAAAATTGATAATTCAAAAATTATATATGAAACTCTGGGACAAAGGTTACAAGATTGACGACGCAATAGAGCGTTTTACCATTGGTAAGGACAAAGAACTAGATTTACTCCTTGCTACGCATGATATATTAGGTACCATGGCACATGTGACCATGCTGGAACATGTGGGCTTGCTATCCAAAGAGGACTTGGAAGTTCTCTTGCCTGCGTTACGCGAATTATACAAGCAAGCAGAGGCGGGCAACTTCGTTATTGAAGATGGTATCGAGGATGTACACTCGCAAGTGGAACTCATGCTTACCCGCCAATTGGGCGAAGTTGGCAAGAAAGTGCATACTGGTCGCTCACGCAATGACCAAGTGCTAGTGGATCTCAAGCTCTTTACCCGTGCAGAGATTGAGAAGACAATGGAATTGGTAAAGCAACTCTTCCACACTCTGCAAAAGCGTAGCGAAGAAGGTAAAGCGCTCCTTATGCCTGGCTACACCCACTTGCAAGTGGCTATGCCATCGTCTTTTGGACTGTGGTTAGGCGCTTATGCGGAGGCACTGACAGACGATATGCGTCTCCTTGTAGCCGCCTTTGAGCAAGCAAACCTCAATCCACTAGGCTCTGCTGCTGGCTATGGTTCATCCGCTCCACTCAATCGCACTTTGACTACGCAGTTGCTAGGTTTCGCTGACTTGGACTACAACGCCATCTATGCTCAAATGAACCGTGGACGCATGGAACGAACCGTGGCTTTTGCTTACTCCTCTGTAGCAGAGACTGTCGGACGATTGGCAATGGACTGCTGTATGTTCAATTCGCAGAACTTCGGCTTTATCAAACTGCCTGACACAATGACTACCGGTTCCAGTATCATGCCGCATAAGAAGAACCCAGATGTATTTGAACTAATCCGTGCGCACGCCAATCGTATCTGTGCGTTGCCAGATACTATTCGTCACATCACAACCAATCTGCCCGTTGGCTATTTCCGTGACATGCAACTGATTAAGGAAGTTTATTTCCCTCTCTTTGATCAACTCAATAATCTATTGGAGATTACCACCTACGCCGTGGAAAATATGGAAATGAAAGCTGACATCATGTCCAATCCATTATACGCACCAGCCTTCTCTGTGGAAGAAGTGAATCGTCGTGCAGCGAATGGTGTACCATTCCGCGATGCATACCGACAAGTGGCAGATGAGATTACCAATGGCACTTTCCAACACGAAGCAACAGTAGAGGAGACACTATCGCATTATACCCACGAGGGGTCTGTCGGCAACTTGTGCAATGAGCAGATTAAAGCCAAGATGGACATAATTATGCAATCCGTATCATTAGATACGGTTCATCAAGCGATAGATAGCTTATTGAATCGTTAGCCAATTTCTACTTCAGAATTGATTTTTCGTATTAATCCTTTCAATACGTCGCCTGGTCCAAACTCATAGAAACGTGTAGCGCCATCGGCAATCATTTGTTGCACCGATTGTGTCCAACGAACAGGTGAAGTGAGTTGCTCCAAGAGTTGGCTTTGAATAGTATGTTTGTCTTTTTCAGCACGTGCACTCACATTTTGATAAATAGGACAGATAGGAGTATGGAACTGAGTATTCATAATAGCCTTTTGTAAACGTTCAGCCGCTGGTTGCATCAGTGGGGAGTGGAAAGCACCACCTACGGGTAACTTCAATGCACGCTTAGCTCCCGCTTCTTTCAATGCTTTGCATGCCAGCTCTACCCCAGCCTCCGAGCCAGAGATAACGACCTGACCTGGACAATTGTAGTTGGCGGCAACAACGATAGCTGAACTATCACAGATTTGATTGCATATATCTGCCACTTTATCATCAGCCATCCCAAGTACAGCAGCCATAGCGCCTGGACATATTTCGCATGCCTCTTGCATAGCTAAAGCCCGCTCACTAACCAAGCGCAACGCATCACCCATATCCAATGCACCTGCAATAACTAGAGCTGAAAATTCACCCAGACTATGACCTGCTACCATATCGGGACGCATTTGGTTCATCAAACGGCAGGCTACGACCGAATGTAAAAAGATTGCAGGTTGTGTAACACGTGTTTGGCGAAGATCTTCATTCGCCCCCTCGAACATAATATCTGTAATGGAAAAACCTAATTCCTTGTTTGCTGCAAGCATCAATTCTCGCGCTAAAGGATAATTATCGTACAAATCTTTTCCCATGCCCACATATTGGGCTCCTTGACCAGGAAAAACGAAAGCAGTTAGGTTGCGTTGTGTCATGTTGTGTAGCATATTGAAATATTGAATGATATTGTATGTAAATTCAGCGCAAAGGTACTACATTTTTCTCAAACATACAAATTATTAAATTAAAAAAGAAAATAAATCCAAGTAATATTAAATATTATTTGCATATTTAAAATAAAAGCAGTACCTTTGCAGCGCTAATTAAAATACGGTTATTATGTGATTTTATGAAAATATAAAGAAAAATGAAAAAACATAAGTTATACTTCATAGGTATTCTGCTCACTTTAGCTGTGACAGCTTTTGCGCAGGGGACATCACAACGTACAGGAGTGAGTGGTGTAGTTGTAGATGCCGAGACAGGTGAAAAATTACCATTTGTGCAAGTTTATTTTCTCAAGTCAACTCCAAATAAAGGTATGGTTTCATCTGGAGTGGGTGCTACGACTGACATGGAAGGAAACTTTGATATCAGTAACATATCTGGATACACGGTTGTCAATGTCCAAATGGTTGGTTACAAAACAGAAACAATTAACCTTACCAAGGGGCAAAATAAGACTAATCTTAAGATACAACTTACCCCTGATGTATATGGTTTACAGGATATTATAGTTACACCCAAAAATAAGAGGAGGGGATATAAACGTAGGGGCAATCCGGCTGTAGAACTGATAAAGAATGTGATTGCTAACAAAAATGACCACTGTGTAAAATCACTAGATTATTACACTGCTGAATCATATTCACGTATGTCTTTTGCTTTGGACAATATCAAAATCAATTGGGACAAACGTTTTTGGAAGAATTTTACCTTTTTAAAGAAGTATATTGACACCACAGGAGTATATCCTAATGTGACGGTTAGTATTCGCGAAAATCTCAATGATGAGTATTATCAACGTAATCCCTACAGAGAGAAAAAGATACTGCAGAAAGAACGCGTATTTGGTGTAGAAGATTTAGTTTCATACGGTGCTTTACATGAGAATATCAAAGCACTCTTCAAGGATATAGACATCAATCACAATAGCATGACCTTGCTATACAATCGGTTTGTCTCACCTTTATCATCTAGTCTAGCAGTGACTTTTTACCAGTATTACATAATGGATACCATTATGGTAGATGGTTATCAGTGTATAGATTTGGCATTTGTGCCTGTCAACTCTGAGAGCTATGGATTCACGGGACATCTCTATGTGGTAAACGATTCCACTTACCGTATAAAAAAGTACACAATCAATATACCTCCAGAGATTAATCTCAATTTTGCAAGTAACTATTCTATTGAACATAATTACGTGCAACTGGAAAATGGATTGTGGGCACCTGATAGAACGAGTACGTATGCTAAGTTTTATATTTTCAACAAGAAACGCGGCATGATAGCGCGGCAAACGAAAATCTATACAGGTTGGGATTTAGAAACGCCTACCCCGCCGAATATCTTTTCCAATATGACTTCTGAAGAGGCGGATATCAACGATTCGATGGCAGTCCACTATGGAGCTGCTGCATGGGACACTTTGCGTCCAGAACCTCTTACAAAATACGAAAGTTCTGTTTATGACTTGGTACAAGAAGTAACCGCTGTACCGAAGTTAGCAAGCGCGATTGCTGCTATCAATGCGCTGACGACAGAGTTTGTCGCGACTACACCAGCTAGAGACTTAGATTTGTCCAAGTTCGACATAGGTCCTATCTATAACTTTGCCAGTTGGAATATGTTGGAAGGTGCGCGCTTACGTTTTGGTGGTGCTTCTACTGCACGATTGCACGATCAATTTTTCTTCCGTGGTTATGTTGCTTTTGGTACCACAGATTTACGACCTAAGTACAACCTCACATTGATATATACTTTTGACAAACATAAGAATCAACCTTACGACGGCTTGCGCCACCATATTCAATTGAGTGCACAGTACGATGTGGAGGAACCAGGACAGATAACGGACGTGATTAGACGAGACAATATCCTTATGTCGCTTCCTACAAGTACACCTACCATAGGATTCAATCAATATGTCTTCCATGCTAAATTGGAATATATGAAAGAATGGGAAAATATGTTATCTGTCAAAGCTTCTTTTGATTTTAGCAACAATGAAGCAGCTGGGTCTCTGCGGTATGATCGCATGAATTATACTTCTACTGGTACCGACGGAATCTACACTTCCACCCTATCGTCTATCGGACAGTACCATAATTATGAAGCAATGGTAGAACTAAAATACTCGCCAGGTGCACGTATCTTCATTGACCGAATGGGTATTGAGAGTCCATTTGCCATGGATAAAGATGCACCTACATTCAAATTAACGCACTACGTTGGTTACCTAGATGATAGGCACAATGGTGGTAATGGATTTATTTATAATCGCACTGAAGCACTTGTGGACAAGCGCTTTTGGTTCTCTGCTTTTGGACACTTGGATGTGCGCCTACAAGGTGGCTACACATGGCAGCAAGTTCCTTTTACTAAGTTATATATACCACAAGCTAGTACGAGTATATTATTGGCTCAACGAGCTTTCAACTTGATGAAGCCCATGGAGTTTCTCATGGACTACTACGTCGGACTACACGCTACTTACTACCTCAAGGGATGGATACTAAACCGAATACCAGGAATCAATAAACTTAAATTACGCGAGGTAATCAGTTTCTCTGCTATTTATGGTGGTTTGACCAATAAGAACAACCCATATCATGCAGCAGAGAGTAACTCTGGATTATATGATTTTCCACATGCTACTTTCATTAATGGTCATGATGTACAGGGCAATGTTAAGTACGTAGATGGAGTACCATATATATACGACAACTTCCGTACAGCTTCGCCTATGGGGCAATTGCCTTATATGGAATTTACAGTGGGATTAGAAAATATCCTGAAATTTATTCGCATTGACTATATCCGTCGTATCACGTACAATGACTATGAGTTGCCATACAAAACACCACAATTAGATGGCTCTGGTCATGCAGTCCTAGATGAGAACGGCGAACCTATTATGATCAATGCACGACGTAAAGTGGGTGCATGGGGAAGAAACGGCGTGAAATTAACTATCCGTTTCGAATTCTAATAAATAAGAGCAGATTTGATATCTGCTCTTATTTGTAAAAAATCACTTTGAGAAATAATTATTTCGTATCAGTTTATCTGATAGTACGTAGGCCTCACGCTCTTGTATGTGGCGCGTTGCATGTTCTTCTAATAGGTTGATACCTAGACCATTCCAATGATAATTATCTACGCCTAACAAAGATATATAAGTAGGATAAATATCCATTTGGTATGCATCGCCCGTATAACGAAGGTTGCCATGTATATTAGGTGAATAGATAATGAGTGGTAAACAATCATCCATTGGGTTGAGATTCATATTGTGCATGTCTGCATATTGTTGCATCTGACAGCGTTTTTCATGATGCAAAATACGGTGATCTGCAGTGATAACAATCGTGTATTGTTGTAAAATAGAATCTGTCTCCAGTTTACGAACAAAATAACCTAATCCATCGTCCAATGCATTGAAGGCGCGAATGAAATTATACATTACCCATGGCATATCTTCGGGCAAAGGTAAATGCGAATATTCTTCACTCACAAATGGTGCATGCGTAGATTGCGTAATACATTGTATATATTGTTTACCCTCATCAATAAGCGAATTTAATTTTTGAAATAGAAGAGTATCAATGTCGCTATAGCAAATGGTAGTATCATAGCCATAGGCAGGTGACATCTCTGTTTGGTTCCATACGCGCAAATCGTGGGGCAAGAGGCAAATGGTCGAGTCTGGTGCAAGCGACATGATTGCTGGATAGGTATGTTGACCATAATACAGACATGTTCCACCTGCATTGATAGGGAGCAAACCTGTATTGATGATTAGTTGTCCATCTGCTGATGGAGCACCAACAATCTGCGTATGAATACGATTGGCATAGAATACATGTTCAGCTTGCGTTAATCGATATAGATTTGGCATGATTTGCGGGGTAAGAACCCAGTTCTCTAAACTCTCTAACAGAATAATAATTAGCGGTGACTGTAGTGTGTCAGTTGGCTGACCATCGTCTAATATTGCCATCATTTGTTGGTCGTAATCCGTAAGTGGACGTTCTGGTAAAATACCATTAATCATAAGGAAATAATCCGACAATATGTACGCTGGTGAATACAGTATGCTGGTGTTGGCCACTGTTGTAGGAAAATGCATGCCATAGACAGGTTCTCTACGTTCGCGGATAACAGGCCAAATGTTAAATGTAGTTTTTTGGTCACACACATAGAGTGCTTCTCCTATTAAACGTAGTCCTACTGAAATGGCAACCAGCACCAACCACGCTCGCCAATTACGTGCACTCTTTGTTGTATAGCGATAAATCAAACAAAATAACAAGGTCATACCATAAAATAGCAGGTCAATACCCCACTCTATGTATATCAGTACTGACCAGAAATAACCATGCAGGTTACTGGACATATTAAAAGCTTCTGCATCCAGCAAGATATGGTTATTGCGCATATATATAAGGTTGGCGATAAACCATGTGTCGATGATAAACGAAAGCATAATAAGCCAACGTTTATCACGCAGCACGAATGTCAACGATGCAAATAGCAATGCCGCTGCTAGTTTGACACAATTTTTGGAGAGAAGTACGAGAATAGATGGCTGCAATGCCAATTCGCGAAAAGCAAAGTGGTCAAACAGCAACGTTTTGCCATAGATAAACAAAGCAAAAATGGCAAAAACACACCAATTGGCTCTATTACCAATGGAAAGCCAGTGTTGGATACGTTTTCTCATACCTTAGCAATACAGAAACAGCCAATCATAATCAATACAAGTCCCAGCCAGTGGATAGGCGATACATGCTCACGCAAAATAAACATACCTGTCAATACACTAAAGACGAAGCCCAAACTAGTCAACGGATATACCAACGAAAAAGCATATTTATTGAGCAACCACAACCAAAATACGTTGGCACCTATCAAAAGCCAAAGACCAAATTGCAAGTGCAGATTAATAAAGAGGTGTCCAACATTGCGCCAAGACCAAGCAAATGGACTCTCTGCTGCCATACCCATTTTAAGAAGCAATTGTCCAACGACAGACATTGCTTGTTGGATAAGCATAAAGAGAAGTAAATACGATGTTTTCATTTATTTCTATTGTTTATGTTGTTTTGATAAAGACATTCACTTACCTTGTTTGAAACGATAAGAAGCTTGTAAATCGCGATAACGTAGTGCCACCTCCTCTATTACACTTTCCCACGAACGAGAGATGGTTTTGGATGCTTTTTCTCCTACGCTTTTTATCTCATCTGGTCTATTCATCAAATACATTATTTGTTGCACGAAATCTGCGGGATCATTGTGCGTTAGGAAACCATTTACACCATCTGTAATAGCAGTAGCAGCTGTAGATTCTCGTAATAATATCGAAGGTGTGTGCATTGCAGCAGCTTCGCGCACAACTAGTCCACACGTGTCGTACAGAGAAGGGAATAGGAAAAGATCTGCAGCTGCGTATATGCGTTTGAGTCGGTCACGATCGTGTATATTACCCAATAATGTTACACGGTCTGACAATCCCAATTGCCTTATCAATGAACGGATTGCATGCACTGCGTACCCCGTACCTACCATAAAGAAATGGAATGGCTTATCCTTCATCAGCGACAACGATTCAAGAATGAAACGGATATTTTTTTCCCATGTGTGTTGCCCTACAAAGAGAAGCATAGTTTCATCTGGCATGATACCTAACTCAGCACGCATACTTTCGCGAATGATAGCTATTTGCGATTTAGATGCATAAAAATCATTACCATTTTCGACTACTTCGACATGCCCTTTATATCCATACTCACGCAGTGTCTCCTCTACTGCTGGCAGTGGTATCCACACTTCATCTGCTTGTTCATAGAAGTGAATAATACGTTTTACCATCCAGTCCACAATGGGCTTGCATGGCACATTATGTTCAAAATCTTGGCGGTATTTACTATGAAAAGTTGCTACAAGCGGTATTTGCTGACTTTTGCTTATGCGAGAAGCTAACGTACCTGTTGTGAAAGGACAATGCGCGTGCACGATGTCAAAATTCATTTCTTTCCACTTGCGCATGAATGAAGCGTCTAAATAGGGAAGACCATAACGATAAGGGTATCTAAAAGGAATCGGAATGGATATGTATCTATGGATAGGATAAGGAGCACTAGCCATCACATCTTGCATGTTTGGCGCATATGGCGTGATAACAGACACATCATGTCCAGTTTCCGTTAGCCAATATGCATAGTTCTGTGCAGTAATGCCTACTCCATCCAAAACAGGAGGAAAATTATCATTAAAAATTCCTATCATGGCGCTTGTATTTGTGTTTGCGTTATTTCAACTCGCAAAAGTACTAAAAAAATCCCACATACGCAAATATATTGGACGTTTTTTGTCAAATGACTGACTATTTGCTACTAAACGCCTCGTAAATATCAACTTTTGTGTATTTTATTTGCATATATATATTTTTTTTCGTACCTTTGCAGGCTGAAACAAAAAATAAGGACAAAAAAGAATATTAATCATAAATTTTTTTAAGAAAATGGACAACAAAAAACGTGTTTATACCTTCGGTAATGGTAAGGCAGAAGGTAACGCATCAATGCGAGAGACATTGGGCGGTAAGGGCGCAAACTTGTCTGAGATGAACTTGGTAGGCGTACCAGTGCCTCCAGGTTTCACTATCATCACAGATGTTTGCAACGAGTACTACGAAGTAGGTCAAGAGAAGATCGTTGAGATCCTTGACAAGGAAGTGAAAGCAGCGGTAGCTCACATTGAGAGCTTGATGAATAATACCTTTGGCGATCCTAAGAACCCACTCCTCGTGAGTGTTCGTTCTGGTGCTCGCGCTTCTATGCCAGGTATGATGGATACCATCTTGAACCTTGGCTTGAACGATGAGGTAGCTGCTGGTCTTGTAGAGAAGACAGGTAACCCACACTTCGTATATGATAGCTACCGCCGTTTCGTACAAATGTACGGTGACGTAGTTCTCGGTATGAAGCCTGTAAACAAAGAGGATATGGACCCATTCGAGGCAATCATCGAAGAGGTGAAGGAGATCCGTGGCGTGAAATTGGATAAGGACTTGACCGTTGATGAGCTCAAGCTCCTCGTAGCTCGCTTCAAGACAGCTATCAAGGATCAAACTGGTCACGACTTCCCAACCAACCCAGTAGAGCAACTCTGGGGCGCTATCTGCGCTGTGTTCCGCTCTTGGATGAACGAGCGTGCTATCCTTTACCGTAAGATGGAAGGAATTCCAGATGAGTGGGGAACAGCCGTAACCGTTCAATCCATGGTGTTCGGTAACATGGGCGAGACATCTGCTACTGGTGTATGCTTCAGCCGTGATGCTGCGACAGGTGAGAACCTTTTCAATGGTGAGTACCTCGTTAACGCACAAGGTGAGGACGTGGTAGCAGGTATCCGTACTCCACAACAAATCACCCTTGAGGGTAGCCGCCGTTGGGCTGCATTGCAAGGTATCAGCGAGGAAGAGCGTGCTAGCAAGTATCCTTCTATGGAGGAAGCTATGCCAGAGATCTATGCTGAGCTCGATGCTATCCAAACTAAGCTTGAGAACCACTACCGCGATATGCAAGATATGGAGTTCACCGTACAAGAGGGTAAGCTCTGGTTCCTCCAAACACGTAACGGTAAGCGTACCGGTACTGCGATGGTGAAGATCGCTATGGACCTCGTGAAAGAGGGTCTTATCGATGAGAAAACTGCTATCAAGCGTTGCGAGCCACAAAAACTCGACGAGCTTCTCCACCCAGTATTTGATTCTAAAGCATTGAAGGCAGCTAAGGTGATTACCCAAGGTTTGCCAGCTAGTCCAGGTGCTGCTTGCGGTCAAATCGTATTCCACGCAGACGATGCTCAAGAGTGGGCTAAGGACGGTCACAAAGTAGTGATGGTTCGTATTGAGACCAGCCCAGAGGACCTCGCAGGTATGTCTGCTGCTGAGGGTATCTTGACTGCTCGTGGTGGTATGACCTCTCACGCAGCTGTGGTAGCTCGTGGTATGGGTAAGTGCTGCGTTTCTGGTGCAGGCGCTATCGTAGTGGATTACAAGGCTAAGAC
>JAXJWX010000035.1:0-7791 GCA_036307765.1 Paludibacteraceae bacterium | reverse complement strand
TTGTCATCGTCATCTCTGCTGCCGACATTGAGAAAAATACAGTGCGCCAAGACTTAGGTATCACCTACGATGTGGATGTATTGCGCCTTAGAGAGGAGTTTATGGCTCGAGGTTTCCTTGTTAACTCCGTGGTTATCACCCACTATAGCGGTCAAGCATCGGCACAAAACTATAGCCAACGCCTTGAGCGCCTCGGTATCAAGACCTACTTCCACTACACCATTGAGGGTTACCCTCACAATGTGGCACTCATTGATTCAGCTGATGGTTTTGGTAAGAATGATTATATCGAGACGACACGCCCATTAGTAGTGGTTACGGCGCCAGGTCCAGGTAGTGGCAAGATGGCAGTATGCTTGAGCCAACTCTACAACGAGCACCAACGCGGTAATCAAGCGGGATATGCTAAGTTTGAGACATTCCCTGTCTGGAATCTACCACTCAAGCACCCTGTGAACAAAGCCTACGAAGCTGCGACAGCCGATCTCAATGATGTGAATATGATTGACCCATATCACCTTGAGGCATATGGTACTACTGCTATCAGTTATAATCGCGACACAGAGATTTTCCCTGTTCTGGATGCTTTGTTCACAGGTATTTACGGACACAACCCATACAAATCACCAACCGATATGGGTGTGAATATGGTAGGCTTCTGTATCGAAGATGATGCTGCATGCCAAGAAGCAAGCAAACAAGAGATTATCCGTCGCTATTACCATGCGCTCAACGATTTCGCCAATGGCGATATCAGCGAGGCAGTAGTCAATCGTATTGGTCGCTTGTTCCAACAAGTGGGTATCTCCACAGCCGACCGCAAAACCACTACCGCCGCTAACGAACGCAAAGAGCGTGATAATAGTATGGCAGTGGGCGCAATTGAATTACACGATGGTACCATCATCACCGCAGAGGCCTCTCCCCTACTCGGTTCGAGTGCAGCACTCTTGCTGAATGCGACAAAGTATCTCGCGGGCATTGACCACGATGTAAAACTCATTCCTCAAGAGATGATTGAACCGATCCAACACACCAAAATAAACTACTTGCGCGGACGCAACCCACGTTTGCACACGGATGAAGTGCTTGTAGCTTTATCTGTTCTCTCCTTGCACGACGAGAACTGCCGCAAGACTTTGGAGGCACTCCCACAATTAGCTGGTTGTCAAGTCCATTCCACCGTTATGCTCTCCGAGGTGGACCGCAAGATCTTCCGCAAGTTAGGTATAGAGCTAACTTGCGACCCCGTGAAGAAGTGATATCGTAAAAACGTAAAGGCGTTGAGTCCACACAAGAAATGCCTGTAACTACTACATTTTATTCAGTAGCACCGCCGTATAGCATGCCCCACGCTTTCTGTCTTAGTGCGCAGGCGTCCTAATCCCACATAGCTGCTATAGAGTTTCACAACGGACATATCATCCAATTTATATTTGACAGAGTAACTATAGAAAAGTGGTAAAAGTAACAGAAAAAAGAGTGAAAATTTGCATATGTACGATTTTTTGTGTAATTTTGCGGGCTAATTGTATATTAAACAGTAAATGGATTATAAATACTTACATACCATTAACTATCCTATTGACTTAAAAAAATTACCTATTGATGCGCTCCCACAAGTATGCGATGAGGTAAGAGACTTAATCATTCAGGAGCTTAGCCGTAATCCTGGTCATTTAGGTTCGTCGTTAGGAACTGTAGAACTAACTGTTGCATTGCACTATGTCTTTGATACGCCTAACGATCAACTCGTTTGGGATGTAGGACATCAGGCATATGCACACAAAATTCTAACTGGAAGACGCCTACGTTTTCACACCAACAGACAATTTAAGGGGCTCGCTCCTTTCCCCACTCCTGCGGAGAGCGAATATGATGCTTTTATCGCGGGACACGCAAGCAATAGTATTTCCGCAGCGTTGGGTATTGAGATTGGCAACGAAGCAATAAAGCGAGAAACGGAAGACAAGAGACAAAGAGTAGTTGCAATCATCGGCGATGGCGCTATGACAGGAGGATTGGCTTTTGAGGGGCTCAACAATACTTCGATGATTAAGAACAACCTGCTCATCGTACTCAACGACAACAATATGGCTATTGATCCCATCAAGGGTGGATTCACACAATACCTATTGGACATCACCACCAGCAAACGATACAATCGCTGGCGTTGGTGGGGATACCGCGTAGCACGCAAAATGCACTTGATTAATGACAATAACAAAGGACGTGTACAACGCTTTACGAATAACTTAAAAGCCCTACTGACCAAACAAGAAAACAACCTATTCCAAGGACTCAACTTGCGTTATTTTGGTCCTGCTGATGGACACGATGTGCTAAATCTTGTACGCATATTTAATGAGATAAAAGACTACGAAGGACCTAAAGTACTACATATCATCACCAAAAAAGGCAAAGGATACCAACCTGCTGAAAATGACCAAACGACTTGGCATGCTCCAGGGGAGTTTAGTGTTGAGACAGGTGAAAGAAAAGGAGCAATTATACGAGATGGAGATGAGCAAATAAAACAAGAGCCACTATGGCAAGAAGTATTTGGCGAACAATTGCTCCAACTAGCAAGGGAAGATGCACGTGTAGTTGGAGTAACACCTGCTATGCCAAGTGGTTGTAGCATGAATATCATGCAACGCGAGTTGCCTACCCGTGTGTTTGATGTCGGCATTGCTGAGGGACATGCTGTCACATTCTCCGCTGGTATGGCAAAAGCAGGCTTAGTACCGTACTGCAATATCTACTCCAGTTTCTTACAGCGAGCCTATGACAACATTATCCACGATGTAGCTTTGCCTAAACTGCATGTAGTATTTTGTATTGATCGTGCAGGCATCGTCGGAAATGACGGTGCTACGCATCATGGTCTGCTAGACATGGCGTACCTACGTCCAATACCCAATATGGTTATCGGTGCCCCAATGACAAATACGGACCTCAAGCAAATGATGCGAATAGCCAAAGACTACAATGGTCCTATCGCCATCCGTTATCCACGAGGACGTAGCATCAATCATCTTGGTTATGCACCTGTCGTACTTGGACAAGGAGTGTGCATAAAACGAGGAATTGAAGTAGCCGTATTAAGCATTGGAGCTATTGGTAATACCGTCATAGATGCTATCAATAGCATGGAGATGGGAAAACGCAACCTTTTTGCACATTACGATATGCGCTGGTTAAAGCCTATCGACAAACTTCTCCTAGCAGAAATAACACAACACTTCCAAACAATCATCACCATAGAAGACGGCATGATTGATGGCGGATTGGGTAGTACCGTATCGGAATACATAACGAGCCTATACACTGCTAGTAATCAAGCTATTGCAATGGAAGAATTTAGGCCTCCTAAGCTTATACGCCTTGGTGTAAACGACCAATTTGTAGAGCACGGAAGTACCAAAGAATTGTATCAACTCTTGAAATTAGACAAAGAAGGTATATGCGAATCATTATTGCAGGCGCTGGAGCTGTAGGACGCCACTTGGCGAAGCTCCTTTCACGCGAAGATATGGACATCAGTCTTATTGACGACCGTCAAGACCGTCTTGGCGACCTTGATGCAAACTATGACCTGCTAACCAAAGTGGGTAGTCCGATGTCTATTCATGATTTGAAAAGCATTGGAGTAAAAGATGTAGACCTCTTTATCGCAGTTACTCCATCAGAATCAGATAATATTACGGCCAGTCTGCTCGCTAATCAATTGGGAGCAAAGAAAACACTAGCACGAATAGACAACTACGAGTACCTCATTCCTGGGAATAAACGCATTTTTGAACAGATGGGACTCAACCACCTAATCTACCCAGAACTACTTGCAGCACAAGAGATTACATCTTCGCTAAAAACCAATTGGATGCGTTACCACCTCACTCTATGCGAGGGAGCATTAGAACTTTGTGTGGTAAAAGTACGCGAAGGAGCAGAGGTAATTGGCAAGTCCTTCATGTCAGGTTTCTTTAACCACGGACTATATCGGGTAGTGGCCATCAAACGCGGACAAGAAACAATCATTCCTACTGGTCAAGATGAAATAAAAGTAGATGATATGGTCTATGCAGTATGCACACATGACAACATGAAAATACTACGCGAGCACTTGGGTAAACAAAAACATGAGATTCGCAATATCATCTTCTTTGGCGGTTCAAAGATTGCACAAAAAACCGTACAGAACCTCCCCGATGACCTCAATATCAAGATACTTGAGGCTGATCGAGAACTATGTTACCACCTCAGCGAAAAAATCAATAATGCATTGATTATCAATGCAGACGGAAGCGATATGGCTGTGCTAAAAGATGAGGGGATAGAGGATGCCGATGCTTTTGTAGCAGTAACAGATAATAGCGAAGCGAATATCTTTGCATGTATGGCTGCAAAACGCTTTGGTGTTAAAAAAACCATCGCAGAAGTGGAGAACATAGATTATATTACCATGGCAGAGGGTTTGGATATTGGTACAGTTCTCAACAAAAAGACTATCGCTGCTTCGTATATTTACCAAATGTTGCTTGATGCTAGTGTCCTCAACGTGCGCAACCTTACAAGTGCTGATGCTGAGATTGTAGAATTCATGGCAGAAGAAGGCAGTCGCATAACCAAAGGCAAAATACGCGACATGCGCCTACCTAAAGATGCCAATATTGGTGCCATCGTGCGTGCGGGAGAAGGTATCCTCGTGAACGGCGATACGCAAATCCTGCAAGGCGACCAAGTAGTAGTATTTTGTAAAAGCCAAGTAATCCGCCAACTCGAGAAATTCTTCAAATAAATTGTCAACAGTCGATACGAAACTATTATGACTCGTACTTTCAATACCCGAATGGTCTTTCGCACGATGGGTGCCTTGTTGCTCATCGAATCGGTGTTTATGGCATTAGCATTGGGGGTCAGTCTATGGTACAACGAGGCAGATAGCGATATCTTTCTACTTTCTACCGTCGTTACCTTATTGGCAGGTGTCATTGGCTTGCTAGTGGGTCGCCGCGCCGAGTCGCGCATGGGGGAGCGAGAGGGCTATGTGATTGTGGCAATGGTATGGGTGGTCTTCTCCGCTTTTGGATTGCTACCCTATTACCTCAGCGGACAAGTACCCAGTTTCACAGACGCATGGTTTGAAAGTATGTCGGGTTTTACCACTACGGGAGCTACTATTATCCCAGACCTAGAGGTGATTACTCATGGGCTACTTTTTTGGAGGTCGCTAACCCAATGGATTGGTGGTATGGGAATCATTGTGCTGTCTATTGCCATCCTTCCTATTTTTGGGCTCAATGGTATGCAGTTGTACGCAGCTGAAGTGTCAGGTTTGACCTACGAGAAAGTGTCGCCACGCATTGCTGACACGGCAAAGATGATGTGGAGCATCTATGTGTTGCTCACTGTCACTGAAGTGGCATCGTTATGGCTCTGCGGCATGGATATATTTGATGCAGTTTGTCACTCGTTCTCTACAATTGCTACGGGCGGTTTCTCGACGCACAACAATAGCCTAGAGTTCTATGATTCCGCAGCTATCCATTATACCGTGACATTCTTTATGTTCATATCGGGTATCAATTTCGTGCTGCTTATCTACTTATTGCGTGGCAAAGCACGCAACTTCTTCCAAGATGAGGAATTGCGTTGGTATAGTGTAGCGGTAATAGTTTTTGCAGTCATGCTCACCTTGGGTTTGTATATTGCTCGTCCAGGTTGGACTGCTGTGGAGATGGAACGCGCGTTCCGAGATAGTATCTTCACTGTGATTAGTTCAATGACCTCTACAGGATATACCATCTCCGACTATATGTATTGGCCAGTAGTGGCATGGGTGGTCATATTCTTCCTGATGCTGACTGGTGCGTGCGCTGGTAGTACAGCAGGCGGTATTAAATGGGTACGTTTAGCGATTATTATGAAGAACGGTATAGCTGAATTCCAACGTCGTATTCACCCGAATGCGATTATCCCTGTGAAGCTCAACGAGAAGGCCGTTCCGCAGCAGACCATCAACAACATCATGGCGTTCTTGATTTTTTATGTCTTCATCATAGCCGTAACAGTAGTGATATTCAGTGCTAGCGGTGTGAATTTCGATGAATCAATCGGAGCTGCTGTCTCTGCGATTGGCAATGTTGGTATCAGTATCGGTCAGTTTGGTCCTGCGGGAACCTATGCCGAATTCCCTATGGTAGCTAAATGGGTAATGAGTTTCGTTATGCTGATTGGTCGTTTAGAGATTTTCACCGTGCTGCTTCTTTTCACACGAATACTATGGAAAAAATAAAAGATAGCCTCATCGCTGAGAAGGGCTATCTTTTTAATAAGTTTCAATTATTTTTTAGGCATCCTATCGGTTCGGATACCACTTCCGTTACCACTCCAGCAACACTTTGCCGCATTGACCGCTGCACATAATGTCGAAGCCCTTTTGGAAGTCGTCAAAGTGGAAACGATGAGTGATGACTGGACTCAGATCCAATCCACCCAACAACATCTGCTCCATCTGATACCATGTCTCCCACATGCGGCGACCAGTAATACCCTTGATAGTCAACGCATTGAAGATGATATCTGACCAATTAACTTTCGTATCGCTTGGTAAGATGCCCAACTGTGCGATATTGGCGCCCTTGTACATATGCGCAATCATATCATTGAACGCCGCAGGCGCACCCGACATCTCCAAGCCAATATCAAAGCCACGGATACCCAATTGCTTCATCGCGCCTTCTACGGTTTCACCCTTAGAACCATTGACGGTTATGGTCGCACCCATTTTCTTAGCAATCTCAAGGCGTTGCTCGTTGAGGTCGGTCACCACAATATTCTTCGCTCCCGCATAACGGCAGATACCTGCAGCCATGGTGCCAATGAGTCCTGCACCTGTGATGAGCACATCCTCACCCAAAAGTGGGAATGCGAGGGCAGTATGGGTGGCATTGCCGAATGGGTCCATGATAGCAGCGAAATCATCTGGAATCTCAGGGCGCACATGCACGATATTGCTTTCAGGGATAGCCACATACTCCGCGAAAGCTCCGTCTTTGCCCATGATGCCGACTGAGATAGTATTCTCGCAGACGTGACCCATGCCACGACGGCAGTTGCGGCAGGTACCACAAACGATATGACCTTCTGCTGTTACACGGTCGCCTACTTTCACGCCGCGAACACCAGGTCCAACCTCTACGGCTACACCTACAAATTCGTGACCCATAATATATGGTGGAGTACAGTGGCTTTGAGACCACTCATCCCATTTATACATATGTAAGTCCGTACCACAAATAGCAGCTTTGGTGACCTTGATGAGCACATCATTCACGCCTACTTTAGGCATTGGAACTTCTTCCATCCAGAGTCCAGGCTCTGCATAACGTTTTACTAGCGCCTTCATTATAGTATTGTTTAGCAGTTGTTTAATAGTTGTGTAGCAGTTGTGTGTCAGTTGTATAATTCTATACTACTCTACAGCACTCTACACTATTTCTCAATTTGGGCGCAAAGGTAGTGAAAAATCATGAATTATGCAAGAGTTTGTTGTATTTTATTACAACACTTTCTAATAATATATTGCAAAAATCTTCGGCACAGAAGGTTTTTTGTGTCGAAGGAGCCTAGAAGTTTCGGGACCACGATAGGACGAACTATAATAAATTTTTAACAAAAAAGTGCTTTTTATGCAAAAGTTGATACATATCCATCGATATATGGTCGATTAGATGTGACAACTGCAAATGCTTGACGAATGAGTTTGTTCGCTACTGCGATGATAGC
>JAXJWX010000034.1:0-19639 GCA_036307765.1 Paludibacteraceae bacterium | reverse complement strand
TAGAAATAAACTAAATACAAAAATAAAATGTCAAAGATTTGTCAAATTACAGGCAAGAAAGCCATGGGTGGATGCAATGTGTCTCACTCAAAGCGTCACACAAAGAGGACGTTTGATGTGAACCTCTTCCACAAGAAGTTCTATTGGGTAGAACAAGATACGTGGATCATGCTGAACGTGAGTGCAGCTGGTCTGAGAACTATTAACAAGATCGGATTGGATGCCGCTTTGAAGCGTGCTTCTGAGAAGGGTTACATTTAAACAAAGGAGGATTCGTTATGGCAAAGAAAAGTAAAGAAGCACGTGTCCAAGTAATCTTGGAGTGCACCGAGCACAAGGCCAGCGGTATGCCAGGTACATCACGCTACATTACCACAAAGAACCGCAAGAACACTCCTGAGCGTTTGGAATTGAAGAAATACAACCCAATTCTCAAGAAGTACACTATCCACAAAGAAATTAAGTAATTAACCATTTTAATTAAGAAAGGCTTAGTACTATGGCAAAGAAAGCGGTCGCAACCCTTCACACTGGTAACGCAGGTCGTAACCATACCAAGTGTATCAAGATGGTTAAGAGCCCTAAGACAGGTGCTTACATCTTCCAAGAAGAAATTGTTGAGAACGACAAAGTTGCTGCTTATTTCAAATAATCGAAAAAATCAGCATAAAATAATTAAAAATGCACACTTTTTTGGTAGTGTGCATTTTTTTTTGTATCTTTGCAGACAAAATAAGCAATAATCGGGCGGATATGTTGAATAAAAATTGTGTAAGGCACTGTGGAACATTATGTTAGGAATTATCATTAATCCAAAATCAGGCAAACGCGCTTTTCGTATGCAGCGATTATATCTGTGGAAGTTGCTGAAAGAACGTCGCCAACCCTTTATATATCGCGTGACTAAATATGCTAATCACGCTATCGAGTTGGCGCGCGAACTCGTAGAGGAGAAAGGTTGTACCCAGATACTTGTTCTTGGAGGAGACGGAACACTGAGTGAAGTAATCAATGGTATCATGCGTGCGGAGCTCACATCCGAGCAACGCGCTAAGATACAGTTTGGACTCATGCCTCGAGGTACGGGTAACGATTTTGCGCGTCATTGGGGGTTGAACAAAGATTTCAAGCGCTCGTTGGATATCTTCTTCCGAGGAAAAACGAAGCCTATTGATGTGGGGTGTGTGACCTACTGGCGCAACAATATTCCTCATCATCGCTACTTTATCAACTCGCTCGGTTTTGGTATCGAACCTATGACTTGTCGCTACGCTGAGAATTTAAAGTATTATATCGGTAGTCATCATGTTAATTATCTGTTTGCGCTGATATGGTCATTAGCTAAATACAAAAATCCGCACCTTCGATTGGATGTGGATGGTAAGACTGTTGTAGAGGGAAAGATGTTTGTAACCAGTATCGCTAATGGCTCGTTTGTGGGAGGTGGTATGAAGCTCAATCCCGATGCAGACCCATGCGATGGTGTGTTGCATGCGATGTTCTTGACTCCTCCGTCGTTCAAAGAGATTTGTCAAGCTGTTCCTCGCTTGTTTGATGGTCGCTTGCATGAGTTGCCATTTATCCATCCTGTTGTTTCAGACAATCTGCTTATGCATACCAAACAACACCAGTCTTTTGAGGCAGATGGCATTGTGATGGATGTCAGTGGTCCGTGTAAGGTGAGTTGCCTAAAGGGTGCTCTGCAGATGATAGTGCCAGAATATTGTTTGTAGGATATTGGTTATTGGACAAGTGTGGCCGCGAAAGATTCTGCTTCGGAGAGTTGGGCTATTTTGCCCACATCCATCATACGATAATTCTCAGGGATAAAAGCTCTGAGAATTTCTTTTTCTGCAATACTCAAATATAAATCAATGAGTGAGAATTTATCGCCTTTTTGCTTTACCACCTTGTCCATACAATCAAAAATACGTGGGTTGAGTACCTGCATACCCGAGAAAGCTAAGTTTCGGGTATTGGGTATTGGATATAGGTTATCGGCTATGGGGCCTCGAACTTCGCCTGTGGCGATATTGGTCCAGCCGCAGAGGCGACTGCTGTCATCAAAGAGTAAGTAGCGTTGCGTATCGCGTGGATAGACAACCATTACGCCCATTTCGTCTGGATTATATGCTTTTAGCAGAGCTGGGATGTCTATATTGGATAGTATGTCCACGTTGCAGGCTAAGATAGGTTCATCTTTGTAGTCCGATTTCTGATTTCCGATTACCGAAAGTAGGGATTTTGCTTTGCGTAGTCCACCTCCCGTCTCAAGCAGCATGTCGCGCTCATCGCTTACCTGTATGTGACAACCGAAATAGTTGTTCTCGCGGAGGTAGTCAATAATCTGGTCAGGAAAATGGTGTACATTGAGCACTATGTCCGTAATACCTACGGCCTTCAGTTTCTCAATTTGCCATTGTAACAATGTCTTACCTGCCAAAGGAACAAGTGCCTTTGGCATAGTATCTGTAAGCGGTTTGAGGCGTGTGCCGAGTCCCGCTGCAAAAATCATAGCTTTCATTATTCTGCGATTTCTCCAGGATTAGCCTCTTCAGTTGCGTCTTCCGCATCATCCACGATGGTTGCTGCTTTGAGATCCTCGTAAAAAATGGCACGAGCTGTTGATATGTATGGCTCAACAAATATCACACCCAATCCTGCGGTGAGGATTGACAGAAGAATCCAGCCGATAAAGGTGAGATCAAGTATAAAGATATTCCATTTTTGTCCGCTCATCATCTCACGACTAATTTTCATAGCCTCACGTGGAGTGAGTTCTGGGTAATCGTGTAGGAGGTATGGAACCATACAATACATATACTTCACAATAATTGCGCCTATACCCAAAGTGAAAATAGCAGCCACCATCGAAATGAGCATGATGAATAAGCCTGCGACCAAGAAGCGGGTGTTAGCATATGCGTTATTGATGGCATATTGTAGCGTGTAATGTGTTAGTTCCTCTTCGTTTCCGCGAGTGCGCTCAAGCAAGGAGATGTAGTATGCATATTGTAGTGGTAGCACTAAAATAGATAATATAGTGGTGATGGAACCAGCCCATTCTGCCACCAAAGATGGGAGGGCTATGAGCATAGTTATGACAAGGATAATGAGAGATACGATGGCAGCCTCACCCCAACGATCTTGGAGCGCTACGCGCGCTTGCGTGCGGTATTCATAAGGAGTTTTCATGATGATAATGTTTGTGTATTACAATTTGCATGCAAAATTACTATATTTTTTTGACATCTGCAAATATCATACCAAAAAAAAGACATCCGAGCGGATGTCTTTTGTGTCCTCCCAGGGACTCGAACCCTGGACCCACTGATTAAGAGTCAGTTGCTCTACCAACTGAGCTAGGAAGACTTGCTCCTTCTCAAAAGCGAGTGCAAAGGTACTGCTTTTTTTTGAAATGACCAAATATTTTTACAAAAAAGTGCTTTTTTTTGCATATTTCATAAAAAAGTAGTAACTTTGTAGCCTATTTTACATTGGATAACTATGGCGCAATCATTAAGTCTATTATTTTTTGAAGCTACAGGCAAGAAAGCGGGTGAGCAAACAGCATTGACTGCCTCGGGTAGCAATCGCAGATATTATCGCATTGAGAGTGAAGATAAAACTACTTCGCTCATTGGTGTACAAGGTACTTCGCGTGACGAGAATCATGCCTTCCTCTATATGGCAGAGCATTTTATGAAGAAAGGACTGAATGTACCTAAAGTGATGGCAGTAAGCGATGATGAGATGAACTATGTGCAGCAAGATTTGGGCAATGTGCTGCTGTTTGACTATATCGCAGAGGGCAGAAAGACGGGCGTGTTCAGCGCGAAGGAGAAGGATATGCTCCGTGAGACGATGCGTGCACTGGCTCGTTTTCAGGTGACAGGTGCTGAGGAGTTTGACTTCAACCAATGTTATCCACAGCCTGAGTTTAACTTGCGTTCTATACTTTGGGATCTCAATTATTTCAAGTATTGCTTCTTGAAAGCGACAGGACTTGATTTTCAAGAAGATAAATTGGAGAATGAGTTTGAGCGTTTGGCATATATCCTTTTGCAAAATCGAATGAACGCTTTCATGTATCGCGATTTCCAATCACGCAATGTGATGGTACATAAGGAGGAAGATGGAACAGAAGTTCCATACTTTATTGATTTCCAAGGAGGAAGAAAAGGTCCTGTGTTCTATGATGTGGCATCTTTCTTATGGCAAGCTAAGGCGAACTTCCATCCTGACTTGCGGGAGGAATTGGTGGAGGTCTATCTCGAAGAATTGCAGAAGTATATGCCTGTGGATAGAGAAGTGTTCTATGAAACGCTGAAACACTTTGTGCTCTTCCGCACCATGCAAGTGCTGGGCGCATATGGCTTTAGAGGATATTTCGAAAAGAAACCCCACTTCTTGCAATCTATTCCATTTGCAATAGACAACTTGCGTCATCTATTGAAGCATGCGAGCGAGGATTATCCTTATTTGATAGAGGTGCTACAGAAGATGACAGAGATGAAGCAGTTTAAGGATGTAGGTGTGCGCAAACCGCTGGTAGTGAGAGTGATGAGCTTCTCATATAAGAAAGGTATTCCAGCTGATCCATCTGGCAATGGCGGTGGATTTGTGTTTGACTGCCGTGCAGTGAATAATCCTGGTAAATATGAGCGTTATACTCATTTTACTGGTATGGATGAACCTGTGATAACGTTTTTGGAGGAAGATGGTGAGATTCAGCCATTTTTGGAACAAGCATATCAGTTGGTGGACTTCTCTGTGAAGCGATATATGGATCGCGGATTCCAGAATTTGATGGTATCGTTTGGTTGTACAGGTGGACAGCACCGTTCGGTATATTCGGCGGAGAAGATGGCGCAGCATATCAATGAGAAGTTTGGTGTGGAGGTGCAACTCATTCACCGTGAGCAGAATATAGAGCGGGTGCTCAATGCGAAAGATTAGTGTTGTTTAGTGGACGCTGCGCTACTATTTAGTATTTAGAGCATGGTTGTATTTGCGATATTGTTTTCGGTATTGACTACACTTTCGAATGGTATGTTTCATACCACTTACGAAACAGAGGTAATGGCTACTGCTGATTCGTGCAATGCAGTTGTAGATGATATGATTTATTGCCTGCAAACCAATCCCGAACTGCTTTCTGAAAAATATTTTGCAGGTTTGGGCATGCAAGATGATACTGATAAAAATGCTTTTTATTTGGAGTGGAAAGAATCATTGTATCTTCCCGAACAGCAATATAGCAGGCTGCTTTTGGATGTGTTGGTAAATGAGAAACCTTTTCTCAGGGATGTGGTGATTGAGGCATATGTGACTGATAGTTTGGCAGGTGAACGCCGCGACATCCGAGTGGATATACGCTATGCTGGTACGCTGATAAAGGAAGCATACGGCTCTTTTCATGTACAACCTACGGGTGAGAATACTTCGAAAATAGGAATGGATGTACATCTGAAATTTGGTTGGTTCTTCCGTATATTCATTTCGCGCAAAGTGTATAGCGAAACGATTGACTGGCGATTGGTGCGTTTTGTGACTAATTTAAAATTGCGCTCAGAAGGTATTGTAGCCGATGATGCGTATTGGAGTGCTGTTGACAAACAGCCCAGCCTTTAAACTTTCAACTAAAACTAAAATAATGGATATATTAGAACGAATAGATGGACTGGAGGCGAAGTTTCACGAGGTGAGCTTGCTCATCACTGACCCTTCGGTGATTGCTGATCAGGCGCGCTATGTGCGATTGAATCGTGAGTACCGCGATTTGGAGCGCGTATTGGAATCGGCAGAGAAATACAAAAAAGCAGTCAATAACTTGGCAGAGGCCAAAGAGATTTTCTACAACGAGTCGGATGCCGATTTGCGTGAGATGGCGCGTGCTGAGATCGACGAGTTGGAGCCACAGATTCCTGCTTTAGAGGAAGAAGTGAAGCTCATGCTTCTGCCTCAAGACCCTGAGGACGGCAAGAACGTTGTGATGGAGATTCGCGCAGGAACAGGTGGTGATGAAGCATCGATTTTTGCGGGAGACTTGTTCCGTATGTACAGCAAGTATTTTGAGACACACGGCATGAAGATGACCGTGAGTAGTTTCTCAGAGGGCGCTGTAGGCGGATACAAGGAAATCATCTTCAATGTGTCGGGCGAGAATGTCTATGGCACATTGAAATACGAATCAGGCGTGCACCGCGTGCAACGCGTGCCTGTGACTGAGACCCAAGGGCGTGTGCATACGTCGGCTGCGACGGTGGCGGTATTGCCAGAGGCAGACGAGTTTGAGGTGCATATCAACGAGGGTGAGATCAAATGGGAGACCTTCCGCTCTGGCGGTGCTGGTGGTCAGAACGTGAACAAAGTGGAGTCGGGTGTGCGCTTGCGTTACAACTGGAAGAACCCTAACACAGGCGAGGTGCAAGAGATATTGATTGAGTGTACCGAGACCCGCGACCAGCCAAAGAATAAGGAGCGTGCCTTGTCTCGTTTGCGTACGCAGATCTACGATAAGGAGCATCAGAAGTATATTGATGACATCGCTGCACGACGCAAGACAATGGTCAGCACAGGTGACCGCTCCGCGAAGATTCGTACCTATAACTATCCACAAGGGCGTATCACGGATCACCGCATCGGCTATACCATCTACAACCTCACTGCCTTCATGGACGGCGAGATTCAAGGTGTGATTGATGCGCTGCAAGTGGCGGAGAATGCGGAAAGAATGAAGGAGAGTGAACTATAGAATTTTGATTTATAGGCGAGAATAAAAATAAGCACCCAAGCGGGTGCTTATTTTGTTGTTGAAGAGTTGATTACTCTACTATTTGACCAACTATATTGTATGTTTTGTCATCGCGGAGGATGAGGAGTTGACCGTTACGGAGGATCTTTTGAACGTTATTGGTTGTAGATGTAATATTTTCTACACCAGTACCAATCTTTCCACGAACATTAAATTCTTTCCAAATGGGAGCAGATTTGTATTGTTCTACTGATTCATCTGGTACAATCACAGGAATAGAACGATCTACCTCTTCGAAAGTGCGTGCATTTACTTGTGGTGGTATGATTGCATTTACCTGTATTTGAGCCAGTTTAGAACATCCTGCAAATCCATTATCTGCAATTGATTGGAGTGAAGCGGGTAAAGTTAAATCTTTGAGATAGGTACATCCATAGAATGCCGCATGTCCGATTTTAGTTACGCCTTCAGGGATAACAACATCTTTCAATTCGTGGCAATTGTAGAATGCCCAACTACCGATAGTGGTTAATTGACCATTGTTGGCAAAACTGATAGTAGAGAGCAAACGGCAGTTCTCAAATGCTCCGTCATTAATTGTTACAACAGAAGATGGAATATTGATTGATGGTAAGTAATAACAATCAGTAAATGCAAAGGCACCAATACTACTCATCTCATCTGGTAATAGAATAGTACGAATTTCCTTACTAAGTGTTTGCCAAGGCATAGATGTTGGAGTATAGTCATACATGTCACCAGTACCCGTGATGGTCAAATTACCTGTATCATATATCCAATACAAATCATCACCGCATTTATTTTCCAGTGTATCTGTTTCTACCTCAACATTCAAAATATAAATAGCACTATCGCATTCTGTTTGAGTATAAGGAATAGTATAGGTATATACCCCCGAACCATTAATTTCTTGGTTATGCCATGTGTATGGTAATTCATTTTCACTAATGCTAATACTTTGTTCATCTACTATTGCTTCTGGTAGCACAGTTATGGATAATACCGCCAAACTATCACAACCTGCTGCATTGGTCAAAGTAACGCTATACTCGCCAGATACTGCATAAGTTTGACCATTCCAAGTGTATGTCTCATCATAGCAGATAGTAGTATATTCTATAGCACCAACTTCTGACTTATTAATAGTGATGTGCAATGTCACTATGCTATCACATCCATTAGCAGCGGTTGTAGTATAAGTGTATTCACCGCTCTCGGTGTAAGTCTTACCATTCCACTCATAACTATCGCAAGCAACTATAGTTTCTTCTGCATATTGCGTTTTATTAACAGTCAAATGCAATGTCACAATACTATCACAACCATTAGCAGCGGTTGTAGTATAAGTGTACTCACCGCTCTCGGTGTAGGCTTCACCATTCCACTCATAACTATCGCAAGCGACTATAGATTCCTCTGCGTATTGTGTTTGGTTAATGGTCAGGTGGAGAGTAACGATACTATCACAGCCGTTGGCAGCGGTAGTGGTATAAACATACTCGCCACTTTGGGTGTAGGTTTCACTATTCCAAGTGTAACTATCGCAAGCGACTATAGATTCCTCTGCGTATTGTGTTTGGTTAATGGTCAGGTGGAGAGTAACAATACTATCACAGCCGTTAGCAGCGGTGGTAGTGTAAACGTAGTCGCCACTCTCGGTATAGGTGTGACCATTCCAAGAGTAGGTTTCTCCATAGCATATAGTGGCAGAATCATTGGTGATAGGGACCTCTGGCAGGACGGTGAGGTATAATGTAGCTTCACCCTCACTTGAGATTGAAGTGTAAGTGCCTGCTTCTGTGTAAGTTTGTCCGTTTTTGTCCCAAGTATAAGATTCTCCATAACAGATTGTGACATATTCTGCATCCAGTATTATTAGTTCGAAGTTAGCAGTAAAGGTGGTATCTTGCGAAAGGAATAATGTACGTGGGTTGTTGGTCACGCCATCATTCCAAGTTGTGAACCTATAACCCGAAGACGGTATAGCGCGAATAATAGCAGTGTTATCGCAAGATGGCTCTTGATCAAAAGCAACTTGACCTTTTATTGTATCCGCAGAATGAAGATTAACACTATATAAAATTTCAGGTTCGATAAAATTTGTGCAGTAGGTATTCCATGAGGAAGATTTATAAGCATTTGTTGAACCGCATGGAACATAAACGGTATCGAGCGAACTGTTTTCAAATGCAGAACTGCCTAATGAAGGAGGGGTTGTCGGGTTGGCATAGAGGGTAGTGAGAGTTGGACAACCATAAAAGGCCGATGTACCGATACTGGTTACATTATGTGGAATTGAGATTTTTGGCAGTCTTGAACAATATGCGAAAGTTGCAAAATCAATGTTTTTTAGATTCTCTGGCAATGATATAGATGTCAATTCATAACAACTATGGAATGCAGATGCTCCTATTGTTTGTACACTATCTGGGATAACGATAGAAGTAATATTACTACCTGAAAATGCCATATCTCCGATACTTTCTAACCCTATAGGGAGAATTATCTTATTAAGTTTTAAATTATAACACATATGATTCGGTATATGTGTCATGCTATCTCCAAATATAATGGTACGTAAAGCGTTTGCTATATCATACAAAGGTGATTTCTCAATAGTGTTCTCATATTTATAGGCGTTCCATATTATAGTTTTCAATGAAGAGCAACTATAAAATGCCTTTTCTCCAATGCTCGTTACATTCTCTGGTATAGTAAGAGAATCTAACACATAACAACCATAGAAAGCAGAAGGTCCAATACTGGTTACATTACGCGGTATAGTGATTTTTGGCAGCTTTTCACAATATGCGAAAGTTGCAAAATCAATGTTTTTTAGATTCTCTGGCAATGATATAGATGTCAATTCATAACAACTATGGAATGCAGATGCTCCTATTGTTTGTACACTTTCTGGGATAACGATAGAAGTAATATTACTACCTGAAAATGCCTCTTGCCCTATATTTGTTACTGGACCATCAAATGTAATTACACCTTGACCATCCTTGTAGGTGTTGCTAATGATGTTTGCGCCGAAGCCATCGGTTTTATATGGCGTGACTATTTTTCCATTGGTGGAGGTGTAGTGAATTAAGTGGGTTTCGAGAGTTGGTTCGGGTTCATCAACTTCTTCAATGCTGGAAATGTGGATATACACATCATTATGAAAACCAGTCTCAATAGACTCTCCGAAAATATCAGAGCCAGTTGCGAATAATTCTACAAATCTTTTATACGACATCGTTTGTTGATTATTCCCTAATGCGTAAGTCTGAGAACCACCGAAATCGTTTATTGGTTCTGTATCCTCACAATTGGCATAAAAATCCATAGTCACCGTGGTTGGATACATTAAGTCATTTATTACATTGAAAACGACGTCTTCCTGATTAAGATGAATATCTGCAACATTCCATTTGTACCAACCTGTACTTAATTGACTTAATTGTACATTGCACCAATCAATTTCTATTGCGTCTTCTTCACATGCTGCTGGCAGAGAGAAACGCATGGTGATGTCTTCTGTTGGTGCTATATGGATATATAGACTACTAATGTATTCAGGTGCGAAATTAGTGAGCTCCTTATAACTCCAAGCGCGAACGGAAATATATTGCGAGGAACAATTGAAAATTTCAAAAAAAGGAGAGTAATATAGAGCGTCTTCACAGTCATAATACATACTCATATTTATTTCTGCATTTATATCCGATAGTTTAGTGAATATCCATCTAAACTCTTGTTGCATTTCGTGTACCTCTGTAATATCTAACACATACCACCTTTCTTCATTTGCAGGGGCAGTGACTGTCTCACCTAAACTGATTGGGATAGCATTCAAACAGGGTTCGAGTGAAGGAGTAGTGCTATTATTGACAACATTACCATCAATAAATAATTCTGTTGCTTCATCACAAACACTTGTTTCAACATTAGATTTGTCTGGTACAAAGTCTTTAGTTGACCCATTTTCAGTGCCTATAGCCATTAAAGATACGGAAGATAGGAATGTCAAAATTAGTAATAAAAATTTTTTCATAACTGTTTGATTTTTAGAATTAATATTATTGTTTATTTATTCACTATTTGGGTATAGATAGAAAAAGCGTGCGCTTTCGTTCGCTTCAATTTGATTTTCTGAGGTTCTCGACTACCTTAATACTTCAAATCTACGCACGGAAAACTCACGCTGAAAGCATGAGCGTGCATAAACCGTACTTGAAGTATTAATTTTGATTTCTAAAAGTGTCGAGTTTTCAGAAAATCAAGTCTGGGCTTATAACGCTATATTAAATATGTAGTGATGGGCAACGCTTTACCGAATCGGTTGCAAAGGTAGTGAAAAATTTGCAATCGTGCAAATTTTTCAATTGAAAGTTGAAAGTTTAAGGTTTAAAGACAAGGAAATTGTTTAGTGGATGCCCGCAAGCGGGCTACTGTTTAGGGTTTAGAGGCGGGTAACATTTGCCAGACCACTGGCAAAAACTTGACATGTGGCGGGAATTTACTCGGCGAATTAACGCCGAGCACAGAACTGATATGTGGAGTTGGCAAAAATGAGATTTTTGGCATTTTTCTTCAGAAAAATTTGGAAATTTAGGGTTTTATTATTATCTTTGTAATCGCATTTAGGAGCAAAGAACAAGGAACCAAGAATAAAGACCTAATTTCCTTAACGATTATAATCAATAAACCTAAAATCTCCTTAACGGAGTTACAGAGATTGATAATAAGAGAGTGCTACAAGACGGCGTTTTGTATGCTACTGCACTGATAGCAATCCTTCACGGAAGTGAAAGGAATTGTGCGGTTATTGTGCGGTTATTGTGCGGTAATAGTGCGGTGCGAGCGGGGAAAGGTGAAGGTGAAAACTGAAAAGTGAAAACGGAAAACATAAATAACCTTAATTAAAAACTAAAATCTATGTCAAAAGTAACTTACATGGCACCCGTGGAAGAGGTGCGCGGAAAAATCTGTATGAATCGTGGCAATGACTCTGTCATCGTCACACGTCGTAAATGTTATGGCAAAACCAAAAACGGTACACCCCGAATGGGTCCGAAAGAGATGTATGTCTATCACAAGCATCAAGGAAAATGGTCTGCAGGCGCAGAAGCTAATCGCGAACTATTCAAAGTGGCGCAGCAGCAAGCTACTGCCGAAATGAAAGATCCCGAGCGATTGGCACATTGGCAGACACTATTTGAGGAACAATTAGACCAGCCCAAACGAGGCGAGAAACAGTATGTCAAGTTGCCATGCTATATTGCAGCGCAATTATTACTAAAGATGAAAGCGTGAGTAAACTCCCAACGAGTGTACAGCTAATGCCTCAATTGATAGATAAAATCTATCTTTTTCAAAAAAAGTGCTCGTTTGCTTGCGTATGTGCATTTTTTGTAGTAACTTTGCACAAAATTGGAATAGAATGTATTTGTTTTATACCCCCGATATAGAGACAAGTCATTTCCTCAGTGAGGAGGAATCGGCGCACTGTGTGCGTGTGCTGCGCTATGACCGTGGCGATGAGATTTTGCTGACCGATGGGCACGGGACGACCTACCATGCGCGTATCACTAATCCGCACCCTCGCCATTGCGAGTTTGAGATCCTGAGCCAAGAGAAGCAAGAAAAGACGCACAATATCTATTTACATGTGGCGATTGCGCCGACGAAGAATATTGAGCGACTGGAGTGGATGGTGGAGAAATGCACAGAGATTGGTGTGGATGAGATTACACCGCTGTTGTGTCGTTTCTCCGAGCGCAAGAACTTGCGCAATGACCGATTGGAGAAGATCATCCTTTCGGCTGCAAAACAGTCACTTACGCCTTATCTGCCCAAGCTAAATCCATTGACCGATTTCGCCACGCTTATAGACCCCTCCAACTCCCCTTCAAGGGGAGGGATTGGCGATGAGAGTAAGATGGACAAATTTATCGCCCATTGCTACAAGGATGAGAAGCGCGAATTGAAAGATGCGCTGCGAAAGGGTAGGGATGTACTGATACTGATTGGTCCAGAAGGCGATTTCTCGGAGCAAGAAGTGGAAATGGCAATCGCCAACGGCTTTGTTCCCGTCGGTTTAGGGCGCTCGCGCCTGCGCACAGAGACAGCAGGTGTGGTGGCATGCCATACGGCGGTGCTGATGAATGAAGATTAGGTTAGAGGCGAAAGGTTAAAGGCTCGGGTATGCTGGAGCGATTGATACATATTGACACGGAGATATTGTTGGCTATCAACGGCTGGCATGCGCCATGGGCGGATATGCTGATGTGGATTATTTCGGCGAAGGCGACATGGATTCCGCTGTATGCGCTGTTGATTGTCTTGCTCGTTTGGCGTTACCGCAAGCCCGCAATGACAGGCGTGAAGTGGCTACAAAGAGTGCCAGCATGTGTGGTGATGAGCGTGGTGATAGCGTTGGCAGTAGGTGCTGCGGACTTTATCGCTTCGGGAATATTGAAGGACCTTGTAGCTCGCCCACGCCCCACGCGCGTACCTGAATTAGAAGGTGTGCTGCATCTGGTCAACGGCTATAGGAGTGGACGATATGGGTTTGTGAGTAGTCATGCAGCCAACACCATGGCGTGTGCGCTGCTTTTTTCGCTGATATGGCGCAACAAAATAGCCACCTGTGGCTTGATGCTTTGGGTGGCGGCGAATTGCTATAGCAGAATGTATCTTGGGGTACATTATCCCACAGATATTATGGGTGGTCTTGTTGTTGGTGCTCTGGTGGCTGTGGGAGCGTATCATGTACTTCGTGCGCTGAAGATGATGCAGTATCGTGATGCGGAACTACCAGGTTGCAAGGGTGATGAGGGGTGCGTGGATGATGCTCCACTTGGCGATTCATAAATGCTGCAAATTGTTCGGGGCTAAGAATATGTTTCAGTTCTTCCTGCATTTGTATCATACGCTGTATAGCTTCGTTACGTGTGTTGCTAATATCCCGCAATGTAGCATATTTGAGATGCATATGAAAGAGTATGTCGCGTAGCACGCTATCCGTGATATTCAACTCTCGAACCAACATCTCTGTCTGCTTCTTAGCTATATCTGCTGCGGTGCGACGAGGTTGAACGCTCTTTTGAGCAACCATAGAAAGTGATAACGCCAACAAAACCAATGATATGTAGAATGAACGAATCATACAGCAAAAATACTACAAAAATTATGCCAAAAACCCAACGTTCTTATAAGGCAGAGTGGAAAATAGCGCAGAAACTCTATTTTTCAGATGAGCACAATCGTCGCTCATCGCGTCCTGCTGTGCGTGTGGCATTGATTGGAATCATCATTGGAGTGATGGTCATGACTGTGGCTATCAGTGTGGTGGTGGGATTCAAACAGGAGATAACACAGAAAGTTGCTGGCTTCGGTAGTCATATACAAGTGGTGAATTTCGACAATAATTCCACTTACGAACTGAATCCAATTCAGTATTCGGATTCCTTGATAGAAGTGCTTCAGGGGATTCCGCATGTTACACATGTGTCCACTTTTGTTTCCAAACCAGGTATAATCAAGACGGATAGCGCTTTTCAGGGAATCGTTTTCAAAGGTACTGATTATTGGGATTATTTCACGCAAAACTTGGTTGAGGGTGTCTTGCCGCAGAATACGAATGAAGTGTTGATTTCCACAGAGTTGGCTAATCAACTGCAATTGCAAGTAGGTGAGAATTTCTTATGCTACTTCATTCAAGAAAACTTGCGTGTGCGCCGGTTTTATATTGCAGGTCTGTACAATACATGTATGAGTGAATTGGACAAATTATTCATTCTTGGCGATATAGATGTGGTGCGCCAACTCAATGCTTGGCAGGATAATCAAGCTTCTGGCATCGAGATATTGGTGGATGATTTGCGTTATTTAGATGCCACCACGCATGCTGTTTATTATGCAACAGCCAATCGTTTGAGCGAATCGGGCGAAGCGTATTATACACAGAATCTGGAACAACTCAACCCGAATATTTTTGGTTGGCTTGACTTGCTGGATATGAATGTGGTGATAATCATTGTCCTTATGTTGTGTGTGTCTGGCTTTAGTATCGTCACGGGATTGATTATTTTGATCTTGGATAGTGTTTCTCTGATAGGTACACTCAAGGCCTTAGGGGCAAGTAATCAGTTTGTTAGACGGATTTTTATCTATCAAGCGCTTATGTTGATTGGCAAAGGTATGTTATGGGGTAACGCGATAGGTCTGGGTATATGTGCCTTGCAGTATTTCACCCATTTGATACCTTTGGATGCTGCGTCCTACTATGTGAGTTATGTGCCGATGGCATTCCCATGGGGTGGCTGGCTTGCGCTTAATGTGGGTGTGCTACTCGTGTCATGGCTGGTGTTATTGGCTCCTTCGGCTATCGTTACGCAGATTAGTCCTGCCAAGGTAATGCATTTTGAGTGAGGTATAGTGTATGAAATTTGTTACTTCGGTTGATATTGTTCCTTCTATCAAGAAGATCAGTTACAGTGATAAGATTTTGCTGCTGGGTTCGTGCTTTGCCGATAATATCGGTACTAAGTTCGGAGAGTATTATTTTCCAACAACGGTTAATCCCTTTGGCACAATGTATAATCCTGCCTCAATTGCCTCTGCTCTACACACCGCGCAATCGCCGCACCATGTATCCCCCATCATCCACCACAATGGATTGTGGCACTCGTTTTCTCATCATGGTAGTTTCTCCTGTGCGAACAAAGAACAACTTCTGAACGCATGCGAACAAAGTAGGGCGCAGTTACGTGAGGCGTTGCAGCATGCGACAACGGTGATCATTACTTTTGGCACAGCGTGGGTGTATGAATACGAAGGTCAGGTTGTCTCGAATTGTCATAAGATACCTGCTAATCTCTTTGTTCGCAGGCGCTTGACGGTGGATGAGATTGTCTCCATATGGCAACCTGTATTGGCATCTATGCCCGACAAACATTGGATTTTTACGGTTAGTCCTATTCGCCATATCAAAGATGGACTACATGACAACCAACTCAGTAAGGCAGTTCTTTTACAATCAATAGAGCAATTATCTCAATTGTCAATAGCCCACTGCTCCTATTTCCCTTCTTACGAAATCATGCTGGACGAACTGCGCGATTATCGCTTCTATGCGGATGATATGCTGCATCCTTCGCCCGTAGCGGTAGAGTATATTTGGCAGCGCTTTGTGGATGCGTATATGACGGCAGACACGCAAAACGAGATGTGCACTCTGCATCAGTTATGGCGTGACCGTCATCATCGTTTTTTGCATCCTGAATCGCAAGAAGCACAACTCTTTGCTCAACGCACAAAAAAGCGGTTGCAGGACTTGCAACCGCGTTATCCGTGGATAGAGTAATCTTCTCTATTATTTGCGATATACCAAACTCCCGCTCGCCTGATGCGTTGCCAACACCAGCACCTCGGCTATCTGCACATGCTCAGGAGCGCTCGCTGCGTAATATACCACATCGGCTATATCATCGCCTGTCAGCGGCTTGATGCCTTGATATACCTTGTCCGCACGCTCTTTGTCGCCGCCAAAGCGAGTTACGCTGAAGTTCGTCTCTACCAATCCTGGTTTCACATTCGTCACACGCAATGGTGTATCTACCAAGTCCATACGCAGTCCATCGCTCAGCACTTTCACGGCGGCTTTCGTAGCGCAATACACGCTTCCGCCTGGGTATGCAGCATCGCCTGCCACCGAACCGATATTGATGATATGCCCCTTCCCGCGGGCAATCATACCAGGCACTACTAGGCGTGTAATCATCAGCAGGGCGGTGATATTGGTATCAATCATCGTGTCGTAATCTTCTTCCACACCTGCATATTCCTTGTCCATACCCAAAGCCAATCCTGCATTGTTCACTAGCACGTCGATGGCTTGATATCGCTCGGGTAGGGTAGTGATTGCCTCTGCAGCGGCTTTGCGGTCACGCACATCGAATGGCAATAGCATGATGTCTGTGCCATAGGTGGTTTCTAACTCTGTTTTGAGTGTTTGGAGTTTGTCCACGCTACGCGCGTTTAATAATAAGGTGTAACCACCCTGAGCAAACTTGCGTGCGCATGCGGCGCCGATACCCGAACTCGCGCCTGTGATAAATGCAATTTTAGACATGATTTATAGTGTTTGAAAAATTCGTTCGCAAATAGTCTTCATATATTCCTTATCCCCAATAATCTCTCTCAGTCTAGTCAGCCCCTCTACATTGCGCTTCGAGTTGAGCCACAGACGCATATATCCGCCTTCGGCGTATTTCTCCAGCATATGTTCGTATGCCCGATTAAAGTGCCATTCGAAGTCCGCATCGGGATGCTGCTTCACACCAAATTGCAATGCGCGTCTGAGTATCGTCTCTGGGTCGATATGCCTATCAGCTTCCGCTACGATGGCGCCATAGATGGTGCGTGGCGCATGCTTGCTGCTCGCACGATGGTCTTCTACTGCATCGCGCATTATTTCCCGTTGTTCTTCTGTAAAGAACTGTGGTAATACGGGGTCTACCATCAGTATCTCGCCCGAATGGATATGATGCAGTTCACGATTGACTTCCAGTCCCAAGTCATGAAAAGCCGCAATCGTATATGCCATATCTAGATCCGCCCCATGTTCTTTGGCGAGTACCATACTCTCTTGGATCACGCTCTCGGCATGATCTCGTTGGTGTCCTTTGTCAAACGCCGCATAGCGTGGCAAGATCTGTTGCTCAATATATTCGTGCAGTGTCATTACTTATATATAATTTCCCCCTGCAAAGGTAATGCTTTTTTATGAAAGATGCAATAGTTATCAAAAATAATTAACTCGACAAAAGAAACTTGCATGTAGTTCCCCTACTTTTACCCACTTCTTAGCTACCAATTACGGGTTTATGACGGGTTTATGACGGGTTGATAGGATACCTTCGTAATACTATCCGTGGCATACCGTTTGCCTTTCTTGATACGCCTTCTATCTAAAAACGAGAGTAAAGATTGTGTCCTTCTCGTCGCTGCGAACGAGGCGAATGCTGCCATTGTGGAGGCGCATGATTTGACGGGAGAGACTCAAACCGATACCAGAGCCTTCGGGTTTGGTGGTGAAGAATGGAATGAATATCTGCTCCTGACTATCAGGGCTGATAGGGTGACCATTATTGCAGACATCTATTACGACTGCATCGAAATCATCAATCTTGGCTGTGATGGTGATTTGGGTAGCCTCCGCCTGCAAGGCATTGGTGATGAGATTGACTACCACCTGCGAGATTTGTCCCTCATCCGCATATAGCAGAATATCATCGGTCAGTTCGGTGTACTGATACTGCGCACCTGCGGCATCAATCTGCTGTTTGGTCAGTTGCTCCACACGCTCCATGAGTTCGCGCAAGTAAAATGGTTTTCTAACTGGCGTTGCTACTCGTGTCAGACTGCGGTAGGTGTTGACGAATTTGATGAGGTCCTTAGAAGAGGTTGAAATCGTCTGCAAGCCCATTACCAAATCAGGAGAGGCAGGGTCTTTGGAGAGTGTTTCGCTGAGCGAAGCGATAGGCGTGATGGTATTCATAATCTCGTGTGTGAGTACACGGATTAGGCGCGACCATGCCAACTCCTCGTTTTCGGCAATCTCATTGCTAATATCGTTGAAGGCAATGATCTTTACTGTTTTGCCATGTATTGCAGCTTCAGTGGCTGTGAGAATGATAGTGCGTTCGCCTCGTTCGGTAAAGAAAGTAGCGCGTTGTTCGCTATTAGATGATACTTGTCGAAATGCCTCCGCAAGCGATGGATGGATATTATCCAGTTGGCGAAGATTACTGAAGGTCAGCAAGCCCAAGAGCGAGAGGGCTGTTTTGTTGTGATAGGTTACTCTGTTGTCTGTGACGGTGATGATACCCGTTTGCACATGGTCGAGCATCTGTCCGAAATAGCGTTCTTGTTCGCTGATTTCGTGGCGTTCCTTGTCGAAAAGGTCACGCAGACGGTTGAGTGTTTTGTTGAAGCTTCTATTTCGAATGCCTTGCTCATTGAATCGAAAGTTGAGTTCCTTATCTTCGAGCGCATCGAGCATGTAATTGATTTTCTTTTGCAATCGTTGTTTCACCAATACCCCCACAACGACTCCCACTACAATAGCAGTGGCAAGGCAAGTGAGTATGATGAAAGGTGTATCCATGATTATATCCCGTACTTTTTCAGTTTAGCGTAGAGGGTTGGGCGGCTGATGTTGAGAGCTTTGGCGACTAAAGACAAGTTGCCATCGTGTTGCGCCATAGCGTTGCGGATAGCACGCTCTTCGACGGCTTCTAAAGTCTCTACAGCTTCGCTGTCGGATATTGGATATTGGTTATTGGACGGCGTTCCGCCTATTGGATATGGGGTGTTGGATGGCAACGGCAATTGCAAGTCGGCTAGGGTGAGTGTGTCACCTTCGGAAAGGATGACGGCTTTTTCAATGCAGTTGTTGAGTTCGCGGATATTGCCCGACCAAGTATGTGCCAGCAGGGCTTGTTGTGCTTCGGGTGCCAACGCATTCACATTGCGGTGGTAGCGTTCGGCATAGGTTTGCATGAAACGCTCAGCAAGCGGCAGAATCTCGTCTTGGCGTTGGCGAAGTGGTGGAAGTTGCAGGTGCATCGTGTTGATGCGGTAGTACAAGTCCTCACGGAAAGTGCCGTCCTGTACCATTTGCGGAATGTCGCGGTTGGTAGCACAGATGAGGCGGATATCAATGGGTATCTCTTTGGTATCACCGACACGCACAATAGCGCGATTTTGCAGCACGCGCAGGAGTTTGGCTTGCAAGTGCAGTGGGATATTGCCAATCTCATCGAGGAAGAGTGTGCCGCCGTTGGCTTGCTCGAACTTACCCAC
>JAXJWX010000033.1:0-59322 GCA_036307765.1 Paludibacteraceae bacterium | reverse complement strand
CACTGCGATAGAGCTCTCAGCGGTCAATTGATAAGAATCCTCGCTCATGTTGTACTCACCAAGTGGGAGATATACATCTACTTGGAATGCAGAACTTGGACCACCGATGAGAACGAGGTTGTCAAGATCGATCACAAGGTTAGTGATCTCATCCTCGTAAATTTCGGGAGCAGGACCATTAGCCAAGGTAGCCTCCAATGTGTAGATAGTAGCGTCCGCTACGAGGGTGATCAAGAGTGCAGTAGCCTCGTCGCCCTCTACTACCTCAACAGCAGTTGCAGCAGCTATAGCCTCTACAGCCTCGTCGATGAAGAGTTGATCTACATATTGAGGTGCATCAAAACCGCCAGTAATATCAAGAATCTCAACACTTGTCAGCTTGCCCTCTGGGGTAGCGAATGGAGCAACCATCAATATCGAGTACGATGCTATCTAATGCGGGATTTACCTCTACGATGGAGATAGTCATGGTGATATTCTTGTAGTGAATACCTCCGTTTTGACGGTTGTCGGGTGTGAAGATGTAGGAGTAATCGTGCAGAAAATCATTTGTGCCGAATGTACCGCAATAGTTGGTTTTAGGAGCTTCCCAATTGAGATATACTTCCCAATCATCGTCATTGATCAATTCTACGTACCAGTCGCCTGAACTATAATATTTCGGACCTTTGGCAAACTTGTCAAAGGTCAGTCGAATCTCTTTTCCAGAGGTTCCTGGATCGATGATATTGTCGCCTGGGGCAAGGCTTTTGCATCTGCCGTCACCAAATTGCTTCACCGCTTGGCGAAGTTGCTCAGTGGCAGGAGCGTTAAGTTGTGAAATGAATTTTCTTGGGGTTGCCTGAAGCACGTGTATCAAGCAGATACAGCATAGGAGACTAACTAACTTTTTCATATTGTTGTAATTACCTTAAAAACTGTACAAAGGTACAACAAAAAATGCATATTTACAAGAAATTGTCCTAAAACTTCTCTGATAACAATTATTTTTCTTGCTTGTCGCATGATTTTTAATCAAAAAAGGAGACTGCCTAAGCAGCCTCCTTCGTTAGTGTATGTAGTAAATATTATTTAACTACAGAACCCATTACGTTGTACTTCACGCCGTCTTTGATGATAAAGAGTTGGTTGTTCTCTACCACTTTGCTTGCGTTGTTGTTTACAGTAACGTTCTCAATAGCGGTCTCTACAGGATTTGCCTCATATACGATATGTGCAGGCACGTCGTAAGAGTTGAGCGCGTCGATAGTTACCTTCAAGTGACCCTCGATATTCTCTACCACTACCTGACCATCTACCATAAAGTAGCAAGGTACGCTGATACCACCTTGTGGGTGCATTACGCCATAGTAAGAAGGATAAATGCTACCGTCTTGTACACCTGGACTAGCAAATACGGTACCTGTAGCAGCAGTATTGGTGATAGGATATGTACCAGCAGGGATGACGATTGCTGGGTCTGTTGCCTCTACCAAGAATGCAACAGAGATCTTGTCGCTACCGTCAGCAGCAGTGATGTCGAGATACAACTCGCCATATTGTGCTACATAATCGGTAATGAATTTTACTTGGTCGTCATCGCTGTAGGTGCGCTCTACGCTACCCTCAGTCATATCGTATTGCAAACCTTGCTTGGTGTTGAGGTCATACTCGCAAGTGATGAAGATAGGCAAGTTGTTAGAGTTAACAGCATCTACAGTAATGCTCAAGATGCCATTCTCCTCGCTAACTACTACTTCGCCACCTACCATGAACCAACATGGAGGAGTAATCATACCCTCTGCATCCAATGTTGCATACAATGAGTAGGTCAAACCTTGTGCGCCATATCCTGTACTTGCCAATACGGAACCTGATTCTTGTGTATCATTGATTTGATAGGTACCTGTAGGAATGAGAGTGCCATCAGCTGGACCATCTACCCAGAATACCAAGCCCATCAAGTCATTGCCATCAGCAGACTCTACATCGAACATGATATAGCCATTAGCAGATTGGTCGTTGATAGTATAGATATCCTCTGTGGTGTACTCGTCCATAAGGAAGCCTTCGGTAGCGTCATATTGCAAACCTTTGTCTGCTACATCTACCTTGGTGCTAACCTTATACAATACAGCGTCCATACCAACCAACTCAGCCTCGAGCAGTACGATGCCTTCCTCTACTGGAGTTACTACTGCCTTAGCGTCAGCAATAGTTATAACAGTGGTATCGCCATTGATTACGCCCAATTGGGTGTAATACAAATCAAAGTCTTCTGCGGAGTACTCACCCATAAGGTTGCCTTTCTCCTCGAAGATATCCAATGTTACGATGAAGTTCTCGTTTTGATTAACGATATAGTAGTCTGCAGAGCTTGAGTAGTACTCAGCTGATGCCAACTCATCAAATACCACTTGTACGGTATCTGTTGCCTCTGGAACTACATAGCTGAGATCCATATTGTAGAGTACATTATCGTTACCTACTACCTCAGCCTTGATAACGCGGTCACCGCCTTCGCCCGTTACGGTAGCAGAAATCTCGGTCATAGCGATTTCTGCCATGTCAGATGTGCGAACAATACCGCAATAGCTTGCATTGAAATCCTCAGTTGCGTATTCGCCTTCTTCAAGCGCGATGCTCAAATCGAATGTTACTTCGTACTCATCATTGCTTGCTGTTGCGGTGGTGAATACCATACCATAGAACTCAAACTCGTCGATATACAAGTTGGTCGCTACAATGTCGATAGTGTCAGTAGGATCTGGCTTGGTGTACGACATAGTGATGTGGTACATGATAGTATCGCTACCCAATACATCTGCTACGAGGTTGTAAGTCTTACCCTCTATGGTTACAACAGCGTGGAGATCCAAGAAATCAACAAATGTAGTATCAGCACCATCAACATGAGCGATGTAGTTGTAATATGGGTCGTACATGTCTATAGTCTCATACTCGCCCACTACTTGATCGCTATAGATAAAGATTGAGGTGTAGTAGTCATTCTCAAATGCGCTGAATTGGAATGCACTACTGCTCAATGTTGCGTCCACCAACTCTGCATTAACATAAGCCAACTCTACATTACCTTTTGGCTCTGGCAGAGGAGCGATGTGTGCATCCACAACGTAGAGCACGTTGTCGGTGCTCAACAACTCTGCGTGCAGAGTGAGTTCATTCTCGTCATCGGTCACAACGATGTCAACCTCTGTAAAGGTTACAAGGGTGCGGCTGTCGTCTTCACCATTGATGTACATACCTGTGTAATCCATCAAACAGTCATCCTCGGTGAAAGTACCAGCTTGGGTGTCAGAGACATAGTCCAACTTGATTTCGTAGGTCTCGGTAGCATCGACGAGGGTGGTGAACCAGTCGTTGTCAGCCTCATAGTACTTCCATACCCATGTGGTGGCTACGATCTCCACGGTGTCAGTTGCCTCTGCTACTTGTGCAGCTGCTCGTTGTTTGTTGTTAACTACTGGGAGGGCTTGCTTTTGAGCAGTAGCCACTGGCATTGCCTCAATTTGGCGAACGCCCTTGACTGCCATTGGAGCAACAGCTTTGGCTTGGCGTGCCTCTACCATTGCCTGACGAGCCTCCTGTTTGTCCACTCTCACTGCCTTAGAGGTCTTCTCTACAGGCGTGAATTGCTTCTCCATTTTTGGAGCCTTCACCTTGGACAAATCCAATCTTTCTGCTACAGAGAAAGTAGGATTAGCCATGGTGCACAGCGCTATTCCTAACGCCATGAGAACTGTAAAAATCTTCTTCATACAGACTAAAATTAAATTGTTAATACTAAAAAGGGTCTTCAGATATACCCATTTGTTACTAATACCGGCGACAAAGGTACAATATTTTTTTGGAACATGCAAAAAAAAAGAGAGAAATTTTGCAATTTCCCTCTATTTTATATCCGTTTTTCAACATTTTACCTCACTTTTGCACCTTGTGCGTTGTAGTTTTTGCTCCCCTTTTTGATAATCAATTGACCATTCTTGATTATTTTTACGGCCTTTTCCCCTACCCCTACGTTGTCAAGACCTGTACCAGCACCTTTCGCAGCGTCATATACAATACGCATAGGCACGCCGTATGAATTGACCGCATTCACCTCCAACACCAAGTGACCGCCTTTCTTCTCCACTGTCACCTCACCATCGACCATGAAATATAATTGGTCTAGATAGCCGTCCGTCAATGTGGCATAGATAGATGGAGAAACAGTATTATCCTCGTTCGCACCAGTACTTGCCAATACGCTACCTGCCATCAACGAATGATTGATAGGATATACCCCAGCAGGAATAGTTGTCTCGCCATCGGCTTCGTTGGCAAAGAAGTAGAGCACCATCATATCCGACTGGTCTTGCGCCGTAGCTTGGAAGATGATGAATCCCTCGCTCTGCGTCAAGTCTTCTATCTTAATATTATCCTGCGGTCCATATACGCGCTCCACATTTCCTTCTTCGGTGTCATAATCCAAGTGCGGACGCTCATACTCAGAGTACATCGTGATGCGGTAGCAGATAGCATTCTCGCAAATCACATCGGCTTGGGCAGTGATGCTGCCGTCCGCTGCCATACTAACCACCAATTCGCCTTTCTCAATCGTATAGGTGTCGTATTGTTTTGTAATAGGATTCCACTCCTGGATATAGGTGTAGTCATTGAAGAAATCGTAGCGTCCTTTGCCAAACCCACCAAACAGTCCGTCGTTCACAAAACTGCCTTCCACATCGTGGCTAGCTGGCGTGAAAGACACCATGCGCAACTGATCATCTGTATAGGCAATCAACTGATAGTAGCCCTCTTCCAGATGATTTGTGAATGGCACCTCCTCGAATATGAGTTCCACCGTATCTACTGGCGTAGGCACAGCATACCATATCTGCACATCGTACACGGTAGCATCAAAACCGAGCATCTCTGCCTCTATCCAGGTTGTGTCACCAGATTGATAGATACGGCCTTCTACCTGTGCCAATTCCAAATCCTTTTCAAGTTCATTGTCGTACAACGAAGTGTAGTAGTCGCCCACATTTTCCATGGTAAATGTACTACCCATCTCTACACCCACTACGTTTAGATTCAATGTGTAGCGGTCATTGCTATTGATGAGCAATAGGTCGTTATTCATCTGTGGGTAATAGGATGCACGGGCGGTCTGGTCAAAACGCAGAGCCACAGTATCGGCTCTGTCAGGTATCACCCAAGCCAATTGCAGGTTATAGACCACATTGTTGGTGCAACGTGCCTCGCCGCGCACCTGATAGTCACCTGTCGTTTGTTTCTCTAGGTGTATCTTGCAGGTCAGCGACTCCACCTGTGTGCCAGTCTGTCGGTCGGTGACATAGACTTGTGCTAGTGCCTCAGTGTAGGTTTGTTCGCGCAGGGCATTGTCCTTGTACATAATCTGCACCTCATAATCGTCATTAGATGCTGAGATAGTCATCATATTATATACCTGCGCGTAGGTGTCATCTATGCGCATGTTTGCGCACGTGAGGTCCACTCTGTCCACAGGGTCAGAGAATGGCACTGCCAGCAGCATATGGTATATCACCGTGTCTGAGCCCAGCATATTACACTGCGCCATATATGCCAATACGCTATCTGCCATATACCCTACTCCCACTTGCGCTTCCAGTTGCAGCGGGGTAATTGCCTGACCTTGGTAGAGGAAATGCGATGCGTTGAGGTCGAAGTAATCCAGCGAGGTGTAACTACCTATCACGTTTGCGCTATTCACCGTTAGGGCTATATCCCAATCGGCATTCTTGCCTGCGATGGTAAAAGTTTTGTCTTCTACCTCCATTTCCGCATCCAAGATTTCTACATCCACCTCATTCTGGGCATTGATAACCTCATGGGTAGCGTGCACGATATAGATATTGCCATCTGTACCTGTGATGGTGGCGTTCAGCTCTATCAGCTCCAGCACGGGAGTGATTTCCTTCTTCGAAATGCGCATGATAATATTATTAAAGTGAATACCGCCATGCTCGCGATTATCTGGAGTAAAGATATAGGAGTAGTCATGCAGAAACTTAGTGGTGATAAACCTGCCTGTGTAATCGTCTTTGGGGGCTTTCCAGTTGAGATATACCTCCCAATCATCTTCATTCTCCAGTACTACGTACCAATCCCCTGAGTTATAATACTTAGGACCTTGTGCAAAATGGTCGAACTCCAAACGAATCGTATCCGATGCTGCATACATCTGCTGAAAGCAGAACACCGATAAAAGTAGAATAAATACCTTGCGCATTAGAATTTTTGAATTATTGAATTATATAAAATCGCACAAAGGTAGTGAAAAAATTGCGAACATGCAAATTTTTCTGCTAAAAAAAGGCTCCCTCTTGCGAGGAAGCCCATTTTCGTATCGTATATTGTTTCGAGTCTAATGCCGAAGGCAAATCTCCAGCCTCTAAACTCTAAACACTAAACTCTATTAAAGTTGCGCCCCTTGTGCGTTGTACATCTTGCCATCGCGGTTGATGATGAGTTGGCTATTCTTAATCATCTTCACAGCCTTCATCTCAGCCCCTACGTTGTCAAGACCAGTACCAACACCTTGTGTTGCATCATATACAATATGCACAGGTACACCGTATGAGTTCACAGCATTTACCTCCACATAGAGTTTACCGTTGCGATTCTCTACCTCTACAGTACCACCAACAAGGAAGTACAATGGAGTAATAATGCCCTTACCGTCCTCGCTCAAATAACCATAGAAGGATGGATAAATAGAATTACCCACCACGCCTTCACTTGCCAATACAGTCATATAGTCTTGCGTATCATCGATGGTGTAAGTACCTGGTTGGATAACAATATCACTGTCATACTCCTCAGAGAAGAAATACAATGCAAACATATCTGAACCATCAGCATCTGCTACCTCTAAGTAAGAGATACCATTGCCATACTGTTCCATGAGAACTACATCAGCAGCGGTGAAAGTGCGGTCAATGGCGCCCTCTACAGCATCGTAATTCAAGTGGTTGTTGTAAGTAGTAGTCATGGTTACCTCATATTGTACTGCATCTGCAGCGATAAGAGTAGCGACCGCTTTAATCAAGCCGTCTTCTTCTTCGGTAACAGTCATTGTACATTTCTCTACAGAGTATGGAACAGCTTCACCTTTCACATTCTTATAGATAACGCTATAGTCGCAATAGAAGTCGTATTGTCCTTCACCAAATCGTGAGAACACACCATCGTTCACAAATGTACCTGCCACTTCTTCTGCAAATGGAGCCAAAGACACATACAGAGTATTATCGCTATATCCACTGAGTACATAATAGCCATCGGTATTAATTTTATTTTCGAAGTCAGCGATAATCTCCACTTGCACAGTCTCTGTAGGAGTTGGTACACAGTGCCAGAGTTCTACATCGTACAAAACGCCGTCATAACCGATTACTTCGGCTTTGATATAGGTGGTATCACCCACTTGATAAATCGTACCTTTGACATCTGCCATCTCCACCATCACGCGGTTAGCGTAGTCACTGAAGACCAAGCTGTATGACAAATCCAAGTTATCCATTGTGAACTCGCCACCCATCTCTACGCCTACCACATCAATACCTGCATAGAATTGCTCATTACTATTCGCGAGAAGCAAATCGTTGTCCAGCCATGGATAATATGCAGCATTTGCAGATTTATCAAAACGAATTGCTACCGTGTCAGTAGCGGCAGGCACCTCTTTCTTCATGGTTACCTTGTAGGTCTTGTTATCTGTACAGAGTGACTCAAAATTCAACACCCAACCATATTCAGGGTCATTAGTCACTACTACCTCTGCATACAATTGCTCAGTGAAATCACCTGTTACTTTATTAGTGAGGTAGAACATCACTTCTTCCACACCTTTATATGTACCCTCAGCCATTTCAAAGCCCATTACATAAGCATCAATACCTGCACTCAGCTCCCACTCGTCGTTCTCGCCATCGCAGAAGATCCAGCCCCAATCATATGCAGCGCTTGCATCGATAGACAAGTTGTTGATTTCAATCTCCACAATATCGGTTGACTCGATTGGAGCAAAGACTGTCACGTTGTACTGAATAGGCTCGTTTGAGAGCATCTCCATATAGATTTCGTAACCAATCACACCCTCATCGTTCTTGATTGCATTAACGGTCATATCCATGTTAATCAACTCCAAAGCCTCGCCTTTATACTTGACGGTATAGTCCATCACGTCATAGATAGAAACTGGATTGGTTACCCAATAGCAAATCCACTCCATATAGATCTCCATATCGTCGTTCTTTGCGTCCAAGGTAGCCAACTCCCAATCTACATCCCAGGTCATGGCACCTTCCTCAATAGCGATTTCGATAATCTCTTTTGGCTTGAGAATCTTGTGTGTAGCAGAAATAACATACACCTTGTCGTCATCACCGAGAATGGTGGCATCGAGTGTCAAAAGGTCAGTGTACTCATCCACTGCCTTTGTGCTGGTAGTCATCTCTACCTCTACGTACTCGACATACACTTCTTCATCCCAGTCGTTCAAGTACCAGCCGTAGCTGTACTCTAATTCCATGTCGTCGATGGTGAAAGTACCCTCGAAATCCGCAGAATACCAGTCAAAACGGAATCCGCAGCTACCATTACCAACAGCCACATACCATTCCTCGAAATCCTCATAGAAATCAGGACCTACTTGAAACTCCTCGAAGCTCAATCTCACGGTGTCGCGCTCATTTGCTGCTACAGAGTTCTTCGCTGCCGCCTTTTTCACAGGTGCCAACGCTTTCTCCTCTTTCACTTGAGCAGGAACAAAATCGCGAACCAGCAATTTCTCACTGTGCTTCTTTTCTACTTTCGCCTTCAGTGGGTTCTCCACTTTGGCTTTCTCAAAACCTGCCTGTGCCTTTTTAGCAGACAAGTTTGCTTGTGGCAATGCGTACATACTCATCGCTACCACAACTGCCATGAAAAATGTTAAAATTTTCTTCATACAGACTAATAAATTAAATTATTGAATATTGAATTTTTGAATTGTTAAATCATTAAATCTCATCATTTCACCTGCGCACCTTGCGCGTTGTACATCTTGCCCTCGCGCTCGATGAGCAGTTGTCCATGACGGAATACTTTTTGGGCATTGGGTATTGGCAATGGGGTATTGGTAACACCCGTTGCAGCCGATGGGTCATACACAATGCGCACGGGTACATCATATGAATTATAACCGTTAACCTCAAAATGCAACTGACCATCCACATGTTTTATCTGCACCGTACCGCTTACTAAGAAATAGAATGAAGTAAAATACTCGCCATCGTGGGTAGCGTAGAATGTCTTACCCAAGCTACCATCCGCAGCAATCACAGACCAATAATCACCTGAATCATCTATTGTATACTCCCCTTCTGGAACAACCAATTTGTCATCTATATACTCAACATAGAGCCATATCGCCAACAGGTCCTTATCTGTCATAATTTCTAGCAGTACCTTATCCTCGGTCTGTTGCTCCACAGTGAGTTGAGTACCAACCTCATATATGCGCTCTACGACGCCCTCAGTAGCATCATCAACGATGCGAGGCTTATCCACCTTAGTAGACAGTGTTACTTTATACTCCACCCCATTCTCACCCACGAAGCGACCTTGCAGACGAACATTCTGATCTTCATCCATCTGTACTGTTGCTTCGCCTTTTTCTACAGAAATAATGTCATAATCCTTTTTATCTGCGTTCCACTGAGCGATATAAGTGGTGTATTGTCCACCTATAAAATGTAGGAAATCATACCCCTCCCCACTAAAACCGCCAAATAGGCCATCATTAACATACGTTCCAGGTACATCCTCTTCGGTATTACCTAACAACGAAATAGCAAACTCATACTGTTTATCTTCCGTTGTACCTACTAATGCATAATAACCATCACTTGCCAATTCGTTGTAGAATGTAGCATTAGGAATATGTAGCTCTACCGTTTGTGTTATTGCAGGAACTGCGTACCACAAGTGGATATCGTACATTACAGAATCAAAACCAGTGACCATCGCACTTAGGTAAGTAGTGTCTTTTGACTGCCAAACGCATCCTTCTGCAGCGGCTATTTTGATGGTATCTTGCGTCTGTTTGTTAGCAATTCGACAATAACTAATATTCAAGTTTCTCTCCGTAAAATTCCCACCCATAGGTACTTGCACTATATCTAAAGCTATATCATAAGCTTCATCTTCGTTGGAGAGCATAAAGTCATGGCCCAAGTCAGGATAATACGCCACGCTGGAGGACTTATCAAAAGCGATATGCACCGTATCGGTAGCCGTAGGCGGTGTCCACGACAGGTGCAGATTGTAGCAGATATTGTCCTCGCCAATCATATGACCAGTGATGATGCAGTTGCGATTGGCATCCACTGCCAGTGTGATCGTGACTGAAGTAGCATGAATCATCTTTTGTGTAGCGATATGCTTGAGGTCCATTACGCAGTTGGTATAGGTACCAGGTGGGATAGAGTCGGCATAGATAGCGCCAGTGAGGTTGTAGTCCTCGTTGTTGGCATAGATATATGCCATACCGAACAGTCCCATAAAATCCGTGTTCAGTTTTAGGTCGTGACACACCACTTCGATTATATCCACAGGTGCTGACTGCGATGTTGCCATTGCTTGTGGCAATCCCATTGCAACAGCCATCAGTATTATAAAAATCTTCTTCATATTCTAAATTATACCAAGCACGCATCCAGTGCGGCTTCTATGGCATGACGGTCCATGTGCTGACCAATGAACACCAGTTTCTGCATGCGATCACCATAGCGTTCGTCCCAGTCGCGTTGCAACATCGGGTCTTGTGCCATCATTTGCATCAACTCCTCCTCGGGCATCGTCGCATAGAACGCACCCGCCTGCTTGAGGTCAAACTGCTTACCCGCTTGCTCAAAGAGATAACACATATCATACTCCTCCTCAAAATAGCACATGCCCTTGCAACGGATGATATTCTTATCCCAATGACGCGCCACAAACTCATCAAAGCGATTCAAATCCATTGGCTCACGCCTGTAATACACAAACGTACTTATCCCATGAGACCCCTCCTGCTCCCCTTCATGGGGAGAGCAATAGCAGCAATGGCAATGCTCGCCATGCTCGTGCTCATGTTCATGATGATGGTGTTCGTGATGGTGTTCGTGATGATGTTCGTGGTGATGATGGTCGTGATGGTGATGCTCGTGTTCTTCCTCCACCTCTCCTTCCACCTTCTGAATCCACGTCGCTGAGGTAGCCACCTGCTCAAAATCAAAGAGTTCGGTATCCAGTATCTCGCCAAATGGCACATCGCAGTAATCGCAGTCAATGATTTTAGCTTTGGGCTGGATAGCGCGAATGATAGTATGAATATGCTCGCGTTCATCTTCGCTTACCATTGACACCTTATTTAATAATATAAGGTTGCAGAACTCTATCTGCTGAATGACCAGCGAAGCTAAATCTTCCGCTTTGGCTATTGGCAATTGGCTATTGGTCATAGGCGAGAGTTGCTCCACGAACTCATCCCTCATGCGTAGCGCATCCACCACTGTTACGATAGCATCCAATTTAGGCGAAGGGCTATTAGGCGATGAGGCGATAAGGCTGGTATAAGAGCAGATGGTTTGCGCAATAGGTGCAGGTTCGCAGATACCCGATGCCTCAATGACGATGTAGTCGAAAGCAGCCCTGCTGCTTGCGCACGCTTCGCTATTGGACGGCGTTCCGCCTATTGGATATTGGGTATCGGTTTGATTACAGAGGTCGCGTAGTTGCTCCACGAGGTCCATCTTGAGCGAGCAGCAGATACAGCCGTTTTGCAGCGCTACTAGACTATCGTCTTGTTGCGCCACTACTCCACCCTTCTGTATCAATTCTGCATCGATATTCACTTCGCCTATATCATTGACAATCACCGCGAAACGTATGCCGCGGCGATTGGTCAAGATACGATTTAGTAGAGTCGTCTTGCCACTGCCCAAATAGCCAGTCAGCAGCAATACTGGTATGTTATCGCACGGATGCATATTGCACATAGACATCGTAGTACTGGTTGAACAACTCCTTCTGCTCGTAGCGCTCGAAGTTTTGCAACACATAACCCAAAATAGCCATCTGATGTTGCAAGGTTGATTGCGATGCAGTACGGTGCTCCTTTGTCAGCGATGCACCCCACTCCAGATACTCCGCACAATTGTCGGCAACCTTCTGCATGATAGCATTGCCTTTCTCCATCTCGCCTAACTCATAGTAGTACATCGCCATGGTAGCCGATGTGTAGTCATATGGAATATTATATCCAGGCAACATCGCCTCCGCGAAGTCCAACACCTCCAGACACTTGTCGCGCTTGCCTTCCTCATAGAGCGCCTCTGCCAATTCCATAAACATCATACGGTGGGTACGGCACATACGCATCGTGTTCTCATCAATATAGATGCCTGGCACATTCATATTGCCATACTTGAACTTATGTAGCATATTGTCATACATCACCTCTGTGTTCACACGGTGTCTGCCATTTTCGCTACGCTCTGGCGTGATACGGTATGCCAAACCTGTGAGTTCCAAATAAGGGTCAAGACCCAAGTGATAGTCATTACCAATGGTCACAGCAAAGTAGATTGGACGCTTCCATTCGTTGGTAGAAAGCATATCCATCACCATCATTTCCGAACGAGTGAAGCGTTTTGCCTTCTTCAACATAATCTTCTGACTATCGGGAGCGAATATATACAACTGATCGCTTGGTATATATCCTTCTCCATCGCGCTTAGTACGAGGATCATTGGAGTGCAAGAACTGGAAGGCCTTCTTCACCTCCAGCGGTGCGTTGAGGCGGTTCTCCACCCATACCACTTCGTTCTTGCCTGGCATATAGTCCTTCTCATCCCATGAGATAGGCAGACCAGGCGAATTGTAGTATGGTCGTTTCATTTGGCTGATATACCAATCTGTTTGCAGGTACGAGAGGTTACATGCACGCACATCGTCGCGCTCCTGCTCTACCTCCAGGTTGTACCAGAGTGGGAAGGTATCGTTATCGCCGTTGCAGAAGATGATAGCCTCTTTGTCGCAGGATTTGAGGTAGTTCGCACCGAAGTCACGCGCCGCATAGCGGTTGGAGCGATCGTGGTCGTCCCAGTTCTGCGAAGCCATTTGTGCAGGCACCAACAATGTTACAAGCACCACAGCCATCGAGGTTATGAGGCGAGAAGGCGAAGAGGCGAGAGGCGCGGTCTTCGAACGAGACACAGAATCAATAAGACTATTGACCATATCAATGATTGCCATTACGCCCAAGCCAATCCAAATACAGAAGGCATAGAATGATCCCGCGTACGCGTAATCGCGCTCGCGTGGTTGATAAGGTGTCTGATTCAGATACACCACGATAGCCAGACCTGTGAGGAAGAACAGCAGGAAGACAATAGCGAATGAGCGATAGCCCTCTTTGTTCTTGCCCTGGTTGTTACGCTTGGAGAGTTGCCAGATAAGACCAATCAAACCTAGGATAAGAGGCAAGCAATAATAGACATTATGTCCCTTATTCTCACGCAGTTCGCTTGGCAACTTGCTCTGGTCACCCAGTAGAGCGTTATCAATGAATGGAATACCTGTGATCCAGTTGCCCTTGGTGAGTTCGCCATGCGATTGGATATCGTTTTGACGACCAGCAAAGTTCCACATGAAGTAGCGCCAATACATGAAGTTGACTTGATAACGGAAGAAGAATTTGAGGTTTTCTCCAAAGGTTGGGCAGTACTCCGTTTTCTGCTGTCCGCAGTAGTCATATTTAATGCGTTTGCCTTTGACATCAGCCCATGACTTATACGCATCCACATGGTGCGCTTGTCCAGAGTGCATACGAGGGAAGAGCATCTTGAACTCGTCCATATAGACATACGAGTTTTTGTGACCAGTCACCACATAGCGGTCTTTCTCTCCTTCTACCTTTGGCGCAGGCGCATATTGTGCATGTCCTTGTTTCTCTACAGGCACGCACATATTGCCTCTGATATCTAGTTTCACAGGCGCGTTATAAGTCTGACCGTAAAAAAGTGGCGTATCGCCATACTGCTCACGGTTGAGGTAGTATTTGAGTGAGAAGACATTGTCAGGCGAGTTCTGATCCATAGGTGTATCGGCACTGGAGCGAATCACAATCGCCGCATAGCTGGCATAGCCAATGACCACAACAGTCACCATTATCGCTATCGTATTCAACCAACGCGCGGGGATAACGTCCTTCTTGAGGAATAGCACCACCAACATAGTAATAATCAGCACAATACCAATCATAGCACTCTCCTTGATAAATGGCACACCAGCCAGCGCCATCGCCAATACAAAGGAGATGATGGTGCGTGTGTTGATGGTGGTATCGTGTTCGATAACCATGTAACTCTCCCAAATAGCCCATACAAGCGCCGCAGCCATCAAAACAAGATAAACAGCTAAGCCCGTATTAAATGGACAACCAAGCACATTGGTAAAGAACAATTCAAACCATCCAGCAATAGTAGGCACACCAGGGATAATGCCATAGAGAATGACCGCAAGTATAGCCACTGATACACCAAAGGCAGCGCATACGCCTTTCCAAGAGAATGTGTGACGGCGGAAATAGTACACCAGCACGATAGCAGGAATAGTCAATAGGTTGAGCAAGTGGGTACCAATACTCAATCCCATGAGGTATGCAATGAGAATCAGCCACTTATCCGAACCTTCTTCGTCAGCATGTTCGTCCCACTTGAGTATGAGCCAGAACACTACAGCCGTGAAAAGCGATGAGAGGGCATATACCTCGCCTTCGACCGCTGAGAACCAGAACGTATCTGAGAAGGTGTATGCTAATGAGCCTACAAGACCTGCGCCTAAGAGGGCGATGCCTTGGGCAATGGTGTAGCATTGGGTAGCGTTGGGTAGCGGTTGTACTAACTTGCGTCCGAGTGCGGTGATAGTCCAGAATAAGAACAGGATAGTGAATGCCGAAGCCAATGCCGAAAGGGCATTCACGCACATCGCCACATGCGCCGTGTCGCTAGCAAAGAGCGAGAAGAAATGACCTAAAAGCATAAAGAAAGGTGCTCCAGGTGGGTGTCCCACGTCTAATTTATGTGCACTCACAATAAACTCGCCACAGTCCCAAAATGAGGCTGTAGGCTCCATCGTCAAAAGATAGGTAGCAGCGGCGATAGCAAAGACCAACCAACCGCAAATCCTATTCCACAGCTTAAAATTTTTCATAAATCATTAATTATTATGTTTCACACAGGTTGCTTGCCGCATGCGACAAGACCTGCAATGCATTGTTTGCTGTTTATTGCCAAGCGAGGTGTCGTTTTGGGGCACTTTTAGGCAATTTGGCTGCAAAGGTACAAAATTCTTTGCAAATTACCAAATTCGGCATTGACAAATTTCGACCACCTTTTGCATGGCAAAGTAGCAGGATAAGGGTATTTTTAAGCCACACTAATCATACGGAGTTCATCTAATAATCTACCGTGTATCTACCGTATATCTATCGTATATCTATCGTATATCTATCGTGTATCTACCGTAATTGATAGAGAAAAGATAGCATAAAAAGAAGAAGAGAATGAAGCGGCAAGCAAAAGAAAGTGAGAGGCAATGAGAGGAAAAAGCGAGAAAGCAACGCAAGAAAAGCCGCAGAAAGAAAAGTGTAAAAAAAATTGATTTGGCAAATTTTTCCGATTTTATTTGTATAAATAAAAAAAAAGTCGTAACTTTGCACGCTATTTTGGGTCGTTATGTCCGTACCAGAACTAAAGAACAATACACTTCAGCACTAAAGGACAATAAACCACAAAGTTGAATATTAATTAAAAACAACATAAAAACATGAATTTGAACGACAGAATTATTGCAGTCATTGGACTAGGCTATGTGGGATTGCCCCTGGCCATTGAGTATGGTAAGAAATACCGTGTAATCGGTTTTGATATCTACCAAGCACGTGTGGACGAACTCAATCGCGGCGAAGACCACACACTGGAAGCCGACCTTGTAGGCATGAAACAAGCACGTGATGCTTACGAAACAACCAAAAAGATAGGATTGACATTCACCTGTAACCCCGAAGACCTCAAACAAGTCAACACCTACATCGTGACCGTACCTACCCCAATTGACCGCTTCAATAACCCTGATTTGACTCCACTATTGAAAGCAAGCGAGACCATCGGCAAAACACTCAACCGAGGCGACCTCGTTATCTACGAATCAACCGTTTATCCAGGTTGCACCGAGGAAGATTGCGTGCCTGTACTGGAGAAACATAGTGGGTTGAAATTCAATGTGGACTTCTACTGCGGTTATTCACCAGAGCGTATCAATCCAGGTGATAAAGTGAACACACTGACCAAAATCAAGAAGATCACTTCTGGTTCAACTCCTGAGATAGCAGACTTGGTGGATGCCATGTACAACAGCATCCTCGAAAATGGTACCCACAAAGCACCTAACATGAAAGTAGCCGAGGCTGCGAAAGCTGTGGAGAACAGCCAACGCGATGTGAATATTTCGTTTATGAACGAGTTGGCACTCATCTGCGACCGCGTGGGCATTGACACCAACGATGTAATCGAAGCAGCAGGCTCGAAATGGAACTTCCTGAAGTACCGTCCAGGTTTGGTAGGCGGACACTGTATCTCAGTGGATCCATACTACTTGGCACACAAAGCGAAGTCATTGGGTTATGACCCACAAGTGATTTTGTCTGGTCGTGCGGTGAACAACAGCATAGCTAAATTTATTGCTGACAAAGTGCTGAAGTTGATGATTCAGAAAGACCACAAGATTAACAAGTCCAAGGTATTGGTATTGGGTGTGACCTTCAAAGAGAACTGCCCCGACTGCCGCAACACCAAAGTGGTGAACATCGTGGATGAGTTGGAAGACTTCGGTTGCAACGTGGACATCTACGACCCATGGGCAAGCAACGAAGTGGTGAAACATGAATACGGCAAAGAACTGATTGCTGCGATTGACCCTGATAAGGAGTATCAGGCAGTGATCGCATGTGTGAGCCACAACCAATTTAAAACCTTCGACTTCAAGAAGTACAAAGAGCAAGGCGCGGTTATTTTCGACGTGAAGGACTTCGTGGATCGCGCTGTTGTGGACGGAAGACTATAATTTTGAATTAAGAATTTTGAATTAAGAGTTCATGACAATTGCAGTAGCGGGAACGGGATATGTGGGATTGTCGATAGCGACATTGCTGGCACAACATCACAAAGTGCTAGCCGTGGACATCGTACCTGAGAAAGTAGAGATGATCAATCGTCGACAATCACCTATCCAAGATGAGTACATCGAGAAGTACTTCGCAGAGAAGGAACTGAACTTGACAGCCACTTTAGATGCAGAGATGGCATACAAAGAGGCAGAGTACGTGGTAATCGCAGCACCCACGAACTACGATAGTCAGAAAAACTACTTCGACACCTCTGCCGTAGAGCAGGTGATTGAATTGGTGCTGCGTGTGAATCCAAAGGCAATCATGGTCATCAAATCCACGATTCCTGTGGGATACACAGAGAGTGTGCGTAAGAAGTTTGGCACGGAGAATATTTTGTTCTCTCCTGAGTTCCTGCGTGAAAGCAAAGCGTTGTACGACAACCTCTACCCATCACGCATCATCGTAGGTACAGACCTAAAGAACGAGCGATTGGTAGTGGCAGCCAAGCAGTTTGCAGGATTGCTGCAAGAAGGTGCTATCAAACCCGAAGTAGATACCCTATATATGGGCTTTACAGAGGCAGAGGCGGTAAAGCTGTTTGCCAATACGTACTTGGCGTTACGTGTGAGTTACTTCAACGAGTTGGATACCTACGCCGAGATGAAAGGACTGGATACGCAGTCGATTATCGAGGGCGTATGCCTGGACCCACGTATCGGCACACACTACAACAACCCATCGTTTGGCTATGGCGGCTATTGCTTGCCCAAAGATACGAAGCAACTATTAGCAAACTACCAGGATGTGCCAGAGAATTTGATTGAAGCCATCGTAGAGAGCAATCGTACACGCAAAGACTTTATTGCTGACCGCGTACTGGCGAAAGCGGGATACTATGACTATTACAACAATGGTCAGTACAATGCCAAAGAGGAGCACAATTGCGTAATCGGCGTGTATCGACTGACTATGAAGTCAAATTCAGATAATTTCCGCCAATCGAGCATACAGGGCATTATGAAGCGCGTGAAAGCCAAAGGAGCACAAGTAATCATCTACGAGCCTACATTGGCAGACGGCACGACCTTTTTCGGTTCGCTGGTAGTGAATAACCTGGAGCAGTTCAAAGTACAGTCACAAGCCATCATCGCTAACCGATACGACGCTTGCTTGGAGGATGTGAGGGAGAAAGTGTATACGAGGGATATTTTCCGCAGGGATTAGAGAAGCGGTAAGGCGAAGGTAAGAAATGACTAGTTCACAGCGAATTATAGTAAATACATTGGCACAATACACACGTACAATCATCAACGTGTGCTTGTCATTGTACTCCACTCGTCTGATTTTGTCTGCACTCGGGCAAAGCGATTACGGTGTCTATTCTGTCATAGCAGGCGTGGTGGCTATGCTTTCCTTTGTAACCAATGCTCTGGTCATCACCACTCAACGCTATCTATCCTTCTATCACGGCAAAAATGACCCGCAACAAGTGCGCACGGTATTTGGAAATAGTTGGTTACTCCATCTATTTATCGGACTCATCGTAATGGCAGTCTTGTGCGCCTTAGGTCCATGGATTACGCAAGAGTTTTTGAATATAGAAGATAGCCGACGAGGTGCAGCTATGTTTGTGTATTTTGCTGCAGCAACTATGTTATTTCTAAGTTTCACGACCGCACCTATTCGCGCATTATTCGTGGCAAGAGAGAATATTGTCTATACATCCATCGTGGATGTGTTGGATGGCGTACTGAAGTTCATCATCGCCATATGTCTCTCAAGAATAGCATACGACCACCTCATTGCCTACTCCAGTTTGCTGGTGGGGATTGCTCTATTCAATCTACTTGCATTTGGTATCTACGCCGCAGCAAAATACTCAGAGTTTCACCTGCCTAGACTGCGCGAGCTGGATTGGCAATACGTAAAGGGACTGAGCTACTTCGCAGGGTGGACTGTCTATTCAACCGGCTGTGTGATAGCCCGTAATCAAGGTCTATCGGTGGTGCTCAATCTGTTTTACGGAACACTGGTCAATTCAGCCTATGGCATTGCTCAACAAGTCTCAGGTGCTGTGCAGTTCTTATCCGCCTCTATCGTAAGCGCTATGAACCCGCAGATAATGAAGGCCGAAGGCGCTGGCGAAAGGCAGAAGATGGTTCGGCTGTGTGAATACGAAAGCAAATATGCCTTCTTGCTCCTATCTTTAGTAGCCATTCCGCTGATAGCAGAAATGGACATAGTATTGCATTTTTGGTTGGGAGAGGTTCCTGAACATGCCGTTATGTTCTGTCGGTTCATCTTGATAGCCGCTTTGTGCGATCAAATATCCGTTGGTTTGACGTCTGCCAACCAAGCTGTAGGCAAGATTCGAGTATATAACTTGGTTTTCTACACACTGAAACTTACCGTAGTCATTATTGCATGGTGGTGCTTAAAGAAAGGTCTTCCGTTGATATCCGTGATGGGATGTTACGCAGGTATTGAGTTTATCACCTCCCTGCTGCGACTGCCGCTAATGAAACATATAGCAGACATCCCTATGTTACCATTCTGCAAGAATGTATTTCTCCGCATTATCGTTCCTTGTATTGCTATGATAGTAACATGCTATATATCAGTCAGATTTATTGATTTACCATGGCGATTGGCAATAACGGCTACAGCATCCTTGATTATCGGCATATCAACTATATGGGGCTTCGCATTGAGAAGCGAAGAGAGACAATATATCAAACACACCATTACGAAACTGAAAAAATAGTATGATAAATACACAACAAGAATCGCGCTTTTCGTTATGGCAACCGTTTATCTACCTGGTCATGCTGGGATTTACGTTTATTGCCATGCCTCAAAACAATAGCACCTATCTATTGACTCGTCTCGTACAAGCCGTAGAAGTCGCATTTTGTGGCGTATTATTTATTCAATTCTTTCGACAAGAAATAACTATCAACCCATTTAACTGGCGAGTTAATCTATGGTGGTTTTTCTATACCGTCTTGACATATATGTTCTCTCATTCTGCTGTAGGACTTACGCCATTCTTTAAATGGCTAAACATTATCATATTTTTGCTATTGGGTGTTTGCTATTGGCAAAACGACATCACGAATAGTTTGAAATACATGGCAATCGTCTTCTCGCTACTAATTTACGTAAATGCAGTATTATTAGTTATGTTCCCAGAAGGATTATGGATTGACTATGAGTGGAAGGGAACTGGCGATGCAACACGCCACTTATTTGGTAACTACAACCAGATTGGTTTTATTAGTCTATTGGGCATTACCATTCACGCAATGTACACACTGACAACCCAACGTGGGCGAAGAAACCTCTTCATGCTAACAGCGGTTTCTATTTGGTCTGTTGTATTCGTAGGTTCGATGACATCTACCGTCGGATTGTGCATTTTAGGCGCCTATCTTCTACTTCACAAAAGAATCAAGCATCCAAAGGTCTTTTTGATTATTTTTGTTGTTTTATATATCCTCTTTTTCTTGATTGTCGTTTGGTTTGGCAATTCAATTGAGGAAGTTAATTTGATGACAAAATTTGTTGAAAACGTCTTAGCAAAAGATATTACATTTACCAATCGAACTGACATTTGGAGTAATGCTGTATATAGAATCCAGCGAAATCCATGGCTCGGTTACGGAATACAAGATGTGGAATGGAACATGACCTATTTAGATGGATCAGGTCCTCATAACTTATGGTTGATGCTATTATTACAAGGCGGTATCATACTGTGTTTAGGATTTCAAATTGTAGTTATCTTTGTTGTACGAAAAGCGTGGAAAGCATCTACCATAGCGAGTATCACAAGTCTGGTTGCACTATGTGTATTCTTCCTCATGTCGTTGTTTGAAGCCTACAATATCATCCAAACATTCTTCTTTTTGCAACTCATATACTATTCTCCCCTATTAACCACCAATGAACATGAACCAAACGAACAATAAAATAGTAATATCCATCATCACTCCCTGCTACAACGCTGCACCCTACATTGCAACAACCATAAAATCCGTCCAACAACAAACATTCACAGACTGGGAAATGATTGTTGTTGATGATGGATCTACCGACAATAGTGCACATATTGTTAGTGAAATTGCCGAAATAGATTCCCGCATAAAACTCATACAAAAAGAGAATGGAGGTTCGGCATCTGCACGTAAGTTAGGATTATCATTAGCACAGGGAGAGTATATCCAATTTTTAGATGCAGATGATCAAATCGAAAAAGATAAACTACGTCGGCAAATAGCATTGATGCAAAAGCAACAACTGCAGGTCAGTTATACTGATTGGTGTTTCATACATTCTGATGGCAAGCGTGAACAATTACAAGGGCTTAACTTCAATCGACTTAGAGTACACCTCTTTTGGGGGACATTATTTGGTGCACTCCCCGTGCATGCATTCGTTTATAGACGCGATTTTCTAAAAGAACACGACATCACCTTTAATAGCGAAATCCAAGAGAGAGAAGACTGGAATTTTCATATTCACATCCTATCACACCACCCTCGTATCAAACGAATAAAAGGATACTGTGGAGCACTATATCTGCGTTGCCCAACAAGCAAAACAAGTTCTTTCGAAAAAATACAAATGGGCACTTTGCGCTTTCTACTATACAAGATTCGCCATACACATTTCCTAATGCGTCTGCTATTGCTGATGCGCCTCTCGATCGTTTTGGTGGAACTGATTATGCCAACACTGAAACGAAAAATCAACATAAGAAACATCATACCGTTATTCTTCACATCGTTTGCCAACATCATAATTCTGTTTATTGCCGTACTGCTTCTACCTATGGCTATTATCATTTTTCTCTGTAAAATCACATGGGCAAACTTCAATCGATATTTCCAAAACAAACAGATAATTTATCAATCCAATCATAGCAATGAAATCAAATAAAGCGCGTGTCATAGCATTTTATCTGCCTCAGTTTCATCCTATACCAGAAAATGACAAATGGTGGGGGAAAGGATTTACAGAATGGACCAATGTAGCGAAAGCCAAACCTCTTTTTCGTGGACATTATCAACCTCGCATCCCCGCAGATTTGGGGTTTTATGATTTACGACTACCCGAAGTACGCGAGCAACAGGCAGAAATGGCACGCGAAGCTGGTATAGAAGGATTTTGTTATTGGCACTACTGGTTCGGTAATGGCAAAATGCTATTGGAGAAACCATTTCAAGAAGTATTACATAGTGGCAAACCTGATTTTCCGTTTTGCTTGGGTTGGGCAAACCATAGTTGGAAAACGGGTACATGGACACGCGATGGAAGTAATCAAATGATTGCAGAGCAACAATATTTAGGAGAAAAAGACTATCATATGCATTTCGACTACGTATTGCCTGCTTTCAAGGATTCTCGCTATATTACCGTGGACGGCAAACCACTATTTGTAATTTTTGACCCATATAGTCTGCCTATGGACTTCATCCCTACATGGAAAAGATTAGCAGCTGAAAATGGGTTGCCAGGCATTCATTTTGTAGGTTACACTTTCAATGCCCTTGGACGCCCACTATACAATGCACAAGGAGAACAACTAACACATGGTTATTTCCACACCGATGAAGTACAAAAATACTATGACTATCTCACTCAAGATATGCACTTTGATGCCGTAGTTCCTATAGGCACCTATCGCGCAGAGATCCTATCAAAAAACAGATATTGGTTCGCATTACAACGCAAATTATCTACAGCGTGGAATATCAATATCAAAAACCTATACCACTACGACAGAGTCATGCGCCATTATTATACTCCCGAAGACCGCGCAGAAAATGTATATCCATCATTGCTCCCCCAATGGGATAGAAGTCCTCGATCTGGAATGAATGGTATATATATCAATAGCACTCCTGAGAAGTTTGAAAAGACACTCCAAGAAGCATTGACACTGATCGAAAACAAACAAATTGAACACAAAATTCTCTTCCTTAAGTCATGGAACGAATGGGCAGAGGGGAATTATGTTGAGCCAGACCTCAAATATGGACATGGCTACTTAGATGTTTTACGCAGACAATTGCTACAATAATTGTGTAATTATGACATTTTTATCTCTTATTATTCCATGTTATAATGTGTCAGAGTATTTACCCGCCACATTACGGAGTCTTACGCAACTGAAAGATGCCGAAGATTGTGAATTTATCTTTGTAAATGATGGTTCTACTGATAATACATTATTATTACTCACAGACTTTGCAAAAAAAGACAAGCGTGCAATCATAATTGATCAAAAGAATCAAGGGGTATCTGCAGCACGAAATAGGGCTCTAGAAATAGCACAAGGGAAATATATCCTATGTTTGGATGGTGATGATTGTTTGCATGCTAATACGATGACAATCATTAAAGAAAATATACATGATTCCGATGCATTACTTTCCCCCTGTATATTCCAAAAAAATGGCAAGAACAAAATGCAGGATATACATATAACTAATGGAATATACTCTATTGAGCAACTATATAAATCTTGTTCAGTATTCCCAACGGCTCCTATGCTTGTCTATTCTAGTACTATCATTCAACGTAATCAACTACAATTTAGTACGAATCTAAAATCTGGAGAAGTATATGATTTTACAGTTGCCTTTTTTCAGCACGCTGAAAAGGTAGCAGTAATAGATGTCGGGTTTTATTATTACATCATGCGTAACTCTAGTGCAACACATCGTCCCCTCTATGAAGCAGATTTGACAGTATTGAAATTAATGTCACGCTTTGATAGCATATCTTACCCATGGGCAAAGACCACATCATTCCTACTCACAGAATTTAAACTAATAACAACATTCACATATAGCAAATACGTCCGCAATAACCTAAGCGACAACGAAGCCATCCTTACCATACAGAAAGTACTTTCAAATACACAATTCCAAATGCTAATAAACCATTTATTAAGCAGATCTATAGATTGGAGAAACAAAGCATATATTTTTTATCTAAAATATATGCCACAAAAATTGGGATTTTTACTTTTTACATACATAAGAAAAATCATAAATCTTTAAATAAATTTGCATAATTCGAAAATTTTATGTAACTTTGCAGACTTTATATACAAACATGAAACATTTAATCATCATAGGAGCAGGAGGAATGGGGCGTACCATGTATGACATGGCACGTGAAAGCATAGGATATAGTACAGAATATGATATTCGCGGATTCATAGATGATAACACTAGTGCACTGGATAACTTTGATAATTATCCTCCATTATTAGCACCTATACAATCCTATCAACCGAAAGAAGATGAAGTATTTGTTTGTTCAATAGGAGGAGCAGCAAGGCAACAGTGTATGGAGGCTATATTGAACAAGGGGGGACAATTCCTCACCATGATTCATGCCACAGCACGCATTGGTACTAATGTACAAATTGGAGAAGGAACTATCATCGGGGCATACACTACTATAGGTGCAGATGCCAAAATAGGTCAATATAATCTCATTCAATCCTACACTGTCATCGGACATGATTCTGTGATAGGAAACTGGAACAGGATTGACACTCACGTAACTCTTGTTGGTGGAACGATTGTACAAGATGGAGCAGATATACACACTTCTGCTATGATTAGCCATAATGTAACTATTGAAAGCCATTCACGCGTTGCGGCATGCAGTTTTGTTATTAAACGTGTGAAAGAAGGCACTACCGTACTGGGAAACCCAGCTAAAAAACTATTATAAATACTTTACAAAAATATCAATCATGGACATTCAACTTTTTATTCAAAACGTAGCAGATCAATTTGATGAACTCAATGTAGAATTAACCCCAGAAACCAACTTTCGCCAAGTAGAAGGTTGGACATCTTTGGTTGCATTGCTTGTTATCACAATGGTTGACGAAGAATATGGTATTGTTCTTCCTCCAGAAGAAATGCGCAAAACCAACACAATTCAAGAGCTCTTTGATCTTGTAGCAAGCAAGCAATAATGTATAATCCATTCTCACTCATAGGTAAAACCATTTTGGTGACAGGTGCCTCATCAGGCATCGGTCGTGCTACAGCTATAGAATGTAGCAAGATGGGAGCAAAGCTAATCTTAACAGGGCGTAACGAAGATCGACTTAAGGAAACATCAACGCTACTAACAGGAGAAGGACACACTCATCTATGCTATGACTTATCTGACGAAAAGGAAATTAAAGAATTGTGTACAACTATTCCTGCAATAGATGGCTTAGCACATTGCGCAGGCATTAGCATGCTGAAACCTATTATGGCACTTAGTGCCAATAACCTACACGAATTGTTTACGACCAACTATTATGCTCCTGTTCTGCTAACCAAACAACTAGCAAAAGCAAAAAAACTGCAACATGGTGCATCTTTGGTATATGTAGGAAGTATTTCTGGCATCAGTAATGTGGCAACAGCTCTTTCTACATATGGTTCATCCAAAAGTGCACTCAACTCATTCGTACAATATGCTGCTTTGGAGTTCTCTGGGAAGCAGATTCGCTGTAATGCTGTACTACCTGGAAGGATAGAAACTCAACTGCTACAAAATCAAACTATGAGCAACGAGGACATACAAAAAGATATAGAAAAATATCCTCTAAAACGTTACGGAAAATCTGAAGAGGTCGCTCAGACAATCATATATCTTCTTTCCGATGCTACCCAATGGATTACTGGCACCTCCATTACCATAGATGGCGGAAGATCCTTAATGTAAAAATCAATTTATGAGCCAACTACTAGAAAATAAAATTTGCATTATCACAGGTGCAGCACAAGGGATAGGACGACAAATCGCGGAGCAGTTTGCTGCTGACGGAGCGATTGTCTATGCGTGCGATAGACAAGAATTCACTTCCTCCAGTGAGCATATACACCCTGTTGTATTAGACATTACAGATGCAGTCAGTGTCAAGACTACATTCATGCAAATCTTCAAAACTGAAGGACGCATTGACTGCCTCGTGAATAACGCAGGTATCGTTTACAACCGCAAGATTGGCATGATTACCCGCGAAGAAACTGAGCGCATGTTCCTTGTCAATGTCATCGCTGCGATGGAGTTGCTTCAGTTGACTAGTCGCCTCATGGCGCGCAGCGGTGACGGATCAATTATCAATATCGCCTCGGTCACTGCGGTACTCGGCTCACCAGGTCAAGTGGCTTATTCAGCCACCAAAGGTGCCATCATATCCATGACCAAATCCGCTGCCAAAGAATTGGCTCCACAAGGCATTCGTGTCAATGCTGTAGCACCTGGCATTGTCAAAACTGAACGTTTCGCCGAACTCTACGAAAGCGATGGTGACAAGATCGATGCCCGTATTGGACGCATCGCTTTGGGACGTCTTGGTACACCAGAAGATATCGCACACGCGTGCGCATTCCTTGCTTCTAATAGAGCAAACTATATATCCGGACAAATTCTAGGTGTAGATGGTTGCGCTTCCATATAATGATTTTAGGATTACAACATATTGACCATCAGCGTATTGCTGCCATTGATTCCAATGGAGTAGAATTGCGTTATGCCGACATCTCCCTACTCTCGCAGCATATCACGTCACTCATTCCTACACGCTCACTGTGTTTCCTTCTCGTGGAAAACAACGTGGGCGGCATTGCGTGGGTAATAAGCATGCTGGATAGTCGTCAGTTGGTTCCACTTATCCTTAACGTCAAAACGGAGGACACGCTATATCAACAACTACTCACAACCTATCAACCCACATATATCTGCGCACCTAATCATTTTGCTGTGCAAGGCGAAGTCGTTGATTGTCAATACGAATATACTTTAACCAAAGTATCCGAAACCATCCCATCTCTCCACAGCGAATTATCCCACTTGCTCCCAACCTCTGGTAGCACAGGTAGTCCAAAACTTGTTCGTCACAAATACGACAATATCGAAGCTGCGGGATTAAACATATCAACGTTCTTCGAACTCAAACAGACAGACCGTCCGTTGATGGTACTCCCACTCTATTACACCATGGGATTATCCATGGTTTTCAGCCACTTACGAGCAGGAGCAACTATTCTCATCACGGGACTGAGCATGACAGACCCTAACTTTTGGAAATTCATAAAAGAACAACAAGCCACCTCCTTTACAGGCGTACCATATAGTTTCCAGATTCTCAACCTTATGCGATTCTTCCGTATGGATCTCCCTCATTTGGAGTTACTTACGCAAGGCGGAGGAAAAATGCCAACAGACCTCAACATTAAGTTTGCAGAGTATTGTCACGACAAGGGCAAACGTTGGATTGCCACGTATGGTCAATCCGAGTGTACAGCACGCATGGCATACTTGCCAGCAAAATGGGCACTAGATAAGGTAGGAAGTATCGGTATTGCTGTTCCTAATGGCGAATTATCGCTTATTGATGCTGATGGCAATCCTATTAGCGCTCCCCACACCGAAGGAGAGATGTGCTATCGTGGCAAAAACGTCACAATGGGCTACGCTCGCGAGCTAGCGGATTTAGCATTAGGTGACGAACGAGATGGATATATCCGCACAGGCGACCTCGCCTACTTCGACGAAGATGGTTGCTACTATATCGTTGGTCGCATGGGACGATTCCTTAAACTATTTGGCATGCGTGTGGGATTGGATGAATGTGAACAAATCGTACAAACCAATTGTGGAATAGAATGTGCTTGCGTAGGTACAGATGAAAAAATGCTCGTTTACATCACCGAGGCAGACAAACAAAACGAAGTAAAAGACATACTGGTGCAAAAAACACATATTGTCGCCACTTCATTCCAAATTCGCATCGTTGATGAAATTCCCAAAAACGAAGCGGGAAAAAAACTATACAGTCACCTATCGTTTACCTAACAATTACGGGTTCTTGACGGGTACATGACGGGGTTATACAATAGAACAAGCATCGGATAACGACAAAAAAAAAGAATAATCTATAACTACATATATTATGACAAATTTAGAGAAATACAATGCTATTTTCACCGAAGTATTCGGTGCGACTGCAGATCAATTGGGTGACAACTTTAACAAAGAAACTGTAAGCGAATGGGACTCAGTTCACCAACTCAATATTATCTCTTTACTCGAAGAGACTTTTGACCTCATGCTTGATCCTGAAGATATCATGACTTGTACTAGTTACAACGCAGGAAAAGAGATTCTTGCTAAAAACGGAATAGAACTTTAATACTTTCATCCTTATATGGCTCGTTGGACTATCAAAAATGTACGATTGGCTGGTGTAAGCGCATGCATGCCAAAAAATATTGTCAAAACGGCTGACATTCCGCTTTTCACACCCGAAGAAGCAGCAGTCTTTGACAACACCGTTGGCATCAAAGAGCGTCGCATTGGTCCTGACACCCTGTGCGCATCGGACATGTGCCAAGCTGCAGCAGAAAAACTATTAGCTGATATGGGTTGGGAAAAAGAAAGCATTGACATGCTTGTCTTCGAGTCGGTTACTGGTGATTACTATCCTACTCCACCGACATCTTGCCTATTGCAAGACCGTCTAGGATTATCCACCAATTGCTTCTGCATTGACCTACCTATGGGTTGTTGTGGCACATTGTATGCTATCAATGTCGCAGGCAATATGCTCTCATCGGGTAACATCCATCGCGCTTTACTTCTCGTTGGAGATACTGCCTTACGTATGGGCTCACAACAGGATAAGAGTCGTGTTCCACTTTTTGGTGATTGTGGTACGGCTATTGCTTTGGAATATGATACTACAGCAGAGGATATCATCATTGATTTCCAAACATTAGGTAGCGGACACAAATCACTCATGACACCTCATGGAGGTTTTCGCAATCGTATTACACCTGAATCATTCATTCAAGAAGATTTTGGCAACGGCATTATTCGTGCTCCAAAGGACACTTTGATTGATGGTATGTCCGTATTGACTTTCGCTATCTCTCGTCCTCCAAAATCAATTCAACAAATGATTGATGACTACAATATTGATGTCAATACCGACATTGACTATTTTTTGATTCACCAAGCCAACAAATTGATTGTTGACCGAGTAGTCAAAAAACTCAAACTCCCAACAGAAAAAGTACCATACGACTTAGAAGAATTTGGCAATCTCGGGGGGGCAAGCATACCTTCTCTAATGGTTACTCGTATTGCAGAGAAAATGCGTAATAAACAACCAATCAAGATGTTATGCTCATCTTTCGGTCTAGGACTCATTTGGGGAACAATGATTATATGTACGAACAACGTAACGATTCCCGAATTAATTGAAATATAACGCTTGTCACCAAACACTTAAAAAATGTATAAACATTTCTTCAAACGGCTAATTGATTTTACTATTGCATTGATTGCATTAGTATGCACTAGTCCAATACTATTACTCGTGACTATCTGGCTGCATTTTGCAAACAAGGGTACTGGAGCATTTTTCACACAAGAGCGTCCTGGCAAAGATGCTAAAATATTTCGTGTGATTAAATTCAAGACGATGACAGACGATAGAGATGAGAACGGGCAGTTGCTGCCTGACACACAACGCCTTACCAAAGTTGGACGCATTGTTCGTTCTACCTCATTAGATGAGTTGCCGCAATTGTTTAACGTCCTTAAAGGTGATATGGCGTTAATCGGTCCTAGACCATTGTTGGTAAAATACTTACCTCTCTATACCCCAACGCAAATGCGACGTCATGAGGTAAGACCAGGTATCACAGGATGGGCACAAGTCAACGGAAGAAATGCAATTACACATACCAAGAAGTTTGAATACGATGTATGGTATGTAGATCATATCTCTTTTGCATTGGATATGAAAATTATTTTTATGACCATCTATAACGTGCTACATCGCAAAGGTATTTCCACAGCAGGAGAAGCCACAGCACCTACATTTGATGGTACAAATTAGTTGAATATAAATCAAGTGATTAACTATGAGTAATGAGCAAAAAATGATATATCTTTGTTTGGCACATATGTCAGACGAAGGATTAGAGCAAAAATATATCAAAGAGGCATTTGATACTAATTGGGTTGTACCACTAGGACCTAATGTCAATGCTTTTGAAGCAGATCTCAAACAGTTTGTTGGGAAAGATCAGCAGGAACGAGAGAAAGAAGTAGTGGCACTTTCTGCTGGTACAGCTGCCATACATTTGGCGTTGGTTGCATGTGGCGTGAAGCCTGGTGATGAAGTCTGTGTACAATCATTCACATTCTGTGCCTCTTCCCATCCTATTACCTATTTAGGCGCGACACCTGTCTTCATCGACTCAGAACGAGATACATGGAACATGGACCCTGAACTGTTAGAAAAAGCCATAATAGATCGTATCAATAAAACAGGTAAGAAACCTAAAGCCATTATCCCTGTAGCACTATATGGTATGCCTTATGACTGCGAACGCATCATGGCTATAGCAGAGAAATACGATATTCCTGTCATTGAAGATGCTGCAGAAGGATTTGGTTCTAAGTTTAAGGGACAAGTATTGGGAACATTTGGTAAATTTGGCGTACTCTCTTTCAATGGCAATAAGATGATTACCACCTCTGGTGGTGGAGCGTTGATATGTGAAAATGACGAATGGAAAAACAAAATCATGTGGTATGCCACCCAAGCACGTGAAGCATATCCATATTATCAACATGAAGAAGTAGGATACAACTACCGCATGTCGAATATCTGTGCTGGTATAGGTCGAGGACAGATGACTATAGCAAATGACCATATCGCTCATCATAAACATGTACAAGCATTGTATGAGCAACTACTTGCTGATGTCAAGGGAGTTACTGTACACAAAGCACCATCTGCTGATTATGACTCTAATTATTGGCTCTGCACCATTGAATTAGATCCAGAATTACATATTAAGGGTCAAGAGAATGCATACAAAGAAATTACTACGAGTGCCGTAGGTGGTGCCGCAGGTGTTATTCATGCTGTTGATAGTGCTATAACTGATTGCCAACCAAATGACAACGTTGAAGCATTACGAGTATATATGCTCAATGCCAAAATTGAGGCGCGCCCTGTATGGAAGCCCATGCATAAACAACCTGTCTATCAACATGCACCAGCATACGTGAATGGTGTAAGCGAGGAGATTTTCAAAGTAGGTTTGTGTTTGCCTGCTGGTCCGTATGTGAGTGATGATGATGTTCATTATATAGTAGAAACAATTAAATCAGCTATATCTAAATAAATTAATAATTAACGTTTTAGTATGATGAAAAAAATGAAACATATATCCAAATCTGATATGTTCTCACACTGGATTAATATCGGTTACTTGCCTCGCTGGGGAGTACTCTTGTTGGATATTTTAATTGTTTTAACAGCTTTTGTTATCAGTTATCTCATTGGAAGTGGGTTATTGACATTTGATATGAGTGCCCGTTTTCCTATATGGTCACAAGGCTTACTTGTAATAATAGTACAGCTCATTTTCTTTTGGGTATTCCACACTTATTCTGGCATATTGAGATATTCCACATTCGTTGATATTCTAAAGGTTTGTAGTGCAGTTGGAGCTGCTGGAGGATTACTATTAATCATCAATTTGATTCTAAAATATACCATCATTATAGAAAATCCACCATTCTTTAATTCGGTATTGCTCATATATCTATTTGTTGCCATTACGCTATTGTTCGCATGGCGCGTGGGAATCAAAACTACGTTTGAATATGTTGCTCGCTTATCCAAAGGAGTTGACAAGGTATTGATCTATGGGACTAAATCAGCAGGGCTTTCAATCGCTAAGATGTTGCAATCCAATATAGACAGTCCATACCGACCCGTTGGATTTATTGCAGATATCAATGAATCTACACAACACAATTTATTAGGGTTACAAGTATATCAACGAGATGAAAATCTTATTAACATCATGAAGGAAAAACGAGTGAATAGTATCATCATCTCTCCTATCAAAATGAAAAGTATCAATCCACTTCAAGATTTGGCTATATTCATTGATAACAACATACGTATTCTTACAACACCATATTTTACCGATTATACACCAGAAAGCAACAATATTTCCAAACGTATAGGCACTATCGAATCTATCAAAGTGGAAGATCTTTTAGAGCGTCCAACCATTCATATTGATATCAAGGGAATCAGTAATATTCTAACAAAAAAGGTAGTTCTTATCACAGGTGCTGCTGGCAGTATTGGTAGCGAAATTGTACGTCAAGTTGCTGCACATAAACCCAATGGCATAATATTAGTTGAAATAGCAGAATCGCCACTCCATGATCTTCTAATGGATCTTAAATCGCAATTTCCTAGCATTAAATTTATTCACGTCATAGCTGATATACGTGAACAGAATATGATTGAACCTATCTTCAAAGAATACAATCCTGACATCGTTTTCCACGCAGCTGCATATAAACATGTTCCACTCATGGAAGATTTTCCACCACAAGCTATTCTTACCAACGTTTTAGGAACAAAGAATATTGCAGACTTATCAGTCAAATATCATGTAGAACGATTCATTATGGTATCCACTGATAAAGCAGTCAATCCAACAAATGTAATGGGAGCCTCTAAGCGTATTGCAGAAATTTATGTGCAATCATTATATCTAAAACTGAGTAAAGAGGGTAAATCATGTCCTAAGTTCATTACCACACGATTTGGCAATGTTTTAGGCAGCAATGGATCAGTAGTTCCATATTTCAAGAAGCAAATCGCACAAGGGGGTCCTATCACAGTTACTCACCCTGATATCATTCGTTACTTCATGACAATCCCAGAAGCAAGTAGTTTAGTATTGGAAGCTGCAACACTGGGAAACGGAGGTGAGATATTTATTTTTGATATGGGACAACCTGTCAAAATATCTGATCTAGCAAAAAATATGATTCGTCTGGCAGGATATATACCTGGACAAGACATCGAAATCGTATATACAGGTTTGAGACCTGGTGAAAAACTCTACGAAGAATTACTTAATCAAAAAGAACTAACCATTCCGACCACACATGATAAGATTCTTGTAGCAAAAGTTAGAGAATACAATTTTGACTCTGTAACTCTTCTTATTGACAAACTTATTCATTGTGCAAAAGAAGGGAAAATATTCCCTACGGTACAAGTAATGAAAGAAATTGTTCCAGAATACAAAAGCAAAAACTCGGTATATGAACAATTAGACAAATAAATAGTACACATATATAAACATTTGTGATTTATGGCATTTTTTGGATTATTTGGTAAAGAAAAAAAAGAAACACTGGATAGAGGGTTAGAAAAAAGCAAAGAATCTGTTCTTAGCAAGATTGGTCGTGCTATTGCTGGCAAAACCACTATCGATGACGACGTATTGGATAACCTAGAGGAAGCACTTATCACTTCCGATGTGGGCGTAGAAACTACTTTGCGCATTATCGAACGCCTGCAAGAACGTGTAAAACATGATAAATATCTAGGGACTTCCGAACTTAACCGAATTCTTGTGGATGAAGTTGCATCTCTCTTGGCAGAAAATAATTCCACTCAAGTATTGGACTTCGCAGACGAACTTCCTTGCAAACCATACGTAATCATGGTGGTGGGAGTAAACGGTGTAGGCAAAACTACCACCATTGGCAAACTTGCACACCAATACAAACAAGCAGGCAAGAAAGTTTATCTAGGTGCTGCTGACACCTTCCGCGCAGCAGCCGTAGAGCAGCTCTGCATTTGGGGAGAGCGTGTCGGAGTACCAGTTGTCAAGCAGCAACAAGGTTCTGACCCTGCTAGTGTCGCATTTGACACCTTATCAAGCGCTAAAGCCAATGACGCAGATGTAGTTATTATTGATACTGCAGGGCGCTTACACAACAAAATTAACTTAATGAATGAGCTTACAAAAATCAAAAATGTTATGCAAAAAGTAGTACCAAGTGCACCACATGATGTTATGCTTGTATTAGATGGTAGTACTGGACAAAACGCTTTTGAGCAAGCTAAGCAATTCACAAGAGCCACACAGGTCAGTTCGTTAGCTATTACCAAGTTAGATGGAACTGCTAAAGGAGGTGTCGTTATTGGTATTAGTGATCAATTTAAAATTCCTGTACGATACATCGGTTTGGGCGAGCAGATGAACGATTTACAAGTATTTAATAAAGAAGAATTTGTAAGATCTCTCCTACAAATTCAATAATACTTGTTGCTTTTATTTTACATTTCACAAAAATGGCTACAAAACAGTTTCGATAGATTTGTAGCCATTTTTTATTACTTATAACTGCCTATACTAAATATTGGTTACCACACACATCTGCGAAATAATTGCTTATCTCCATCACGTTTTTCTTTAAAATACATCTCTTCAGCATTCAGATCCAGCATTTTATATTCAAATGGTATAGATGCTGCATTATTATCAGCAACATGCCATTCAATAACATCTTTATTGGTTTTCTTCCACTTAAACCAACCATTACCATAGGGAGTCAAATCCTCTTCATATATATCTTCAGCTTCATTCCATTCTCTACCCCAATAAAAATCATCCCCTGCAGGTTCGGTAGTGAAAATACGATACCAAGTTGTATCACTAGCGTGTTGCCATTTGCCCAGCATCAATGTATCAAGTTCTTCCTCTACGAAAACTACTATGCCATGCGTATGTTCATCCTCTGATAACTCTACTACTGTTCCTTTAGGCGTAGATATAGAAGAAGTAACTGATTTGTAATGAATATACGAATATATAGCCGCTACTAGCGAGAATACAGCTAAAAGGCACAAACATATTAAAATACTATTCTGTTTTTTCATAAACCGCTATTAGGTATTAGAGTACTATTACTTGTGCTTGTTGATTATTCATACCAGGCATAGTACGTCCAAGTGGCGCACCAATATAGGTTGGATCACATACAATATACTTACGATTTTTATATGTGAGGAAGTCACCATTCACTTCTTGTTTAAAAGCAACAGCTGTTGCCAAATGACCAGGGTAATACAAGAGCACTACATCTAATCCAAGAATATCACGTACTAATCGAGAAAATAATATGGAACGATCTTCACAATCAGCATAGGGATAATGCAATGTTTCTGCTGCAAAAAACGCACGATCTCCCCCCCATACTTTATCATCATACTCATATACAAATGCCGTCTGTACAAAATTTAGAATTTTGTTTACAGCATCACGTTCACTTAATCCTGCAATCGATTTTTTCAAAACAGGGTATAGATTTTCTTTAATTGATTTTTCTAATGGTGTATTTGCATATATTGCCCAACGAGTCATAACATCATTTCCTATATAGGCTGAAGGATAATCATTAAAGAAGTTTATTACATTCTTATTCACGGCCACATTCGCAATAATGCCATATTTAGAAACTAGTTTACGAGGCTCTGTCAGTTGCGTAGCAAAACGCTGTTCCTTGCGCAACTGCAACGATACAGATTTTTCTTTATCAAAAGCAGCTTTACATATATTCAATTCTCTACTTTTACAATTAAGCGCATAAAATTTTATGTCATCCAATACATAATATGGAGTAGATAGCAAATTATGTTGTGTAGCTACTAATATATATAGTTGTTTAGCATCTGTTGCCAATCGTATCTTATAACCTGATTGTGAAAGCAGAAAAGCTTGCATAAATATTGCCTCATTAGTTTTTCCATACTTATTTTCACAGACAACTTGCAACATCTCAATATATCCCCAATCGCACAACGCCATTTTATCTCTCATTGCTAACACATTATTGAGCGTTACATCATACGATTCGGAAGATAATTCTTTCCAAGATTGTGCCAATTGTTTTTCAGATAGCCCTGCTAATGCAAAAGTAGTATTTGTAGGAAAACCAATAGAAACTGTTGTTCCATAAAAAGATGTTGAATACATTTTATATGGTATCTCCTCTTTTGGTTCAACTGGAGCAATTGGCTCTGGTGCAGGCTGAGGTATGGGCACTTGTATTACCTCTTCTTTTACCAATATAGGTTGTGGAGTTGGAGCGGGAGCAGGTACAGGAGTTGGCGCTGGAGCGGGTGCTGGAGCAGGTGCTGGAGCGGGTGCTGGAGTTGGTGCTGGAGCGGGTGCTGGAGCAGGCGCTGGAGCGGGTGCTGGAGTTGGTGCTGGAGCGGGTGCTGGAGCGGGTGCTGGAGCAGGTGCTGGAGCAGGTGCTGGAGCAGGTGCTGGCTCTTGATATACGACAGGTGGTATTGGTTTTTCTTCCTCTGGTTCTACTGCAGGATGGGCATAAAAACGCTCCCAACTATTTTCCATAAACTCGGCATATCGCTCATTTTGTTTTCTGCGAAAAGCATCAAACTCAGTTTGACTATCCGATTGAAATTGACTAAAACGTTCTTGTTGTAATCTCCTAAATTCTTCAAATGACTGAGATTGGGCAAAAATATTGCACGCAATAAAAAGAGTTGCCAGAAAAGAAAAACACCTATTCATATTATTATTATTTAGTATCCATATCTATGATGTGCACTCTGAACCTCCTACAATACGCAGGTTTACGCTGCAAAGGTACAAAAAATAATGAATATAAACAAACAAAAATGATTTTTTATTACAAAAATCCAATCTATTCGCATTAAACCCTCCCTTTCATCTATTTTTTAATAACCACACTGAAGTTCTGGTTTCGTTATTATTTTTGCCCTATTGATATAAATACACAAGTGGAATATTCCACTTGTGTATTTACTTATTGAGTACAAATGTGTACTTATTTTTCTAAAATAGAATTAATCAATTATCCACCGCAACGGCTGTATCCACATTCGCGGCAATGCATACAGCCCTCTTCGAAGATCAAGGCATTACCGCAGTTAGGACAAGACTGACCTTGTACTACAGTACCATCTTGAATATACTTCTTGAGCGCACGCTCTACACCCACCTTCCACGAGTTGATCGTCTCTGAATCCATCTGGAGTGAACTAATCATCTTGATTACTTGGTCAATAGGCATACCATAACGCAAGACACCAGAGATGAGTTTAGCGTAGTTCCAGAACTCTTTGTCGAACTTATAGCTCAAGCCCTCCATTGTGGTCTTGAAGCCACGAGAGTTGACAAATTGGAAGTCATAACGTTTGGTACCGTCCTCTTGTACCACGCGGATGATTTTACCTTTGGTGACAGACTTAGGCAAGAGAATTCCCTCCTCATCGTCTGCAAGACCAGTAAAAATCTCGTATGGAACACCATCTTTCAATCCCACGAAAGCAATCCATTTGTCTTTATTGTTTTGGAAGCGAACCACATCGCACTCCAACTCTGCAGGACGGATACGTACCTTATTGTCGAAGCATACGCAGTTTTTCTCCTCTTTCTTGTCTTCTTTCTTTTTCTCTTTGATACCCTCAAGAACGCCTGTGCGTGAACCATCGCGGTATACCGTACAGCCCTTGCAACCACAACGCCATGCCTCTTCATAGAGTTGGCCAACGAGTTCTTCGCTGACATCGTTAGGCAAGTTAATAGTCACAGAGATCGAGTGATCTACCCACTTTTGGATAGCACCTTGCATCTGTACTTTCTCCAACCAATCCACATCGTTGGCAGTAGCTTTGTAGTAAGGTGACTTTTGTACCAACTCATCAATCTCGGCTGGAGTATAGCGATGAGCAGGATCATACTCATAGCCATTAGCTTGCATCCAAGTGATGAACTTATGGTGGAATACTACATACTCTTCGAAGCTATCACCCACCTCATCTACGAGATCTACATGCACATTCTTATCATTTGGATTCACCTTGCGACGACGGCGATATACAGGTTGGAAGACAGGTTCAATACCAGAGGTAGTTTGGGTCATGATACTGGTGGTTCCAGTTGGCGCAATTGTCAAGCAGGCAATATTACGACGACCGTGCTCTACCATGAGAGCATACAATTCTGGATCTGCCTCTTTGATACGTTGGATATATGGGTTATTCTCCTCGCGTTTAGCATCATATACCTTGAATGCGCCACGTTCCTTAGCCATCATCACACTACTGCGGTATGCAGCAAGCGCGAGTGTCTTGTGTACTTCCACAGAGAAAGCGGTAGCCTCTGGCGTACCATAACGCAAACCCATAGCTGCAAGCATATCGCCTTCGGCAGTTGTACCTACACCCGTACGGCGACCTTGGGTAGTCTTGTCCAAAATCTTTTCCCATAGTTCGCGCTCAGTACGCTTGATCGACTCTGATTCCGGGTCAGAACCTACCTTCGCTAGAATCTTCTCAATCTTCTCCACCTCGAGGTCAATGATATCGTCCATCATACGTTGTGCCACCGCCACATGTTTTTTGAAGAGTTCGAAGTCAAACTCGGCTTGAGGAGTAAATGGATTTTTCACATAACTATATAGGTTGATTGCCAAAAGACGGCAACTATCGTATGGACACAAAGGAATTTCACCACAAGGGTTAGTGCTGACAGTCTTGTAGCCAAGGTCTGCATAGCAGTCAGGAACAGACTCACGGGTAATGGTATCCCAGAATAGCACTCCCGGCTCAGCTGATTTCCATGCATTGTGGATAATCTTCTTCCAAAGTTTGTGAGCATCTACCTCCTTAGCGAATGCTGGTTCTGTAGCATCAATAGGATACTGTTGTTGGTACATTTGCTTGTTGATAGCTGCCTGCATGAAATCATCATGCACCTTGACCGAAACGTTGGCGCCAGTCACCTTGCCAGACTCCATCTTAGCATCAATAAATGCCTCGCTATCAGGGTGTTTAATACTAACGCTAAGCATTAACGCGCCACGACGACCATCTTGAGCCACTTCGCGGGTTGAGTTGCTATAACGCTCCATAAATGGCACAAGACCCGTAGATGTGAGTGCAGAGTTCTTTACAGGACTTCCATGAGGACGGATATGACTCAGGTCATGACCTACTCCACCACGACGCTTCATCAGTTGAACTTGCTCCTCATCAATTTGGATAATAGCGCCATAGCTATCTGCACTACCATCTTGACCAATCACAAAACAGTTGCTTAAGCTAGCAACCTGAAAATCATTACCAATACCTGTCATAGGACTTCCTGCAGGTACGATATACTTGAAATCACGCAACAACTCGAACAATTCAGCCTCTTTCATTGGGTTGGCATACTTGTTCTCAACACGTGCAATCTCACTCGCCAAACGATGGTGCATATCGTCTGGAGTTAATTCATAAAGATTACCAAAGGAATCTTTCAACGCATACTTAGTACTCCAAACACGTGCAGCCAACTCGTCACCGCCAAAGTAACTGACGGATGCTTGCTCTGCTTCTTTTTGGGTAAAAATCTTTTTCTCCATGATATATAAATAGTTACAATTTTTCAAAATACATTCGCTTATTTAAAGAGGCGAAAATCGAGTGCAAAGGTAATACATATTTATGATATATGCAAGCATTTCGATACAAAAAGTTTTCAACAATTACACAAAGTTGTCCAAAATAAAAATGCAAATCACTCATTACAAGCAATTTGCATTTTTTATAACATTGAAAAGTTATCAATTTTAGAAAAGTTATCAACAAGTAACATTTTCTATTTTAGAAATTTTAGCACTACAACATGTTACGCCATTGTCATCCACTTGTTGATACTGAACAGCATCCTTTGTTTTGAGGAATCGAGTATACATTTTATCACCTTGATACAATTCCTTCACATAGTTAATATCCAATCTAAATGGCTTCTGGTTATCATACGCCTGTTGCGTATTCACCATCCACTCCAAATATTTACATGAATTGCAATGACAATTGTAATCTACATCAGAATATTGTATCTCATGCAAAACCTCTCCTGTATGCAATGCTTCAGAATCATCTTCTAAATTATCCAAATGTATTGGCTGAAGACGTGGTGCACGTGTCATATTAAGCACTTCGCCATCTACAGATCCCTCAAACATAGGCATATCAAATATATTTACTATCTCACGACTGGTCAAATCCAGCACAGCCCAAACAGATTTAACACAGCCAATTAACTGCTCTGTACCATCGGACATGGGTTGATATATGCGAAAATCACGCACCGATAACATATGCGCATTACGCTCTATCCATGTCTCAATAATCATCTCTTCTCCATGCTTGGGAAGAAACATCATTTCCATATTGAGATGCGTAATAATCCAAGTATAGTTCATAGGTAGCAAAGCAGGAATACCAAAACCCATTTCATCAGCAACTTTACCTGCCACATTCAGCAAGTAATTCTCCAGTGTATAAAGACGCAAACGACGCGTGGCATCCACATCTTGATACGGTACAATATAATTATATCTATATTTCATAATACGATTAGGAAAATCAAAGTGGTAATCGAGTGGTTTCGATAGATACACAACCCCTTCTACTATTCTTCTATAGGAAAAACACCCGTTGGATATTGTATGGTATAGTTGGTCATTTCTTGATTCGACTGAAAACCAACTCCTTTAATAATAGACGTTTCACGAGTAATCGTAATCGATGAATCAGAATAAACCGATTCCGATTTTTGATCCCAATATAATAATGGAGTCTCAAATTTCTCACCCTCAAGATTCATCGCTTCTACATTCCCCTTTAAGGTCCAACGTTGAGCAGGCTCATTATAATAGGCATAGTCAGCCTCTACTGTAGCATCTGCTTCCAGATCCATATTGAATTTTTCCAAATAAATCCCTTCAGGAAACTCCCAATATGGCGTATCAGCTTTGTCAAAAACGAGCCATTTTTTTGCCTTTATTCGATAGCGTGTGACACCCGAATCGGATATGAGTGTCGTCACGTCAGTACCCTCTAATGCTGGCATCGCAGCACGATCTGCAATAGCACTTGCACGATGGCGTATTTCTTTTTTTGCACACGCCGATAACATACATAACAACACCAAGAGAACCATAGGTATGATTCTCTTGATATATATCTGATTATTAGTGATACGATTTTTCACCAACTAGAATTACTCTTTTCTTGCACGGCAACGTGTAGATTTGTTAATCCAACTGCCTACGTAGTATGATTGACCTTCGTTCAGATCACGGCTGAAGAAGATCTCCTCCTTGGTTGGGAAATATTGGCTGTAGGTCTTGATGAAGTTCTTAGCAGCATCAGCACAAGTCTCATCAATTGATTGTGCTTTTTGGAACATATCACATGCTACCCAGAACTTAGCGCGATCCAAGACGGGGTCATCAGAAATCTTACCACCATTAGCATAACTCATACCGATGAGCAAGTAGCAACGACCATCTTCAGGATTGAGTTCCAATGCTTGATTAGCATACGAAACACTTTGTTTGTAGTTTTGAAGAGATATAAACACATTGGCCAAGCGATACAAATAGTCAGCTTTATCCTCATTGGACTCGACCATACTGAGCGCTTGTTGGTAATACTCCACGGCACCATCCAAATCACCTTTCTTGAGGCACATTTGGGCACAACCAGCAGCAGACTCGCTAGTAGGTTGGAGTTTGTGCGCATTTTCTGCAGCTGCAAAATACACATCGCTCTCCGTACAGCCAAGGCGACGATAGAGCTTCATGATTGAACTCAGTTTATCCAAATCAGCTGCACTTTCAGCAACTACACCTGCGTACATTTGATCCATTTGACCACAATCAGCAGCACCAGAAGCAGCATACAAACGGTCCACATATGCTTTTTGACTTTGTGCGTGAGGTGCATTCTTACCACCCTTAGCAGCAATAGCATCCAACAATGCAGAAACATTCTGATAATCAGCCAAGAACTGATCACCATACTGATCTGAATTAGATTTATAAATATTATAACTAACCTCTACCAATTTACGCAAAACAGTGATTTGCGAGTTCTCGCCCAATCCGTTTACAGATTCTTTTAACCAATCATATGCTGGTAACGCTAATTCATCCTCAGAATAATAAGTCAAATAATCCATACCTTTCAATCCTAGCACATATGCATCTGGATATTTTGGATCATCAAAGAATTTGATACGTTCATCATGTAGTTTCATAATCATCTCACGCCATTGAACCTTTTCTTCTGGTGTTTGAGCATTATTCCACTTGTACTCTAAAATTTTATTTCCATCTGTAAAGATTGTCTTGTTAAAATCAGGACGACTTTGATAGAGTTTGCTCCAGTTCTCGTAAGCATCATCATACTGCTCTGCTTTTACTGATTCGTGACTAAGAGAGAGCAACATCAGACACTCTTCATCATCCAAAACTTCTACAACAGGTGCAACTACAACCTCTTCTTGAGCTTTTTTACCTTTTTTAGCTTTCTTCTGGGCAAAGCCTACCATTGGGATTGCAACACAAAGTGCAATAATCAAAATCTTTTTCATTTTCATGTTATTTATAATATTATCAAAGTTTACGTTTGAAAAACCAGTTCTCCGCAATTGTAGCATTCACGATAAATCGCAACGAATTTTCTTGTAGCGCCTCATTCCTATTCATTGATCCTCTATGTACATATTCAAAAGTTGTATTGATAACCGTACCTACCGTGCGCAAAGGGAAACCAATACCAATTGAAGCTCCGATTTCTGGCATTGAGGTATTCATCGAATATGAGGTCGTGTAATTAGCACCTAGTCGCCAACATATACGGTGTGCATACGTCCTACTCGTAGGATCATGGCGATACTCTAAACCCATCATCCAACGCTCACGCGCTCGAAGTACATTATTCTTATCAAAAAACAACACGTCAGTCCAATCTTGACATTGATAATCTAATGCTATTGTCAAACGATTTGCATAATTATAGCTAATACCCGCACCGTACATCAACGGCATTTCGAAAGCATTCTGCAATGTCTCTACCGTATCGTTGCTAGTAATTTCCACTTGCATATACTCGCTACGAGAAAATCTTTGTTTATTTTCGAAAACACCTCCCAATACAATAGTATGTTTACCAAATGTATGAAAGAATTGTATGCCATATCGAAGTCGCAAACTATTGATTTTCAAGTAATCTGTTTGTGTAGCACCCATAACATCTGCTTCCAAAAAACTTTGTGTTCGTGATTTAGTGATATCACCAAACATATAATACACATTTGCGCCTAACGCCACCCAATTACATATATTAAAACTCAGACCACCATACACTTGCGTAAAACCACCCTCACCAGAATAGGTATGCGTATAATGATAATCAGAATTAACAGAATCCGATAACGAAAAATTATATCCCGATGCAGAATAGGGAGTTACACCAGCCGAAAATGCAATATGCTGACGCCATATAGGAAATTGCACCGTTACATATTCCAAATTGCCATTTAAACGATTACGCATTCCGTATGAATCTCCATAATTGGTGTACAAGAACGATCCTGCAATATCGAACATGAATGTCATTGAATCACACGCTGTGTATGAAGCGGGTTGTGCAGAGTTGATTGCTTTATTCGACCTCATACCTATTCCTACTCCACCCATAGCCCTATACGCACTAGGTAGGTTGTCATTCAATTCGCCATAACCAAAACGAGACGATGGCGATGAGGTCGCATTTTGCGCTCCCACTCCTATAGCCATCACGCTGGCAAATACTAAAACTATATATCTTTTTATACTCATAATCTTTTAATCCGCGCCTTTATGGCATACTCCTCATACTATAAACTACTCAAAATACAATTGAGTCCAATTAACACCAAGTGCGGTTCGCCTACTACATCCTTCTGCTTCATTGCGTTTAATATATAAGGTGCGTGTCCGCCCGTGATATAGGTCTTGAACGCTATCTTCTGTTCTTTCAGTTGGCGCATATACCCTTTCACCTCGAAGACCAGTCCGCGCACTACACCTGCTGCCATAGCTTCCTTGGTGTTCTTACCAAATAACGGTGTCAGCGCATCGGGTTCTACCTCCACCTTTGGCAGTCGCTTAGTCATCTGGTTGAGTGACGCTAGTCGCATCTTGATACCAGGGGCAATATTGCCTCCCAGATACCCTTGCTCTGCCGACACAAAGTCATAAGTCACTGCCGAGCCGGCATCCACTATCAGTAGGTTCTGCCCTGCACTGAGATGTGCTGCGCCTACAGCAGCTGCTATGCGGTCATGCCCAAGCGTCTCGGGTGTCTGATAGCAATTCTTGATAGGCAAGGGTGTCAGGTGGTCAAACAAAACAAATCGTTTCGACAAACGGTTGAGTGCATTGATGACCGCAGGCTCCATATTCGCCACCGATGATACGATACTCTGTGTGATAGGATACAACGAGAATAATCGCTCCACATCCACACTCGTAAACGAACGGTACAAGAGGTTCTTCACGATAACGCCATCCTTAAACAACGCCACCTTCGTCCTCGAATTTCCTTGATCAATACACAAGTTCATACCTCTAACCTTTAACCTCTCGCCTCTAAACACTAAACTGTAGCGAAGCGTCCTCTAGACTAAGCGCTTTATTTACGCCTCGTAAAGAAAGCGCTTAATACTCTTCTTAGGCGTCTTCTCAAACTCGTGTGTATATATTCTCAGTTCGTTAATCTGCTCGTATGCAGCTAGTTCGGCGTTCACCAGCTTGCGGTTATCCTCCATGACTACCTCCAATTGCTCTTGGCTCAGCTTGTCCGCATCCACAGCCTCAAAGTCTGGGCATACCAATGCCACCAAGCGGGTGTCTTTCTGCAACACCAATGACTCCAGCACGTATGGCATATTGTTGATCTTAGCCTCTATCTCCTCAGGGTAGATATTTTGTCCGCTTGGACCGAGCAACATTGTCTTGCAACGACCTTTAATATATATAAAGCCATCTTCGTCTATCACGCCCAGATCACCTGTACGCAACCATCCGTCCTCAGTAAAGGATTCTGCGGTAGCTTGTTCGTTCTTATAGTAACCAGCCATCACGTTCTCACCGCGCACCTGTATCTCACCTACGCCATCGGCATCTGGATGAGCGATACGAGCATCCATTAAGCCCTTCAGTACTTGTCCGCAAGACTGACTGCGGAACTCTGTCCATGGGGTAAAACTGATGAGCGGAGCTGTCTCGGTCATACCATAACCTACGGTCACAGGGAACTTAATGCGGCGCAAGAATGCCTCTACCTCGGCGTTCAATGGCGCACCACCAATGATGATTTGCGAGAACTCGCCACCAAAAGCGTTCATCAACGTCTCGCGAATCTTATTCAGCACCAATTGATCCAGCAATGGCATCTTCAGCACCCAGCTCACAGGTTTCTTCGAGATTTGTGGCTGAATCATCTTCTTGTAAATCTTCTCCAAGATCAATGGCACAGACAAGATAACGGTTGGCTTCACTTCGGCGAAGGCCTTCATCAAAATTTTGGGCGAAGGCGTACGACCAATCAAGTAGGTGTGTCCACCAGCAGCCAGACATGCCAAGAAGTCAAACGCGCAACCATACGCATGTGCCAGTGGCAAGAAAGCAACGTGACGACAACCAGGATAAACCAATTTAGTCGTTAGTCCAAAAATGATATTGCCTGCCAACGCATTAGCAGGGGTCATTACGCCCTTGCTAAAACCTGTGGTACCCGAAGTATAGTTGATACTTGCCAATTCAGCATTGCTACGCTCGATATATTGCACACAGTCTTTCGTGAAACCATTTGGATATTTCTCTGCAAAGAGTTCCTCGATAGTCATCTTGTCCACAGCTTGAGTCTTAGGCAGACCTGCAATAATCAAATCCATCGTGTTCAGTGAGATAACTGCCTGTAATTCTGGCACTTGCTCCACATCTATATTCTCCCAAATTTGGTCGGTGATAAAGAGCAGCTTGCTCTCCGAGTGGTTGATGATATGGATAGCATCATTTGCCTTGAAGTCTTGCAGTATAGGCACGATTACGGCGCCATAGGTCACGGTAGCCAAGTAGGTGGTAACCCAGTTGCTATTGTTCTTGCCCATCACAGCAATACGGTCGCCTTCTTGAATCCCCACGCGTTCAAAGAGCAGGTGCAGGTAGGCTATGCGCTCTGCCATCTGACCATAGGTCAAGGTCACGCTGGTGCCGTAATCAGTTACGGCCTCAAGATCCCAGTTCTTGCGAAACGAGTTCTCGTATATCTTAATAAGATTTTCTTCTGGTTTTGTTAACATAATTATTTTCGTTATTATTTACTTAATTCTCTACGGGCAATGGCATCTCCAGCAGGACATCCTCCACTTGTGGTGCTACTTGTCTGACGGATATAATCGAGTCCACCACAAATTGGCTATTTCCACGCCATGGCAAGGTGCCCAAATAGCGTTTCCAATGCAGTTTAATCTGGCGGCTAGAGTTATTGTCAATCTGCTGTGCCACGCGCTCATCTACAACCGAGAACTTAAACTCATTCGACTGAATCGTTGCGCTCGTGTTGTGTGAGTTATAGCCCGTCTGAATCATCTTGCCTTCATAGGTCTTGAAGATGAAGCCCTCGCGTTGGAAATAGTTGATGTCACCTTCGTTCGTACCTTCACTATACACAAAGAAGAACTTAAAAAACACAAAAAGCCCCAAACCGATGAGCAATACGCTCACCATGCTTGTTACTATTTTACCACCTGTATTCATATTCTTGCCTTTAAAGTTTAAACTATTTAGCCACAAAGAGCGTGCAAAGGTACAAAAAAAAATCGGACTATGCAAATCATTATGCATTTTATCCGATTTTTTAATAAATATTTAATTTATTACAGCACTTTATATCCTACCAACCTATCACACCTTCCGCCAAAAGGCGTATAGTAAACACATATCGAATATTCGTTCTGCGTCTGCCAATGCGAACCCTCTATTGGTAAACTCGTCACACCATTCTGCCCCCAAACATAGTACATATAGTCGTATCCACCTTGCTTCAAATAGGCATACAAGTAGTAGTATTTTTGGTCGGCATTATACTCCATCCTATTCTGTGCACTCAACTGATTACCAAATGCTTCACCCCCCACAAACACTTGTCCATCCATCACATATTGCTCCACAGGCAACACAAAATGCACCCACATATATTCCGCCTCTGTATCCACATAATCCGTCTTCTCACAGTTCACCAACCACTGTCCATTGGCATCCATCTCCGTTACATATGGCAACCCCTCACGACCTGCATTCTTATTCTTCGTACCGCGCACCTCATCTATATCCAATAGCGCATGGTATTCGCCTTGTGCATACTCTACTCTATCCACGTGATAACCTGCGTAATACGCCGAATATATATCAAAGTGTCTATACTCATTTCCGCCCTCAAAGATGAGTGCTTTCTGATTCACATAGCGTAGTCGATTGGGTTCTACAAATGTGGGTCTGCTCAGCACAACTTGATTGTCCCGTCTGCCATTTTGCTCTACCACTATTTTTATCTCGTTGGGATTCTGCAGGTTTAGCGAGCGAATGTTTACATCTATATCTAGTTGCTGATAACGTCCATTAAACTCGCTGTCGGTATTTCCTCTCACATTCGCATCCATACTCACCATAGGTTCCACTACTTTAAAGCAAACTTCTGCCACCACCTGTTCTTGGTCGCCATCTTCATAAATCTGTAATGCATAATTGCCACTGGCTTTCAGTTGCATATCTTCGTTGGGAAATGCAAACGAATAGTGCGTATATGCTTGCTGGGTATTCATCGAGTGTTCATACTCCACGATGTCGGCGGTCGTAAAGCCATCCACATATTCGTAACTGCTGATGTCGCTTTCGGTCCAATCCCTATTGCAATGCACTACGCGATAGCTGTATTGGTGTACATCGTGGCTCATCTCGTCGAAGCTAATCTCCAAAGTGTTCTCCGCTTCGCTGCCGTCGATCACGCCATTCTCTGGGAGTATTAGATAGGGTCTGCTAACCGTGCCCGAAGGCACTAATGCCTCTATCATATACCGCATACGTAGTGTGCGTATATCGGTGTCTAATACTTGTGTCTCATGCTGCGCATATCCTGCCATGGACACCATGAATAACAATAATATCAATCTTCTTTTCATATATCCTCAACTTATAACGTAATTACCGCATCACCACGATCCAGTTCGTCGGATAATCATGCCCTTTCGGATGCAATATATGCACCTGTCCATCCTCGCTCCTATAGAACGAATAATTCCATCCCGCACCCATATCCATGTATAGCGCCTGCTCCACGCCTGCGTCCAATAGCGCTTGCAGATAATCCTGATACGCCATCTCCTCGCGGTTGGCTATCACATAGAATCTTTCGCCTTTTTGACACAGCGAACGGAAGTGCTCTATGCGCTCTAATGGCTGAATACAAGGGCTAAATATCTCCCCGTTTTTGATAACCCAATGCTGGGTAAACGCCATGCCACCATGTGCTATGGCATCTTGTAGCACTTCCTCGCATGGGAAACTGCATATTTTCTTTTTTAACAACTTATCATTCAATCCCTTACCTTCCCATACAAACAGCGCGTATCGCTCCGCGAATGGAATACTGTCTTTATCTTCTGTATATCCTTCGTATAGCAATCCGCCCGAAATATGTGGTCCCAAGATATTGCTATGTTCAAAGTGATTGAGGCATTTGCCTGTGAAGGCAGCAGCGGCACAAAGTAGGATATTTTCTTGTGTCGTGTCTGGCATTTGTCCGCAGGCAAGATCGAGTGGACAGTCTGTAATATCGTAGATAGTGAGCAGGTCCGTGCTATCTACTTGCATGGGGTACGATGGTTTGTTTGACATGATTGTATGATCGTTATTGCACGCTCGTCCGAGAGCCGCTATGATAGCTGCTCCAGCGATACATACTAGCGTACGAATGAGTGTCTTTTTCATAGGTTATGTTTGAGAATACGTTTGCTCAAAAAACTCCTTTTCGCCGACAAAATTACAAAAAAATCCTCAAATACGCAAAAAAATTTGCATATTTCCAAAAAAAGCAGTACTTTTGTACCCGCGTTTGCGATTTTTTCGTTTCAGTTCAGTCGCTTCGCTCCTGCCACCATAGCTCAGTTGGTAGAGCAACTCATTCGTAATGAGTAGGTCCGGGGTTCGAGTCCCCGTGGTGGCTCAAATACTGATAATCAGTGAGTTACAAATTCACGATTATTAATGATAGCAAAATCGTTACCATTTTTGATACCCAAAGTGATACCAAAAATGCTGACGATTCTCGTATTTTCTAATGACTTTCTTCGGTTTTCCACTTGAGACAAACCGAAGAAAAAAAAATGTCAAATTTTCAAGTAAATCTCGGAGGGGCTACCTCCATGAGCTATCGTCAGGCAAGATTGTACAACAACAAATCTCAAGGTTGGTACATCGAGTATGCAACGCTAAATGACGAAAATCAGTACCAAAGATGTCGCATTAGACTTAATCGTCTTTGGAAACAAAGTTCCACAATGGCAGACTTCAAAGTGAAAGCAGAATCTGTCATTATGTCAATCAACAATCAGCTACAAATGCACTATGCACCTATGCAGACAATGCCAATGGTATTGCCTAATCCTGTGCAATATGTGCCTGTGCCTGCTATGCAACCCGTAATGCAGTATGCAGCACCTCTGCCACCATTGCCATCTGCACAAGCCGAGCAACATCAGGCAGAGCAAGCAGTCGCGCCTATGCCTACTGTGAGCGAGGCAAGCAAACCTACCAAGCGTAGCGATACACCTGTGAAGAAGATGTTTGATGAGTTCATAAAGGAGAAATCCAAAGAACTCAAGAAAACATCCATGGTCAGCTATAGCACCTTCTGCAAGCAATTGGCAGAGTGGCTACAAAAGAACTACCCTACTCTTACCACGGGCGAGTTTACGCAGGAGATAGCTGTGGAGTACTTGGAGTTCGTCAATAGAGGTGGCAACTCCAACGGCAAGAAAGTAGTACGCACCCGCCTACATGCAGAGCGCGTTTCCCCACGAACCTACAACAATAACATGAAGATGGGACGTGGTGTCTTCACATGGGCTGTAGAGCACTGCTATCTCACAGAGAACCCATTTGCTAAGATCAAGAAGAAACGCGAGGGCGAGAAGACGCGTACTATCATCCCTGCGGAAGACCGCACACGCATCTTCAACTATTTCAAGGAGAATAACCCAGCTATGTGTATCATCATGCAGATGGTGTTCACATCGCTCATTCGACCTATCGAGATCACGCGCATACAGGTGGAGGACATTGACTTTGTCAATCATTGCATCCACTTGCCTGGCAATAAGACCAAGAACGGCAAATCGCGTGATAGCCGTATGGACACACTACTAGAGCAAATGCTATTGGAACACACGAAGCATGCCAAGCCAACGGACTACTTGTTTGCCGATAAGAGTTGGAAATGTGGTAAGCAGCCTATGTCGCAACACTCCTTTACCAACACATGGATTGACATGCGTGATGAGATGAAACTGCCAAAAGAATACCAATTGTATTCATTGCGTGATAGTGGTATCAATAGCATGCTGGAGGAAGGTATTCCTGCCTTGGATGTGATGCAAGCTGCAGGTCATAGCGACCTGAGCATGACCACGCGCTACGGCAATCACAAGAACCCTAACCTTATCAAGAAACTCAATAACGCTGCGCCATCTATGATTATAGGGGATGAGAAGAAAGCCTAACGCGCCCGCGCGCACGTATATATATCAAGGGTATTATCGCTAAATTATGGTTAATCAAATGGCAAAACAAGTAAAATCACTAAAAATAATCAAATTTATGTCCAAAAATTTGCATATATCAAAAAATTCCTATAATTTTGCACAAATTTTAGGAAAAATGAAAAAAGATTTTATTGGCAACATAGTAAACAAGGCGATAGATGAGGCTACTCCGAAAGCTCTGCTGATGATTTCGGACTTTCCACAATATGACCCTACCTATATCTCCAAATTGTTATCAGCTGCTGCTGATGACGGTAGGATTGTGCGGTTAATCAACGGCATATACATGAAAGCAGCTCGCACGCAGTATGGTATGACTATGCCCAGCATGGTACAGATTGCAGAAGCTATTGCACAACGTGACCATGTGCAGATTCTGCCTGTAGGTGAAACTGCGGAAAACATGTTTGGTTTAAGCGAACAAGTTCCCATGAAAGCCATGTTTTTGACTAGCGGTTCCGCTCGCCCTATCCAGGTAGGAGGTAGAACAATAGAGTTCAAGCGTGGTGTGCCAAGGCATTTTGCCTACAAAGATAAAAACTTGGCAGCCTTCTGTCAGGCATTACGCAGTATTGGAGTTGCTAACCTAACAGAAGAACAGATGAGCGTAGTGTATGATGTGATGCGTCACTACCAAGGCAACGCAGAGGCAAAAGAAGACATCATGCGTATGCCACAAGGAATCAAAAAATTATTATTAAAAGTACAAAATAAGATCGAACATGAAATGGCTTGATTTATCAGCAGAAGAGCGCGATGCTGCGCTGAATACCGTTGCTGAGCAACTAAATATAGATACTCCTTCCGTAGAAAAAGACTGGTGGGTTACTGCGGTATTGCATGCCCTATTCCAAACCTCTTTTGCCCCTTACTTGCTCTTCAAAGGTGGCACTTCACTCAGCAAGGGCTGGCGATTGATTAACCGATTCAGTGAGGACATAGATATATCACTAGGGCGCGAGTGGTTTGAGCAACAAGGCTATGCCTTTGCTGCTGGAGCTAACAAAACCCAACGCGAGAACTTACGCAAACATTCACGCAAAGTGGTTCATACTATGTTGGCGAATGAATTACAAGAGCAATTGGAAGCAATGGGAATTACATCTTTTGAAGTTATCCCTATAACTACGCAAACGCGCGATGGTGTTATTGTCCCCATAGATAGCGATAAAGATCCTGCTGTGCTACATGTTAAGTATAATACCACAATTCAAGGTTTCCAACCTGATTATATACTACCTATTGTCAAAATAGAAGTTAGTTGCTTATCGCTAAAAGAACCATTTGAGCCACGCCCGATCTCATCGTTATTGCATGAGACTTTTGCTAATCTTGATGAGGATACATGTTGCATCGTAAATACCGTATCTCCTGAACGCACTTTTTTAGAAAAGGCATTCTTACTAAATGAGGAGTTTCAAAAGGCAAAACCACGTACCAGACGCATGAGCCGACACTATTACGATTTAGAAAAACTAATGGATACTGATTTTGCCAAAAATGCATTAGATAATTACGAGTTATACAACAATATCATTGAGCATCGTAAACATTTCTATAATTTGCACTATGTCGATTATGAAAAGAACCAACCTAACAATATATGCTTCTACCCGCCTGAAGAATTAATAGAGGCATTCAGTGCTGACTACGCAAACATGATCCGAACTTTCATCTTCAAAGCAGCACCGACTTTCGATAACCTTATGGGGCGTATTTCAGAATTACAAGAAAGATTCCGAAAAATCCAATAAATTCCTAAAACTTTGCAAATATTTTAGGAATAAACACACCAATCATCCGAATAATTTGCAAAATTTCGGATATTTGAAAACAGAATAGCAGCCGCAAAGCTGCTATTTCTTTCATCCCACGACCTCATAGAAATCTCCCTTGAGGAGTTGGCTCATTCCATGTTCGTTGAAGGTAGCAGTAATCTTCTCGCAGATGAACTGCTTACCCTTGATATAGAACAGAGCCCGCACGTTAGGTATGTCATCCGAAAGGAATTTGAAGGAGTATTTGTGTATTGGGTCAATCTTTCGGGCATAATGACTATCCTTGAAGTAGGCGAACTGAAGGGACAGCGAGTGCGGCTTGGAGAAATAGCCACCATCCGACATCACCTCAATGGTGTCAATGGTAGGACGTGGATATTTGAGTGGACCTCTAATGCCCTCCGAGAAGGCGACGTAGAGTTTGTCCAAAAACTCGGTGCTTTCTTGCTGGGTCATATTATTGATATAATAATCACCATTGGTGCGCATTTGAGCGAACGCCTCATCTGGTGTGAGTTCTTGGTCCTTTATGTCGGTGCCATAGTCGCCCAAAGGCAGAAATATTACCTGCCCTTTTTCGGGTGTAGTGTCATCAATCCACACAGGAACGATCTTGAGTTCTATGGTGTCGGCATCCTCGTCCATGATGAGAGGTGCAAAACGATTGATGGGCTGCATAAACCGATACGATGTACCATACGGCAAATTGAGGTCAGTAGCATGTCCTTCAATGACATTGCTGACCATGCGCAGGACAAAGTAACAATCTACATCCTTTACGTATGTCACACACTGCTGGATGCCCGCCTTATAGGGTTCAGTAGTTGCCAAATAGGGCTGCACTTGCGATGCGTAATTGGCGATAGTATCTACATCTCGCCACTCGGTGTTTTGTCTAAGGAACTTGCGATGATCTTCAATGAACTTAGGGCAAGAATGATACTTTTGCATTTTGTGGTCACACTCTGCAAACATAAAGTTCTGACGCTCGCGATACTTACAACTAGCAGCATCTTCCACGCTAACAGAGTAATCATCAAGAACACGGGAGAGTGTCACTTCTCCACTGTTCGTGATGGCTTCGTGGGAAGTTTGATAGGAAACATGCTTGCGTATGTGATCTACATCAAACTCGCAGTTCATGAGGTACTCTAACTGCTCCAGCAACTCCGTAACCGTCCAATGAGGCAGAGCAGCTGCCCAGTTCTTAATCTCCCAAGCATACGGCAAAGCATTACAGATGATTAAGTGGCGATAAGGAGTAGCAATCCACTTTGTAAAATCGTAAGTATAGCCGAGCTTTTCAAGGATTAGCCCTACTATGTATATAAGGTATGGCTGAAAAGATAATCCTTTCACAGAACTTTCCCAAGTGGTATGCTGAGCAAACACATACATATCATTCTGCACATTACCTGTGTTATTATTGACCCAAGGATAACACAACCATCTTCCTCCCTGATCGTAGCCATTCTGCCTTGAAGCAGCAACACTACTTGGCGTAGTATCGGGATAGCCTAATTCTAACTCATTGATATAGCAATCATCAAATGATGATGCGTAATTGTCAGCAGAACGACCCTCAAGAAATTGGGTTTTCACCTCTACATCATCAATGGCTGTGATAGCTATAGAACCTGACTTAACGAACTTACCATGCCTAATGGTACAAGGCAGTTTCAGATTACCTTTCTCCACATCCACGCGGTTGATATGACCAAATATGCTAAGGTTTTGAGCGCAATGCTTCAGCGGGAAACTGATGGTCATAGAATATGCGTCCGCTCCCGAGAAATAGCGGTTCTCAAATACAAAATCAAAACTCAATTTCTGCTTGAGTACTGCGGGCATGTCATTGATTAGAATTTCCATACTATCTTCTTGATTTAGGGGTTTTGTTGCGTATTAGTTGCTCGTATTCATCTTGGGCTTTCTTAATGCCCGTATCACCTGTGACCGTGTTCACAGTGACAAACGGCTCATTCAAACGAGATGAAAGGTCTTTCATTGTGCTGCTATAGGTGGCTAAAGTCTTAGCCGTAGCAGCTAGTGTAGCATTGAGCCGTCCGTCTTCTGATGCCTTGGCAATCTTCACTGGGGCTGTGATAGTGCTTGATACATCTTGAGCCCTTAACGAACCTATCGTGTTCGTTCGTTGGGCATAATCAAGGGTATTGATTATTGCTCTGGCTTCAGGATTAGCAAGCAACTTCTGCGAGGCTACCCACTCTCCTGCGTGTACCACGCCCACCTCCTTCTCAGGAGGACCTGCGGGTGTAAAACCACCCGAAGCATATCCTACAGCAGCAGACGCTTCTTGCTGCTTCTTGATAGATGCAATCTGCAATGCTCCGGCTGCAATTGCCATAGCAGCTGCTATAGGAGCCATCACGAAACCGACCACAGGAATTGCTGCAGCAGAGGAGTAAGCAGCGATGGCAGACATAGCAGTTTGGGCAACGGCTTGAATAACCTGCATGGCAAACATCTTCTTATTTGCCTCTGCCTTGGCTTTGCCAAGTTCCTTCTGTTTCTGTTGTTCGAGCTGCACCTCTTTGTACTTGTTGCCCTCTGCAGCAGAAATTTGGGCATCATAAACGGATGTGATCTTGGCGGTTTCGATATCCAACTGTGCTTGTACCAGGTCACTTACCTCGGAAAAGATAGCAGACATACCCGAAAGCACCGTATCGAGCGACTGTGAGAATGCCTGCCCGCCGTCGGATTCAAGCCAGTCGGCTACATCATCCATGGCGGAACGGAACGACTTTTTGAGTTCCTTGGCATTCTTCACATTGTACTTACGACCTAATTGGTACTTTGCCTCTTGAAAGGCACGCTCTATCTGCAAGCGTTCTTTGCTATTATTGCCACATGCTTTCAGCATCTCTTTGTGGACAATCTCAAGGTTGCGAAGATCGCGTTGATAGCTGTCGTTATCAGGCACCTGATATGCCTTGGTAAAGTACTCCTCACGCATCTTCTCTTGGAGTTTGCGATCCTCCTCAAGGTGCTTCATCTGCTGCCTGCGACTAGCGTCTTGGTAGTTCTTTTCCGCCTTTAATCGCTCTTTTGAGCCTTCCTCGTACAAGCCAGCTAACTTACGTAGGTGTTCCAACTCCTGCAACTCCATCGCGTTTTGATACTGGCGAGCAGTCATCTCGCCATCAATATAGCGTTGCTGCAAGGCAGCGAGTTGCTGTTGGTACGCCTCGTTCTCCTGTTCTACAGTTCCCTCAATGGCATTCGTGGCTTGCTTGCGCAATGCCTCATAATAACTTGCCTCAATCGTGACTTGCTCATTGCCCACAAGGTCAGTATGTGCTAATTTCTTTTGATGGTACTCCACCTGAATAGCCAACATGCGTTTGATGTAGGCATCATAATCCTTCTCGCCTTTGGCATAGGCAATGCGATTGAGTGCCTCCTCACGCTCTTTCCAATCATCTTCGGCTTGGAACTTGTTGGTGGGTGTAGTGCTCTCAGGTTCAGGAGTTGGAACGACAGACGGAGTTGGAACGACCACATCTACATCATCAACAATTTCCTTAAACTCCGCTTCTGCTTTCATAAGCCCTTCGCCATATTCTCCAAGAATAATCTTCTCTTGCTCTACGAGTGCTTGCAACTCCTTGTCCGTTTCTGCTAAATTGCGTTTAGCGGCTTGTATGTCTTCATCAATATCTGCTACCATATAGCCCGAAGCCTGCATGGCTCCACCTTGGTTCAGCAAATCTAAAACAGTACTGCCTGTTTTTTCCTGATTTTGAGCAAGCGTGCTTGCCGTTGCTCGCTCCTCACCTAGTTTGGCTATCTCAGCATTTTGCTCCGCCTTTTTGATATTGAGTTCGGCTTTCTGCCGACCAATCTCAGCCAACTTATCCTTTGCTTCCTCCAATTCATACTTATAGCGCAACGCTTCAAGGTAATCATCCAATGCCTTTTTGTTGGCTTGGTACTTACCTGTTGTTGCATCCAGTTGCGCATTATAATTAGGAATAATTCCATTCAGTTTATCAACAGCCTTCTTTCGTTCCTCCAAACTTAGCTTTTCATTATTGGCAGCAGCAACCAGCAGGTTGATCTTGTTGGTTTCCTCCACCATGTTTTGGGCAGCCGTTTTACGAACACTATCCAGCGTATTGGTAGTAGTTACTGCCTCTCGCTGTTTCTTGATATACCCAGCCAAAGCAACACCAGCACCAACAATCAAACTTGCTAACAAGCCCCAAGGGTTTGTCTTCATCGTAGCGTTCAATAATTTCATAGCAGCATTTGCACGGGTCACATTGCCAGTCATACGATTGTATGCGACGGAAGCTGCCAAGACAGCGACTTTGTGCAAGTGCATAGCGGCAGACTTTGCCACGATATAAGCTGTATGCAACTTATCCTTGATAGCAGCAAGATTTACTGCTACGGTGTAAGTTGCAATAGCAGCCGCAAGGGAAGTGATAGCGACCTTATTCTCCTTAACAAACTTAATCATGGTAAGCAGCACTCTCATACTAGCAGATGTAGATGAGACAAAGTGCTTCATTACGGGAGCAAGTTCCTGTCCGAGTTGAATAGCCATCTCCTTAAAGCCCTTACGCGCTTTATCAAGGTTGGCTTGTACAGTCGTGTTCTGTACATTAAATTCCTTCGTGACAGAGGTAGCCTCCTCATAGGCTTTTTGGGCTTCCTCTTGCTCCCAAATGAGCATGTCGATGTTACCCGCAAGTGCAGATATGACAGCAGAGGCACGCGCACCGTTCTCTCCCATGTCCTTAAACACGGGGGCAAGAACGTCCATTCCTCCCAATTCATGCAGGCGGCGAAGCAACATCAATAAGCCCTCATTAGTAGAACGCTGAAGGGCGGCATTGAACTCATTAAGATTGAGACCTGTAGCAGACGCGATGGTTTCTGTCTCCTTAAAGAGGTTCATAATGAGTTTACTCAGAGCGGTGGCTGACATCTCCACTTTCTGACCTTGGGAATCGAGAACAGCTCCAAAAGCCATGATTTGTGGCACGGTCATCCCGGCTTGCGCTCCAACGCCTGCCAGTCGTTGAGCAAACGAGGATAGATAGCCAGCACTAGCCGTGCAGTTTTGTGACAATTCGTTTATCACAGAACCAACTGCCAAAAGTGATTGCTCCGTGCCGAGCCGTTCCTCGTCCCCAAAGATATTGGTCAATTTAGAAAGTTGGAGTGTCGCACCCTCGCCAAGGTCATCCAATGCCACATTGATTTGATCTGCTGCCCGCACGAAGCCGAGCACATCTTTCTCTGAAGTCTTGCCGAGGCGACCTGCCTCTTGAGCAAGCTGATTGAGTTGCTCGCGGGAGGAGCGCGTGTCAATCTTCTTGAACTCCTCATTAAGGTGTTCTACCTGCTCTGCCGTTAGACCTGTATACTTGCGGACGCTCGCCATCTCTTGATCCATCTCCGCATACATCTGCACCGCTTGTTTGCCTGCCATAACAGCACCTGTGAGTGCCGCTACCCCACCCACGGCAACAGTCTGCCAGCGCTGCCATGTATTATTGAACCGCTCCAGCATAGTTTGGGACTTACCAAGCTCTGCGTTTACTTTAGAGATCTCATTCTTGACAAGTTTGATTTTCTTAACCTGTTCGTTCCAGGCATTAGAGCCACGCTCCATATAGTCAAGCTGCTTATTGAGTGTGGCTAACGATTTTTGCAAATCTCGTGGAGTAGCCTTGTCAAGCCGTCGCATGACTGCATCCACTTGCATGGTCGCGGACTCAATCTCCTTAATCTTCCGATTAGTGTCATTGAGTTCGCGACGCAATTTCTTAAGTGTGACCTTATCGCCAGCGGCAGCTGCTTTGGCTATCTCGTTCGTAAGATTAAGTGCTGCCTGTTTTAGGTTTACTAAGGTTTGTTCTGCTTGTTGTCCGTTGATGGTTAGATTTACAGACGCGTTTGTTGAATAATCAGACATAGGGTATAAAATTTTTGTGCAAAGTAACAAAAATTCTCCCTATTACTAAAAGACATTTTGCGGCATTTCAGAAGCTATGGGAAAGCCAGTAAAATCACGGAGAAACACCCGCTTTTGCGGGTCAAATTTTTCCTAAAAATTGCGTTTTTCCGCTCTAAAAAACAAACGCTGCCTGAATATCAGGCATTTAGAGGGTGCAGGGGGACAAAATCCCCCTGCTTTCCGTCAGAAGACCCCCCAACCGCCCTGCTTTCGTGTTCCGCGCTCGCGCACTTTTTTAGCGGAATATGCACGCAGTCTATTTGTGTCACTTTTGCCCTTTCAGTCCATCTATTGACCGAGAGCCTCAAAAGTCTTTCTATATCTTTTTGCCCTCTATAGTCTCGCCTTACTCCTCAAACCCTTTGCAGTCTTGCACATGGGCGCGAACCTTGAAAAGTCTCTATTTGCTCCGCGTGCCTATGCAGTCCCTATACAATCAAAAGCGCAAGAGTCTCTGCCTATCTTTTGCCACCTTTGCAGTCTCCGTTTGTTCCTCAACCTCAAGAGTCTCCACCATGTCACAAAACCCTATGCAGTCTCAATAGTTCCCGAAAGCCTTTGCAGTCTTCGTATGAACAAAAGCGGAAAAGTCTTCGCCTACTCTTTTGCGCTTGCAGTCTCCATACATTGCGCCCACCTCAATAGTCCCACCACATCGCGCGCGCCTATCAGTCTCCATTTGTTCCGTGT
>JAXJWX010000032.1:0-16665 GCA_036307765.1 Paludibacteraceae bacterium | reverse complement strand
GAGGCTAAAGGCTGGAATATGCGGCTTCGCCGCTACCCTCGCATTATTGCCTCATCACCTTATCACCTAATTGCCTTATCGCCTCATTGCCTAATGTAATATCTTATGCACCTCGTTCTCGCCTGTGATGACATATACGCCTGCGGTTGGAAGGAGGACATCTACTGCGGTTTGTACCATGCCTGAGAAGATAATCGCACCTGTCGCCGACATCACACGCACCTGCTGTGGCTGAGCCACGGCAATGTTGATACCCGTAGCCGTAGAAGTAATAAATAGGTCGTTGCCACCACCTACGGTAGGCATATTGCCTGTGGTGCCATTTTGGTTGCTGGATTGGTCGTAGTTAATTTTACCTGTACGACCAATACTACGTGCAGGCATACCTGATATAGGTTCTGCAGGAGGAGTTGCAAGCAAGAATGCTGTAGTTGGTTCGATGCTTGTCTCACTAGCATAAGTTGGATAGAAATACTCTTCACCTAGCGTAGCTTGATAGAAATAGATAGTTTCATCATCAGTAGTCATTTTCGCAAGGGTACTATTACCAGTAAGTATCGCTTCTGTTGCAGAAGGGTTCATGCCTTCAAGTACCCAATCACCCGCATTAGAAGGATTTACGTCAGTGGCAGCAATAAAGTCTGTTCCATTGATTTGGTGAGGTCCATCCGTACTCTCAAAGATAATGAACTTACCCGACCAATAATCCCAGTATGTACGATCTTTCACATTGCCATCTCCATCCTTCTCCCAACAACCTATACAGTATGGGAAGAGCATCGAATACGTCTCGCCTTGATGCATGATAGCACCATCGGTTTGACCTTCTACACGTTCCCAATTAGGAGTATAAACAGGATCTGTATCTCCTTCATCATTAGTTGACCATCCTAATTTCCAATTGCTCTCCGTATTATTATGGAATATATATGCATTCGCATCACTCCAGTTAGAGCCATTGAATGGGATAATAGGTTGTTTGCCAAAGTCTGTAGAAGCATATTCTTGACGTGCCCATGTATTGAAATCGCTGTAAATCATATCGAATGTTTTATTCGGATGGATACACATCGCCACACCGAAGAATGATGCGAAGTGCGCATTGTATCGTGCTTGCAGAGTCATCACAGCATCTCGAACATTCGTACCAGCAGGTACAGTGCTAGCATATTCGTCCAATTTAGCCTCTGGATATGCCTCCATCACATAGATATTTTCCACATCAAATGGCGCGGTGAATGTTTGCCATACATCAGCTGTAGCAGTAGTAATATAATACACTTTGTTTTCGATTTGATATGGCTTAGCATTGGTAACATAGTGTTGCATCTTATCTCCTACCGTCGTAGGTGTCACATATAGATATGGATCTCCCTGTGGCATTGGACTCTTGACTGGTGCTTGGTAAGAAGGTTGGCTAATCACACCTTGAATAGTGGCATCAATCTTACAATAGAGGAGATTAGAAACTAACTCTTCTTGGTTACCATTTTCATTAAAGGAGATTTCCACATCACCACCGACATTGCCACCATAGCCACCATAACTGGCACCAATTTCGGTCATACAAGCTTTCCAGAAACTGATTGTCTGATCCTTTTCTGGTTCCACCTCAAAGATTTCATCCTCACAGTCTTCTTCATCAAGTGCTGGAAGCCACAAATTGATTGCTCCATTCACAGGCGAGATACTATTTAATCCATAGCATTTTTTGTTATCCACATTCATGCTATATCCAGCATCTGTAGTATAATTTTGCAAACTATATCCTGCTACTGTATCATAATAATTCAAATAACATTTGTTAGGGAACTCTGTTGGTATTACCAAACCATAATTTCCAAATTTGGTATATCCCTCTTTGTATTCATATTTACCCAACGGATTTTTAGCATCTGTAGGCGCACCACCCTTGCTAGTAGCCGTTTCGCAGGCACGCATCATACAGTGTGAGCCACCAAACACGTATGTATTTTTAGGCGTACGCAAACATGATGTACTAGTACCATTCTCATCCATGAGATAGTACTGACGATAGCGTTCAGGAACATCCATAGTGAGGACTGTCGTTGTACCGTCGTTGAAGTTAACCGTACCTGTTACCTCATCACTACCCAAACCGTATGCCAAGAGGAAGCCTGCGAATCGACCACCACGATACGAGATGGCCAAAGTACTATTGTAGTTATCACTGGAGTTACATGCATTCTGTAATTCTACTTGTCCACCATTGAAGTTCACCACTGTTTTAGCATTACCCAAATCAATAGATGGAGCATTGTTTACTTGCTTTTGCAAACTAATAAATCCGTTAGTACGTTCATTAGCACCAGTTGTTGCGTGAGGCCATATATCATCGAAGTTGAGTACGGTATATGAACTCGTAACAAAGTCAGATGATTGCATGTGTACCTGCACAGGTGCAGACACTTGGTAAGCACGTCCAGCTACTGATTCAAGGAAGCAACCGTAGTGGCTCTTGAACATGCTACGGTCTCGGGTGTGAATAGTCACATTGAATGCTTGTCCATTCGCATTGGCTTTATCTGAACATTCAAACACGAGTACACCACCAGAACCTTGCACATAGTTATCTGTAAATGCTTGTCCATCGCTACGACCTTCGAAGTAGTGACCATCTTCGGTCTTCGAACGGCTGAAGATATAGCAGTCTTGCAGATATACATGTACGTTATCGCCCGCGCCTCCACGGAAGAAGAACACACCTTCATCTTGCTTGGTATAACCCGTTGATGCGTATGGACAGAAACCAGTGATATACACTTTCAGTGTTTCTGCTGCTGGGTCAGTCAATCGCAAGAAGTCTTGTGTAATCTTCGTACCAGCATTAGCATTCTCCACGAGGGTGTAGAATTCGTATGCATTGCCGTTTTTCTTATATATATAACAAGGTGTTTTGGCGTTACTACCTACAATAGTAGTTGGTCTGGAGATATTGGTTGTAGCATCGGTGGTAGTTGTCTCATCAAAGATGAAGAGATAATCGAACAGTGCCACATTATTTGCAAACGCATTAGCAATATTCAGACGACGATACGTGCTACCTTCAAAGCTACCAATAATAGTGTATTCTGTTGCCCCCACATTGGCACCCGCACCATCTGTACCATCAGGTACACCCGTACAGATATTGATATCTCCGTTGGTCAATGTTTTACGAATACCCGTAACTTTTATCGTAGCCAACACTTTCTTTTCTTCACCCGCAGCAGGATTGTTGGTAACGGTAATCGTGGTATAATCGACAGCACTACTTCCATTGAAATATACTTTAAATGCCATTTCCTTCAATCCATCCTGTCCGCTTGCAATAGTAATCGTTGGTTGCTCGGCAGACGTTCCTTGTGTGAGTGTAAAATTAGTATTGTCGGTAGAAACAATCATACCGCTTGTAAGGTTGATAGCTGTTACAGTAAAGTCTTTGGATCGATTGTTAGCAGCTATGTATTCTACCGTCAATTCAGTTGGATCCACAAACGCGCCTTCCTCACCGATGATCATCAAATTCGTGATAGCCAGTCGTTTTGCATGCAAACTACTATATGCCACTCGAATATAAGTGGTAGTAGGTTCCACAGGTTGCTTGATAGAAGTAGCTGTCGTTTCTGGGTTAGCCGTAGGGGATGTCCAATTGATACCATCTGTACTTTCTTCGATAATCCATTCTGCATTGGCATCCGCATTATGGTTAAAGCTGATATAACTTGGTGCGCCATCGTAGTGGAATACCACGAACGGCTCAGCATTGGCAACCGCATTATCCATATAGATAGTGCGTGTTTCCTCATCCCAGGTGGTTCTGTAGGATTGGGTTGTTACATAATGGTATCTCTCCGCAGGCATATCCGAAGCCAAAACAATCGGCAACTCCTGTGGATAGAAGAATGTTTGTACTGGTATCACCTCTGTACCAATTGAAGACGTAACATTGACACCAGTCAGTTTTTCTTCTCTGCATGTAGCATTGGTAATAACCAATTTCTCCACCTTATAGAACGGATTGCTGGTAGTTGCGCCAAAAGATGACTTATTGAATGTGAACTCGCCTGCAGTAGCCGATGTCACAGAAACATCCTTGCTACTTACATAGGTGATAGCCACTTCTCTGGAGTGCGTAATCAACTGATCATTTCCATCTATCTCAACAGGCATATACACCTTCTCAGGAGAGAACTTCACGCCTTCCAATTTGGTGATATATACATCTCGCATGACACCATCTCCGTTCGCGCCATAGCTGATGCGTACATATTGCGTAGTAGGCATTAGTGAGTATTCGAATGGTTTGTTTTGTGTCAGATATGCCCACGGCATAGTTGTTGTCCAAGTTTTACCATTGGTACTCTCTTCTATTTGCCATGCAAGAGGACTATCTACAGGCTCAAAGTACAACTTATCAGGTATGCCCAAGAAATGAATGGTCCATGCATTGGCTTGTTGAGGAGTTGACACAATTGTTACCGTTTTTCTATTTTTGTTGAACTCAATACCCTCTGCAGGTCCCACAGTAATACCATTGTAAACGGTATCGTTGTTGACATCCACACGCAGTTCGCGTGGGTCATAGAAGATTTCACTGGTAAATGTCTTCGTTTCTGCTCCTCGTTTAAACTCAAAGTGCACTTTGTATTTACCATTAATCAAGTCGAATATTTCAGCCTCGTATGTATCTGGTGTACCACCTACGGAGCCATTACCTCTAAATTGTACTACGTCACCACTTTTTGGATCAATAACCTCAGTGAGTGTCCAATCCTCTGTAGAACCATCCATGATTGTGATAGGGTTGGTGTTGATGGATGGATAATAGAGTGTTTCCCAGTTCCAAACTACAGGCTTAGTTACTTTCACTTTTTTAGAGAGAGTGATTCCTGCAATATGGCTATTGTTGTCTGCCGCTTGTGTCACGGTGATTGTTACCTCACCCTCTGCATCAGCATGTATCGTTGCTTGGCTCCAAGGCACGTTGTTATTGGTTGTTACGACACCATCTTTTGAAACTGTAATTTGCACATTGTTGGTATTCTTACCATTTACGAGCAACGCAGTTGTTGATTGACCAATATAGAGTGCATCCACATCGGCGAAAGCAAGTGTATTGGCACCCTGTTCGTGAGCAGTAGCCGTCAAATCTACTGCTTTCGAATACACATATTTGACAGAAGTTGTTGGGTGTGTGTAAGTAGCAGTCAGAATCATGACAGCTGTCTTGGTTCCTTCTGAAGCGGGATTGAATGTGACAGTTGGCGATGCACTTGCAACGTGTGAGAACAGATTTGCATCACGACCAGTAAACTCTGCATGCCACTCCACATCATTTTGCCAATTATCGGAGGTTAAGTTATCGTTGAGAAGTTCATAGTCCATTGGTTGAGTATTATCACCCTCACCCACATAGCAATCCAAGTTAGGTGCTGTAAAGGAGAAACGTGGTGTGTAATCTAATTCCACCACGGGTTCTTCAGTACAAGAGTTTGTAACCCATGTGCCGCCGCAATAGTAGTAGGTGTTAGCAGTCGTGGCTTCGGTGTATTCGGTGTATGAATCATCGCTATTATGCAATCTTGGATAGTATGTGTTGTTATTCGTTGCTAATGGAATAGTATGATAACCAACAGCCAATTCTCCATCAGCAGCCTGATTATATTGGAATGCACCTTGATTACGTTTTAAACTTCTTCCTGAACCAGTAGAGGGTTTACCAAAATTATTTACTATGATTTTTCCACCGCCATTGGAAGTTATGTTAGCACCACCTTTTGTTGTGATGAGATAACCATTCGAGCAATCTACACTACCATCCACTATAAGAGTAGCGTCGGTAATACTATTGGCATCTCGTTTGACTTTGAGTGCATATGCCTGTACCCAATCTTCGCCATTCCATACATAAACGTAGTTCTGGCTACTAAGCCTTACCACATAAGCATCTCCTTCTTTAGGTGTAGGATGTGCGGATTTCAGGGCAGCTATAGAAGTATAGTATGCTGGAGTCGTAAATAATTTTGTTACTTCTGGATACGGGCGTGCCTTTATTGGCAAGATTTGCGCATCACCAGAGCCAAAATATCCAGTTGTATATCCTTCAAATACGTTTTGGTCTTTGTCGTAGATATAGCACTGCGCATCATTCTTGATTTTAGAATTTTTATCAACGTGTATCGAAGAACCAGCTAGTAATGCTAAATTGATACCCGATGGAACTTCCATTTGAGCATTCTTCACATGTATACCCATACCATTATGAATAGGCATAACATAATCCTGCGAATTAATATTTGCAGTTTGTCCTAACACACTCGCCTTCAAACCAATATTACCTAACTGGATAGAACTAGTGGTATTTTGCGAATCTTCAATAATATAGTTAGTTCTATCTGCGAATGCATCATAGTACTTAACCATCGTAGCCGTTAGTGAATGCCATCTAAATAGACCGTTGTCATTACCTATCAATACTGCAGATGTAGCTGTAGTTGATCCACTTGCGTGAATTGCCGTTGAAAGATTTTCAGTTGCACCAGACCTCAATATGAGAGGAGCCTCAATGCTTTGAATATAATATTGATTAATTGGAAATACATTGTGGCGATAGCCGTTTTCATCTCCGAGAACAGCACCACCAATTGATCCCAAGAAGCCTTCCAACTTTACAAAATCAATTGTAGCATCGCCACCACGAAAATCTGTAAATGCAAATGGTTCCCACACAGTTGCACCAGATTGAACTATCACGCGTCCGACTTCTTTATAATTGTGAAGACTCACCTGCTGTGTATTTGGATTTGTAATATAGCCCCATGCATAAAGCGTTGCGCCATTTTCTACATCAATCACAGCATTGTTGCCTAATTCAATATGTCCATAGTGATAAGGGAAGGCATTCAACGTTTGTCCCGCAATAATCATTCTTGCAGATACACATAGTTTACCTCTCTTTGCTACCGTAAGCAGCGTACCGTCTTCAATAGTCAACTTACGATAGCATCTATAATTAGAATATGAGAAGGTATATTCATCTGTCTTATAATTGTTTTCAGTTAAAGATCCGTTGGTTTGGCAAAGATAGTCTGTTGAGCCAAATGCATCTCCTGGGCCTTCACCTGGCACAAGCAGCGTTACACCAGAAGGAATGGTATATTCTCCCTTGGGTACAAGTCCGCTGCGATATACCACTACTATCTTTTCATCTAGATTCACTCCCAATTTGGCTTGTGCAATAGCTTTATTCAGGTCAAAATACTGCACTTCTGGATTGCTCTTGATAATATAGCGAGCCCATATTTCTGGTATAAACTCTGGGCGTACTGCCACCGATTTAGTAAAGTGGTGAGTATATATCTTCTCGTATGAGAGATACGAAATCTTCTCGCTAGCAGTGCCATAATTCTCAATCACTTGCCATGCAAAGAACTCCATACCATCATCCTCTTTGTCGGTCATATTGATGTGCAAGTAAGATTTGCTCTCATGTGTAACATCAATTTTCACACTTTGATCCGTATCTTCGCCAAGTGTATAGGTAATACCACTACCATCGGTCTGCGATACGGTATAAGTACCCTTTCCATCTGCGGGGAGGAAAGTAACTACTGGCATTTCTTCTACGGTAACTACCTTACCGTTTGCAGCCAATTGTTTACCATTGCTATCATGTGAAGTAAAGGTAATATTGACTTGCTTGTCAACTGCATTGCGGAGTGGTGTATCCTTCCCCACATACATCAATCGGAGAGGTACGATAGAAGCGGTTGCATCTACCGTGAGAGAAGTGCCTTGCTCTGTCAAAGTGGTATTGGCAAGCTTAAAATCAGTAGTATTACCCGTCAAAGTTGCTTTGAGGGTCGCCGCATTTGCCACCTCGAGAATGATATTGACGTCATTGATATATTCGTTTCCGTCCACATTGTAGTATATCATTCGGTCTGCATGCTTAATCTTAATATCCGACTCAAAGATAGCATACATCGTGATGCGGTGTGGAGCATCTTTTGATGTAGAAGAGGTTATTTCATTGACCGTGTAAGTGATTTCACGCGAAACAATATCCTCTTCACTATCAGAAGTTGACCAGCCAAGGAAAGTAGCACCAGCATCGGCTTGAGCTGTAAGGGTATAGGTGTAGGTATAATAGTTTTTGTCTTTACCCTCATCATCTACATCAGGACGCGTAGGTATAGGAGTAGCATCATCAATTTCTGCCAAATACTCCGTTTTGCCGTTAATTTGCACTTTACCACTACCCACAGACACGATACGTGGTAGCGTGTGGTAATATGAATGGAATACGGCATACAAATTCATTGGCCCAACCTCCGTTGGTGTCTCAGAGGCCGGATATTCTTGACTAAACGGATTTTCATTTGAGACGATATTATCGCCCGTTGGCATCGCTGTCCATCCTTTGAATGTAGCTGTTTCGGATGGTTTTGCGTAGTAATAGTATTTATATTTACTCTGATTAATCTCTGTTTCAATGATATTTGGATTAGTTTGTCCATCGCCGTCATTATCAATTACTGCTTCTTGACTAGTATAGAATGGTTGCTCATCAGTTGGGGTATAATAAGTCGGGTTAGCAGTTTCAACATCACTAACGAACACTTGTCCTACTTCGGAGTTGTAAGCAACACCTACTTTTGCACGTCCATGGTAGTAGGGACGTGAAGTTTGGAAGCGCGCAAATAAGACAGGAGGTGTAAAAGCATTTCCTTCACCTGCCTTCCAATCTTCATGGGTATAATCAACCGTATGTTTATATACTGCTTGATCACTTATAAATGTTTCTTTAAAATCACCTGTAGGATTACCTTCGTTGTCTGTGATTACTTCGATTGTTACCCACTCTTTGAAAGCGGATTCTGCATCATCTGGTTTTGCATAGTAAGTATAAGAGAACTGGGACTTATTTTTAGAGGTGTTGGTTCCACAAGATATTTCTAATTGCCACTCTGTCTCAGTAATATCTGCGATATCGGATTTTGTACCATCATCTACATACACTTTTCCTAGATAGGTTTCACCATCTTCTTCAGGCATTGCGATAGCACGCGTAAAGTCTTTGTACCAATAGTTATTAGGTACAAACTTCGCAGTGAGAGTTGGTGGACATTTGGATTTGAGATCTTCCTCATTTCCTGCATTTGGTGTATAAGTATAAGTACAAGTGTAAATCTTATTTTCTGTATCTTCTGAAAGAGTAAAGGCTCCTTTATCTACTGTTAGTCCGTTAGTAATTTGATTATTACCGCTTTCGTCAAACCATCCTAAGAAATCGAACGTGTCATCTGTTGCTTTGGCATAGTAATTAACCGAAATAGTTTTAGGGTTAGCAGAAGACACATAGGTAGTAGTTGGAGTATGCGTGATATCTGTACTACTCCAAGAGGTGTTATTTGCAGAAATTTGTCCTGTACCAGAGATGTTGATATGGCAAGGTTGGTTGTATCCTATAAAATTACGACGAAATACGGCATAATAGGTTGGAGCCTGCGATGAATTTACATCTCCTGTATAAGTTCCATCGTCCTTCTTCTCATAAGTTGACGTGGTTGTTTTATGCAACATATTTGAATTTGAAGCATCACCACTTTCTAATGTTCCATTTGCACTCGCCTCCGTAGTCCAACCTATAAACTCATATTGAGGACTCGCTTCTGCATAATAATAGTGGTCAAAGGTAGCACGAGCATACAATCCACAGTCATCCGCAGACCGTGTATATTCAGAACCACCTTGTATCTCTTTATCATTATTGGCACTACCCGAATCATCATTATATGCCCAACCTATTCTACAACCTGATTGAGCATCACTTATCAGATTGTCATTAATGTCCTTGAATAGCATATCTACCTTAGGAGATTTCATTACGTATTGACGGGCAATGAATTTAACTGACACATTTGTCGTTGCTACATAACCGCCATAACCTCCTACATTCAGCCCTGAGGATACAGATGTTATAGAAGCTAAATTTTGATACGAGTTCAAAGTCGTGATTGTAATATTGCCACATGTAGCTACCACAGATTTAGTACCCTGATTGACTTCCAATTTTATTTGAGGTGTGATAGTTTCTCCGGAACCTCCTTTCAATTCCCCGCTTGTTGTCAACTCAAGGCGTGATGATTCACAAGTAAAATCCCCACTAGTTTCACCCCATCCCTTTATATAAACTTTTCCGCTACCTGTATTTCCTTCTAAAGCGGATATATTTGCCTTGACTTGATGCAAACCAGCAGTCGCAAAAGAAGAAATAGATAACAACACACAAACGACCACTAAGCGTTTGGCATAGTTAAACAATGAATTGTTCATAATTGTAGAAAAAATACTTTTCATATCATTTTGTTTTTATTAGTTTCACGATGAGTTTTCTTTATCGTATCTTGAGCAACAGATTTGTTTGTTAATCGTTGCAGAATATTCGATTGTTTGAGTAGCATAATGGCAAAAGCCAATGCAAGGATAATATGGGTTGTATCCACCAACATATGAGGCACCAACACCATTACTAAAATCCAAACTGCTAATACCGCAGCGTATGGTAATGACCAATACTTACGCCATTTCCAACAAATGGCAGGCAAGATATTGAACGGAATAAGTAGCCAGTTCCATACGATAAATGTCGATCCCATAACAGAAAACAATAAAACCAACACAGACATTAGCAATTGCATTCCCATTATAATCCAATCTGTATAAGGTTTAGCGACAAATAATCCTATCATACTTATTATCAGTAGCATTATCGCCAATCTCAATGGGGTAAGCCAAGCATTCGATTGATAATAATTATTTGCAACAATGCGCACACCATCGCTTAACAATGGGTGTCCATCTACAGTAGCAGTCTGCCATGCTGCTGCCAAATCCGCAGGTATAAGCAGATTATTGGCGCAATCCGATTTCTTAGTATGTCCATACATAGCAGTCAGCATCACAAATCGCATCCACGGAGCATGTGACATAGCAGCAGAGACCAACTCATATTGCGGCGCAGAGAAACGAGGGTCGCAGGCTGAGTAGTCTATGTGTTTGTTGCCTAACACGCGTTTGATTAGTTTTTTTGTTTTTACAGCACATCCCTCTTGTATAAAATCATACTTGAGTTGTTTGCCACTAGCTAACTCTTCATCAAGGATTTGCCATAGTTTTTGCTCTTCTTGAGGAGTCAGATATAAACGGTATTCCGTTAATCCACGATTAATGTCCTCGCTATTCTGAACATAGGTGGCAAAAGTGTCTGCTACCATCTGTACAAAGAATTGCCCTGTCAATAATGCTTTTGTCTCGGAGATACTATCCACTTTATGAATCATAATGTAATGATACACATAATCTAAATCAAAAATAGGACATTGTACCCGTATAGCAGTATGACCAGCCAACGAAAGCATACCCTCAATTGGATCAGAAATAAGAATAGATGCTATCACAAAATCCTCCGCTGTGCGATTCACATGGTCGTTGAAGACTGTATCCACATACTGCCCCTCTGCATCCACAATCTGTGCGGATACGGAGAAAGTGCCTGCTACGAGGAGCAGGAGGGAGAGGAGGAATATGGAGAGGTTTCGAGTCAAAATATTGATTTGAAAAATTTTACTTGTATTGTTTTGTTATATTTTATTTCTTTTCAATCTCAACATAAGGTACTTCTTCTGGAATTTTATTTTTCTCATCCTTGCTGGAAGATTTGTCCATATTTATTGATGCCATATTGATTTGAATATTTTGATTAATATAACCACCGTTATATGCATTTCCTTTTGCATATATATATTGCTGCCATAAAATAGCAAATAGCATAGTTGTGATAAACGTAGTTGCAAAGATTATAATACCATTTTGTATAGACAACAATTTTAGTACAAATAATAGTAACGCCTCAAGTAGCAAGATTGCAATTGAAATCGTAAAAATCCATTTCATACAAAGCAAACTATCCCTACACAGAACCTGTTTGTATGTAAGTCCTTTGGGTATAAAAAGTCCTTTTGTATATGAACCCTTCATATATCTATCTGAATTAAAAACAAATTTCTTACCAGATACCACTCCAGATAAACTATGATGAGAGAGAATCGTTACAACCATTTGTGATGGTAGTTTATCAGATTCATTAGGTAACTTACAAGTGAAACATTCTTCTCTCAAATTTGAATCTGAAAAGATTCCTTTAAGTGATAATATTTGTATGGGGGTTTCAATTATTGGAACTGATTTTATATCATCATTTTCTAATTTTATAACTCCTTCCAATTCTATCTTAATATCATTAACCTCAAATATACTAATATTTTTTACTAATATTTGAAATTGGAGGGGTTTATTTTTTCCTTTACTGATAGCAACGATTGGAGCGACTGCTATTCGTGGGCGCAAGAACTTAAAGAAAAGTAAAAGCATAATCAATGCCGCAAGCGAACTTGACCCAACCCCAATCCAAAAAGAGTCAAATTGCATCTTATATTCCGTTTCATTTTGTTGCCTAATGTTTGTAGTATCTCCTACTTGTACTGATGGCATAGACATATCTAAAGTATCTGCCATCACATTGCCTACGGCAAATAACACCAAAATAAATATTGACAAAACCTTTTTCATATTGCTTATGATTTATTTGTTAATATGCTTTTTATATATTGAGTTTGCTTTCACAAACGGCGTTTTCATTTTTTGCTCGGCAAGTATGCCGAAGGCGGGGTAGTTGCGCTAGCCGTACTAGTTATTATAGGGGGCAGCGGGAGCGCACAGGGCACTCGCGATGCGGGCGCTCATTCTCCCTCTGCGATTACCCGAATAGCATTCAGGGCAATGGACATAGAAAGGAGAGCTATCCCATACTTATCCTATGCTTATCCTATAGTGAGATTCCAATCAAGTTCCAATCAGGTTCCAATGAGGTTCCAATGGAGATAGGGGGCACATAGGAGGCAAGTCATAGGTATATCTGATTACAAAGATCACTGTGCAGCGGAGCCGCTTTTTAGGTTAAAGGTTAGAGGCGAGAGGTTAAAGGCAGGGAGCTTTTATCGCTTCGCTCTAAACCATTTTTATGTTGTCGCCCGAGGGCGGGTGTTGCTATAATTGTTATAGCTGCGCTAGCCGGACTAGTAGTACTAGGGGCGGCAAAGCCGCGGATAAATACTGAAATAGACAAAAAAGTCTGACAGATTTGTCAGACTGAAAAATATACGAGTATGTGATAGAGGGATTAACTTTGATGTTGCAAAGTGAACAACTCTTTCTGCTTTTCTATCTCACGACGCAACTCTTCTTTCGTAGGTAAATATAGTTGATATTTTGTGGCATACAACTGTTCATTGCCCTTCAAAATAGAAAACCTTGCAATATCCTCATCCGTATCTGCACACAACAAAATGCCAATAGTAGGATTGTCATCTTGACCCTTTTTTAACTCATCATACATACGTACATACATATCCATCTGCCCCACATCTTGATGTGTAACTTTAGAGGTCTTAAGGTCAATTAACACAAAGCACTTTAATAAATAATTGTAGAACACCAAATCTATATAATACTCTTCCTTCTCTGTACGAATGTGTTGCTGACGAGCGACAAAAGCATAACCTTTACCCAACTCCATAAGAAACTTTTGTAGATTGGTAATTATCGCTTTCTCCAATGTACTTTCCGTATAATCCGTGTTTGGGGATAAACCTAAAAATTCTACTACAACTGGATTCTTAATAAACTCGTCTTTATCTTGCATCGGAGCAGTCAGTTTATGCATCTCATCTGCCACACGCTGTGGATGAGCACTTTGCAAGATACGATAGTAGTATTGAGAAGATATATTTCGTTGCAGTGTTTTCACACTCCATACCTCATTTATAGCCTCCCTTTCATACCACTGACGAGCCACTTCGTCCTCCACCTGTAGTAGCGTTCGATAGTGTGTCCAAGTCAGTAAAAAAGATTGTGGACTCGCCGCGTCCACAATGTTTGGAAAGCATTGATAGAAGCGTACATATTTATACAAACTACTGCGATCAAAACCACTCCCATACTGCGCAGTGAGTTGTTTAGCGAGGTTAGTAACAATATTCTGACCATACAACTCTTCTCGTGTTTGGTCGCCCAACTGTTCTTCGGCAATGCGCTTGCCTAATAGCCAATTGCGTTGAACTAATAGCACATTCACCGAACGGTAAGCAGCTCGCTTTGCAGACTCTATGATGGCAATAGTATCAGTAAACAAGTTACTTGTATTGATATAAGATAAATCTTCTGTCATAATTTATTCACCCATTAAAAATTTTGCGATGCAAAATTACAACTTTTTTCTCACATATACAACACTTTCAGCCAAAAACACATCTGTCAGAGACATTTTTCTATTTTGCACAGAAAAATGCATCATTTTCAGTCTATTTCAATATTTCAAAGATCACGTTTGCGGCGGAGCCGCTTTTTAGGTTAAAGGTTAGAGGCGAGAGGTTAAAGGCAGGGAGCTTTTATCGCTTCGCTCTAAACCATTTATTTGTGCTACTAAGCACTATTGACATATTTAGCTTATAGTTCTTCATTATATAATTTCTCGAAAAAATAGTGATAAATCACCAAAATTTCGAATATATCACCACTTTTCACACCAATTTACTTGTTCAAAAGCGAAAATAATACCTAAAATCACTTTTTCAAAAGTAAAATTTACCCAATTATTTGCTTTTGTAAAATAAAATCACTACCTTTGCAGCAAATTTTCACACTAAACAATATCATTATGCTACAAGAACATCAATTTCGCATGTTGCAGAACGAATATTTGCGACGCCTTCAAAATGTGGACTTAACTCACAAACGCTATCTTTATCATCAAATCAATTGGGATGCACGACTCATCGGTATTCGCGGAGCACGTGGTACTGGTAAAACGACCATGCTACTACAGTATATCAAAGAACACTATACCGATTTAAGTAAAGCTCTATACATCTCCCTTGACCAATTTCAATTTCAACTAATCAGCCTATACGACGTAGCGGAATATGCACACACACATGGAATTGAAATTCTGTTGGTAGATGAAATACACTATGTTGAGCATTGGGGACAAATACTAAAAAATGTATTCGATTCTTTCTGTGATTTAAAAATAGTATATACAGGTTCTTCCATGCTGCAGATAGACGATGCACAAGCAGATTTATCTCGCAGGCAAAGCATATACGAACTACATGGATTTTCTTTTAGGGAATACCTGCAATTTCGTGGACTTATTAATATAGAAGCTGTTACTTTAGATTACCTCCTGCAAAATCATACAACAATCGGAATGGATTTAGCCTCCAAGATAAAGCCATTAGCCCTATTCGCCGAATACCTACGCGAAGGATACTACCCCTTCGTACTTGAAGCAAAACAAGATTATCTAATGCGCTTGGAAGAACTAATGCAACTGATTATCCATCAAGATATCCCTCACGTAGAAGATTTGACATTCGCCACCCTACAAAAAGCGCAAAAATTACTTATGATATTGGCAACCCAAGTTCCATTGGAACCAAACATTAGCACTCTATGTAGAGAGATTGGAGCAACACGCGATGTTGTTATTCGCCTACTATATCTTATGCAACGTGCAGGATTACTGATGCTGGTAAGTAAAGAGGCTAATAGCTACAAAACGCTATCTCGACCTGATAAGATCTTCATGAACAATACCAACCAAATGTATGCATTAACAGACCAAATAAACATTGGCACACTTCGCGAAACATTCTTTGTCAACCAGCTTCAACAATCACACACGGTGGAATTGCCTACCAAAGGAGATTTTTTAATAGATAAACACTATACCTTTGAAGTTGGAGGACAAGGCAAAACATTCCGCCAAATCAAGAATATCCCTGATAGTTATCTTGCTTTGGATGAAATGGAATATTGTATAGGTAATAGCATTCCGCTATATTTATTCGGATTCTTATACTAATTCCTACCTAATACCATTTCACACTACCTAAACGACAATCCACACAAATGGGTTGTCGTTTTTTTATATCCAAATATGTCAATATGTCAAAGATCACTGCGCGGCGGAGCCGCTTTTTAGGTTAAAGGTTAGAGGCGAGAGGTTAAATGCAGGGAGCTTTTTCGCTTCGCTCTAAACCATTTTTATGTTGTCGCCTGAGGGCGGGGTTTGCTATAGTTGTTATAGTTATTATAGTTGCGCTAGCCGTACTAGTAGTACTAGGTGGGTCGCGGGGTTTTCTCGGCGAACTACCGCCGAAATGCACCCCATGACGCTAGCGTCATCGGGGACCCCGAGGGCTAAACAGACGGCGGGGGTGCGCGGGATACTCGCGAATGCGCGAGGCGCTCATTCTCCCTCTGCGATTACCCGAATAACATTCGGGGTAATGGACATAGAAAGGAGGCTATCCCATGCTTATCCCATGCTTATCTCTTTATCAGATTCCGATGAAGTTCCGATGAGGTTCCGATGAGGTCTCGATGGAGACAGGGGGCATGCAAGGGGCAAGCCATTGGCATATATGATTACAAAGATCGCTTGTGCGGCGGAGCCGCGGTTTTAGGTTAAAGGTTAGAGGCGAGAGGTTAAAGGCAGGGAGCCTTGGCTTACGCTCGCGTGTGCATGTGCGCAGG
>JAXJWX010000031.1:0-38580 GCA_036307765.1 Paludibacteraceae bacterium | reverse complement strand
TTCGGGGAAATACCGAACCCGCACAAAAATCAAGGGCTAAAAGAACACTATTTCAAAGAACTCATGCTATTCGGACTAAAATCAGCCGTTTAGCGATCATATTTTAACTAATTTAAGTCAAATTTTTAACGAACTATTGTTTTTTATGAGGCAGACAAAACGGATAAGCATGCCCTTTGCCCAATTCCTCGTTCAAAAGAGGAGCCGCAAGAAGAAATTCCATGCCTGTTTTGAGCAGGAACCGTAACCCCCTTAGTATAATTTCCCCCTATATAGGGGAAATAGTACATACTAAGAGGGTAAAAACACGGCTCCGCTCAACCGCCACACCACTCCTTAGTCTCTTTCACGTTTCGTTACCACATCGTTACCACCTCGTTACCACCTCGTAGGTGACTATACACAGTAGATTGCTAAGTTGTTTTCAATCATCCATACTCCTTGCCTTTAGTTTAGATAGTTTAGATTTCTTATCTCGCCTGCGGCTCGAACGATTTTTTCCTGCCCATAGGGCAAGGGGAAAATGTGTATCGTTTTTCCGTGTAGTTCCGTGCGTTTCAGTGGTCCTTATAAATCCCGCGGAAAGACGCTTGATTATATATTGTTTTGCCGCAAAGATACAAAAAAATATAGCTATTCAGCAAAAAAATCATTTCTTTTTTATTCCGATGTTGTATAATTCGGAAATTTTATGTAATTTTGCAAAACTAAAATTATAGTTTATGCAAAGAGATAAAGTGTATATGATAATCATGGCATGTAGCATGCTAATGATGGCTTGTCGCAATGTGGATACTTCTTACATAGAGTTAGATGCGTTGATCAGTGAGCGTCAGTTTATTCAATCGCAATACCAACACCGTATAGATTCGGTGTATTCAATCTCTTTGTCGAATACAGATGATAGTTCCCGTTTTGCTTGTTATGGTCAGTTGTTTGATATGTATCGTGCGTTTAATATAGACTCCCAATTGACTTATGCACAAAAGCGTTTAGTAATCGCGGATAAACTGAATAACATAGAATATAAACAGGCAGCACAACTGAATAAGGCAGAAGTGCTAATGCGGTCGGGAATGTATTATGAGGCTATGAGTTGCATCAACGAGGTGGCACAATTCCCGATAGCGCATTTCTTACAACCCTATTATTTTCATCTGCATCGAACCCTCTATGGTCTGTTAGCCGATTTCGCAATTACAGAAGGTGATAAGTATATCTATGATTCTCTAACCCAAAACTATCGGGATTCTATTATGCAAGTGCAACCTGTAGGTAGCTTTGTGTATGAATTGGTACATGCAGATGCGCTTGCTGCGGGAGGAGCATACCAGGATGCACTTGAGGTACTCCTGCGATACGATTCTCTTCATACCATATTACCAGAAGAGCAAGCTGCGTTTTCAATAACGATGGCTCAAATATATGAGGCGTTGGGTGATGTAGAAAGCGAAAAATATCATTTGACCATTTCTGCGTGTGCCGATTTGCGCGGCGCTATTCGTGAATATGTATCGTTGCGAGAATTAGCGATACTATTATATGAAACGGGTGATAATGATCATGCCCGCCGCTACATGCAATGTGCAATAGACGATGCGAATGCTGGTGGGTTGAGGGGGCGTTCTATGGAAGTGGCAACCATCTATCCTATTATAGAAAGTGCCTATCAACGAGAAGCTGACTTGCGCGTGAAATTGCTATATCTCTTGAATATATCCATCGGTGTAATCGTTATCTGTATGGGGCTCTTTTTGCTATATTATGCGCGCCAGCGATCTATATTGGCAACGCTGAATAAGCAATTGCATCAGACGAATATGGATTTGAAGCAAAGTAATCAGATCAAAACGGTGTATGTGGGGCGGTATATGGAGATGGCTTCTCTATTGATTGACCGTTTTGATAACTGGCGTAAGATGCTTCATCAGCATATCAAAAGTGATAATGTCAAGCAATTAAAAGCAGAAATTAGTTCGCAGAAGTTTACACAAGAGCAACTCAGTGCTTTTTATCATAATTTTGATGAAGCATTTTTGAATATCTTTCCTAATTTTGTAGAGGATGTTAAGGGGTTGTTGGTGGACGGAGTGGAGTTCCGAATGAAAAATGGTGAACGCTTGAACACCGATTTGCGTGTATTGTGTTGCATTCGATTAGGGATTACTGATAGCGTACAAATTGCCTCTTTTCTGCGCTATTCACTATCTACAATATATAATTCGCGTACGAGAATGCGCAATCTTGCGAAGTGCGAACGCGATTTGTTTGAGGAAAAAGTCACTACTTTATAGTGGTATTGAATAAAATGTAACTTATTGTAAATTATTTTATTAGTTTTTAGCGGGTTGGTAAATCCGCTACTTTTTTATGTGTTGTTATTGCGCATGTGAATAAATGTTACTACCTTTGCATGTCAAACTTAAAAAACACATGCTTATGAAGACTCATTTACTTTCTTTCGTTTTTGTTGCGCTGATTGCAACTTCTTCAAGTTTTGCGAACAATCTTTCTCTTATTGGTGATGCTACGCCAGGTGGTTGGTCCTTGGATAGTGCCATTGTGATGAAGCCAGTAGCTGATGGCATTTACGAGTTTGTAGGAGATCTTAAGGATGGTTCACTCAAGTTTGTTGTTCAGCATGACTTTGTGCCTTCTTATGGTCCACAAACGAATGGTGATTTGCTAGAGTTTGGCATTGTAGAACTGACTTATCGAGCTTCGTATGAAGAACCTGATAATGCCTTCTCTGTCAAGGCTGGTCGCTATGCTCTTACTCTTGACATGTCCGATACAGTGGCAAAATTAGCCGTTTCAGATGGAACAGGTTTGCCTGACAAATGGTATGTGGAGTATCCAGATACTATTTATGCTGTAGGTAATGCTACTCAAGCGGGTTGGAGTGCCATAGATGCAATCGCGATGGCTGAAACAGCGGATAATTCGGGTGTTTACCTAGATACATTATTGTTGAATCCAGGTGAATTGAAGTTCCTCTGCCAAAAAGATTGGGGTGCTGGCTATGGCGCTAGCGCTGCCTATGCGCCTATTGCAGGCGCAGGTGAATATGCCCTCATGCCGTTGGATTCTACAGATATGAAGTTTGTGGTAGCCCCTGCATTGCCAACGGAGTATGTGGTAGCAGTCAATCTAATGGCAGGTACACTAACTTTACAAACAAACCATGTCGTATATCCAGACACCTTATATATATTAGGTCCTGCTGTTGGTGGTTGGAGTTGGGATTATAATGTGCAGACCATGTTACCTACAGAAGAAGGTGTTTATATGTGGGAAGGTATAGTGGCAGAAGGAGAAATGAAATTTTTTGTAGAAAAAGATTTCTTAGCATTAGCCTATGGTGCTATCGAAGATACCGAAATTTCTGCTACTGGAGAATATGCCTTGGCATTGCTTGTTCAGGAGGATAAGAAATTTGTTACTCCTAATGCAGAAGTGCAAATGTGTGTTAATTTAAAGGATATGACACTCAACGTTGTTATGGACATTCTGAATAGTGTGGAGAATGTTAATACAGATGATTCAGTTATGCTTTATGATATCATGGGTAATCTGCGCATGGCTACTACGGAGCAGATTTCCACGAATACACTACCTGCAGGTATCTATATCGTCAAGACTGCTACTCAAAGCAAGAAAATTATCATTAAATAAGTCATATGAAACATAAATCTATACTGACTGCATTATGGCTTGCATTGGCTTGTGCTCTTCCCATGAGAGCACAAGTCCATGGTGTCATTGTGGATATGAGTGGAGAACCGCTCATAGGTGTCAATGTGATGTTAGAGGGGGCTGCTATAGGCACGATTACTGACTTTGATGGAAATTTTGAGTTGAACGTTGAGGTGCCAGCTGTTCTGCAAATCAGTTATATGGGCTATGATGCGCTCTCTGTTACCGCTAATGATACTTCTGCCCTTCGTATCACGATGCGCGAGAGCACGGAGCAACTGGAGGAGGTTGTCGTTGTCGGTTATGGCGTGCAGAAGAAGAGCGACCTGACGGGTAGTATCGCTCAAGTGAGTGAAAAAGAGTTACAAAAATTGCCATCGCCTTCTTTAGGTGCTGCGTTGGAAGGACGTGCGGCAGGTTTGCAGGTAACGGGATCAGGTGCTCCTGGTAGCAATGTGAGTTTGGCTATTCGTGGTATGGGTAGCATCAATAACTCCAATCCATTGATTGTGATAGATGGTGTACCAACCGATGTACCATTGAATATGATTAATATGGACGATGTGGCTACGGTGGATGTGCTCAAAGATGCTTCGGCTACAGCTATCTATGGTTCGCGTGGTGCGTATGGCGTAGTCATTATTACAACGAAAAAGGGAACGAAGGAGAAGGGACATATAGCCCTTAAAGCTTCGTTTGGATTTGACCAAATTCAGCGTACGTTACCTCTATTGAAGGCATATCAATTTGCCTCGTTACACAATGAGATGATGGCCCATGCAGGTCAACCACAGAATATTGCCTTTACGGATCCGCTACTGTTAGGGACGGGTACGGATTGGACATCTGAGTTATATCAGTTTGCTCCTACTCAAAACTATTCTCTCAATTATTCTGGTGGAACAGAGAAGTCTAATTTCTATGTGTCGGGTGCGTATTTCAACCAAAAAGGCATTGTGAAAACCACCTCTTATGAGCGCCTTACTATACAGTTTAATCACGATACAGAATTGCTAAAATGGCTACGTTTTGGACATAAGTTGAGCTTGAATCACGATGTGAAGCAGTCGGGCGACTATAATATTCTCAATACGATGATTGCGCTACCTACGCAAGCCATTAAGAACGAAGACGGCACATGGGCTGGACCAGTAGGTCTGGCGATGTATGTAGGCGATGTGGCAAACCCTATCGGTAAGATGATGGAGAATCAATCCACAACCAACGGATATAATCTGCTGGGAAATATCTATGCGGAGATCAAACCATTGGATTGCCTCACCTTTAAGTCCACTTTTGGTATGCAAGTAATGTATTGGGACACCAATAAGTGGACACCTCAATACGATTGGGCACCTATAGCACAACCTGAATCGGAAGCCTTTCGTTCGTTTGACAAATCAGTGACATGGTTATGGGATAATACATTGACTTTCATGAAAACCATCAAGCAGAAACATGCTTTGACTGCCATGATTGGTGAATCCATGCAAGCGAATACCTACGAGTTTATGAGTGGCTCTATCCAAGGCTTCATCAGTGAGTCTGCGCAGCAACTCTCTAATGGAACACTTGATCCTGTCCTTGCGGGCAATAAATCCGATTGGGCGTTACTCTCGTTCATGGCACGCGTGTCGTATGGGTACGATAACCGCTATTTGATTACTGCCACTTGTCGTGCCGATGGTAGTAGTCGTTTTGCCAAGCAGAATAGATGGGGTATCTTCCCCTCTGCAGCACTGGCTTGGCGCGTGAGCGAGGAACCGTGGTTTAATAAGTCGTTTGCGGTATCTGACCTGAAGATTCGTGCTGGATATGGTTTGACAGGTAATCAAGCCGCTGTAGGCAACTATGCCTACGCTTCGCAATTGCAAACGGTACAGTATAGTTTCGGAGGTAAACAAGTAGCTGGTTTAGCACCTTGGGTATTGCCTAATCCCAATGTGCGTTGGGAGACGGTAGAGCAATATAATGTCGGTGTGGACTTGGCGTTGTTAGACCAACGCTTGTTTGCCAATATTGATGGCTATATCAAGAATACAAATGACATGTTAGTCCCCATGTCGGTGCCTGTTACATCGGGTTATTCGGACGAGGCGGTGCCTAATATCAATGCGGGTAAGATGCAGAATATGGGTGTGGAGGTGTCGCTGAAATCACTCAACTTCAAAGGGGATTTCCAATGGATAACAACCGTGAATTTCGCATATAATCACAATAGAATTTTATCGTTGAATGGGGATGTGCCAATGTACTTTGGCAATAATATCCATGCTGTAGGATATGCCCTCAGTTCGTTCTATGGTTATGTGGTGGATGGCATTTTCCAATCGCAAGAGGAGATTGATGCTTCGGCTATTCAGACCGTGGGTAGTAGTAAGTTTACCTCTACCCAACCAGGTGATATTCGTTTTCGTGATTTGAACAGCGATGGCGTTATCAACGATGATGATCGCACGATACTCGGTTCGCCCATGCCAACGCTCACATTCTCAATGAATAACTCTTTTGCATGGAAGGGATTTGATTTGGAAATCTATTTGCAGGGTGTAGCCGGTAACCAAATTTATAATGGCAATCGCGCAGCACTGGAGGCTATGTCTGTGGCGCAAAATCAATTGGTTACTGTCTTGGATAGATGGTCGCCTACTAACCCATCGACCACTATGCCTCGTGCCGTATTTTCAGACCCTAATAAGAATAACCGTGTTAGCAATCGTTTCTTGGAGGATGGTTCGTATTTGCGACTGAAGAGTATTACATTGGGCTATACCTTACCAAAGCGATTAACCGAGAAGGCGCATATGAGCGAAGTGCGTTTCTCCTTTTCAGGGCAGAACTTATTTACTTTAACTCGTTATACAGGTCTTGACCCTGAAGTAGGTGGAGCTGGTATTGATACGAATGTGTATCCAGTAACGCGTAATTTTACCTTTGGCTTGAATATAACATTCTAATTGGCTATGATGATGAAAAAGATAGTATATTTTCCTTTGAATGTAGTGCTGATATTGACACTACTACTTTCTGGTTGCGATTTCTTGAATCGTTCGCCATATGATTCGGTAGATACATCACAAGGTTTTCAAACCCTTGCTGATGCCGAGGCGGCAATCAATGCTGCATACCAGCCTCTGCAATGGGCAAAACTATATAATATGCGTATATGGACATTGGATATTATTGCAGGTAATAGCGAGGTGGGTGCTGGCGGTGGAACCGATGGCGAAGAAACGGTGGATTTAGCCAATTTTATTGCCGATGCGGATAACTTTGCTGCTTTGGATTTATGGCGCGGACCTTCACCTGGTATCTTACGCTGTAATTTTGTGCTGCAAAAAGTGCCTGCGATGGATATAGATGAAACTATTAAGAATCGCATCTTGGGCGAAGCACATTTTTTGCGTGCTCACTACTATTTCCTGTTGGTGCGTTTATTTGGTGGGGTACCTTTGCAGACCGAACCTGCCGACTCGAATAGCGATTTGCTCTTGCCACGCGCATCGGCCGAAGAGGTATATGAGTTAATTGTGGAGGACTTAGACCAAGCCATCACCCTATTGCCCAAACGTTCTGCCTATACATTGGAGCATATCGGTCGCGCGACTAAAGAAGCTGCTATGGCAGAATTGGCACGCGTGTATCTAACGCATTATCAGGATTATGAGCATTATCAACTGGTAGTAGATTTGTGCGAGGAAATCAGGAAGATGGGGTATCAGTTGGAAGCGGATTATGCAGACCTATGGAACCCATCGAAGCAAAATGGAGTAGAGTCTATTTTCGAAGTTCAGTATTACGGTAAGACCAACTATGACTTCTGGTCGAATGAGAATCAAGCATCTTGGTTGTCCACTTTTACTGGCCCTCGCAATTCGGGTATGGCAGCAGGTTGCTATGGTTGGAACCAACCTACAGCAGAGTTTGTTAGCCAATACGAAATAGGCGATGTGCGCAAAGAGAAAACGATATTCTATACGGGCTGTCCTACCTTCGACGGCATGACCTACAGTTCGGCATATTCCACCACAGGTTATAATGTGCGTAAGTTTTTGCTTACCAAGACACAATCGCCTGATTATAACACCTCTAATCAAAACTGGGTAGTCACTCGCTATGCCGATGTGCTGTTGATGAAAGCGGAAGCGCTCAACGAGATGGGACAAACCACCTTGGCAGAGGCACCTTTGTATGAGGTGCGTTGTCGTGCAGGATTGACCAATCGCTCTACTATTGAGGGCTTGAGCCAAATGCAAATGCGTGAGAAGATTATCCATGAGCGTCGTATGGAGTTGGCTTTTGAAGGACATCGCTGGTTCGATATGATTCGCTATAAAGATAATTATGCGCTCAATTTCTTACATGCAATAGGCAAGACCGCTGCAACCAGCAAACACTTGCTCTTGCCTATCCCTACGCAAGAGAGAGAGGCAAATCCTAAGTTAACCCAAAATCCAGGATGGTAATATGAAAAGATCGTTTTTTATCAGTTTATGTATAGCAACCCTATTATTTGGTTGCGAATATCCAATCAACCTTGATAAGGGGGAAGAGGAATTAACTTTGTCTGTGTCTTCAGATACTATTGTGCTGAATCAGCGAGAAGGTAGTACTCAGGCCATTGAGTTTGTTTGGACCAGTGGTACCAATCATGGCACGGGTTCTGCCATTGCATATGAATTGCAAATAGATTTGCAGGATAGCGATAGTGCGTTTGCCGAAGGTATCCATTGGGTGCTGGGCAAAACAGCTTCGCATACCCTATCTTTTTCGCACACGGAATGGCAAGATACATTGATGCATTATTTTCCTGCTCTTCCGCTGGAAGCGTATACGACCTTGCAAGCCCGTGTGATAGCTACCATAGTGATGACGCAAGAAGTGCAAGTGTCACCTGTCATCACATGGGTGGTTATGCCCTATGTGGAGCGTCCTCAGGAATTATATCTTGTAGGCAATGCTACCCCTAACGGTTGGGATGCACAACGAGCACAATACATGAAACAAGACACAGAAGATCCCTGCCTATTTACCTATGAAGGCGTATTAAGCAGGGGAGAATTCAAGTTGTTGCTCAAACCAGGCGAATGGTTGCCATGCTATGTGCGCAATGCCGAAGATTCCACCAAAATGGTGTATCGTTCAACAGAAGAAGACTATCCAGACTATAAGTGGTGGATACCTAAGAAATCAAATTACCGCATTGAAGCCCATGTGGATAACCTAACCATGACTGTCGTGGATTTGGGCGGAGATTTTGAAGAGCCAATCTTCTACGAAATATACATGATTGGCGATGCTACACCAGGCGGTTGGTCTTGGGACAATGTGACTGCATTGGTGCAAGATGCTGAAGACATCAATCACTTTAGCTATAGCGGACCGCTATTCGCAGGAGAGATTAAGTTCCCAACAGAGATTGTACACGACTGGAGTGGAGAGTTCCTGTTGGCACCTACAGCCAATTGTGAACCCACTGAGAATGGTACATACGTGGTTGGTAATTCGCCAGACAATAAGTGGGTGATTCCAGTTGCTGGCAATTGGCAGATAGATATCCATGCGGATAAACAAACCATTAGTTTTCAACAGCAATAAGCACTACACGTTATGAAATCAAAGATTCTATCTAAAAAGCAACGAAATATGAAGCGCTTTGCAAGTATTATCACCCTGAACATGCTGATGGTCATTGGTCTGATGGCATGCAATGGCATAGACCCAGTGTTGGACCCCATTACCTATGGCGAAAATTATATTGCGGTTCAACTCTCGACAGATAAGGCATGTTATGCACCAGGCGAATCGGTCGTTTTTTCGCTCAGCCAGATGCCTGGCGCCTCAGCTGTGATGGTTCGTTATCGTCATATGGGCGAAACTATAGAAGAACATTTGCTTACCTCCACACAATGGACATGGCGACCTCCTACACATGATTATCGGGGCTACTTGGTGGACCTCTATGTGGCCGATAGTGTATATGCGTCAGTGGCTGTAGATGTATCTTCTACACCAGATAGATTTGTGCGCAATGGTTTTCTATCTGCTTATGGCAATCTCAGCCAAAAGGAGATAATGACGGTTGTCAATTCGCTCAATCGCTTTCACATCAACTATGTGCAGTTTCAGGACTGGCACTGGAAGCATCATCGCCCACTGGCTGGCACTACGACCTTGCCCATGGATGTATGGACGGATATCATCTCTCGCAACTGCTATCGCAGCACAGTGGATGCCTATATAACGGCAGCACACGAACGCAATATGCAGTGCCTATTCTACAACCTCATCTATGGCGCATTGGACGATGCACACGAGGACGGGGTTAGTCGTGAATGGTATGTCTTTAGCGATCGACTACACAATACGCCGCTCTTTCACCCACTACCGTCGCCATTCAAGAGTGCCATTTATTTGGTTAACCCCAATAATAAAGCGTGGCAGACATATCTTGGCGAGAAGAATAACGATGTGTATCAAGTTTTTGATTTCGACGGCTGGCAAATTGATCAATTGGGTAAGAAAGACGATGTCTATGACTACAATGGCAATCCGATTTCTTTATCCGATGGCTTTGCACCAATGATAGAATATGCTAAAGAACTGCAACCTGAGAAACGATTGGTGATGAATGCCGTAGGGCAATACGGACAAGAAACCATAGCAAAGACACCTGTGGACTTTCTCTACACCGAGATTTGGGATAAACCCATTGACCGCGGCTATAGCGTATTGTCGGATGTGATTACCAAGAACGATGCGCTCAGTGGTGGTAAAGCCACTGTATTGGCAGCGTATATGAACTACGAACATGGTGTGAAGGGTAGGGGATATTTTAATACCCCAGGTATATTGATGACTACGGCTGCGGCTCACGCGTGGGGTGGCACCATTTTGCAAATGGGCGAACACATGCTATGCAATGAGTATTTCCCCAATAGCAACTTGTCGATGCATGGTGATTTGTATCGTGCTATGATTGCTTATTACGATTTCATTACTGCCTATGAGAACCTGCTGCGTGACGGTGGAGAATGGTTTGGAGTGGATGTGGAAAGCATGGATAAGCAATGCGTCTTTAACCAGTGGCCTGCAGTCAAGGGACAAGTGGCTACTGTGGGCAAAGCACAAGAGGGTAGGGATATTATTCATCTGTTATCCTATCGCAATGCTGTGCATTTGGATTGGTGCGACACCAATGCCAATCAAGGTGAACCTGATCTGCTGACTGATTTGTCTGTTAGACTGCCGGCTAAAATGCAACCTGCACATGTGTATGTAGCTACGCCCGATGCGAAATTCTCGGTGGCTCAAGAACTGGATTTTGACTATGCCGATGGTATGCTGACGCTCACTATTCCGTCCTTGAAATACTGGACAATGCTATGGATTGAATATGAATAATCAAAAGATGATACACAGTATGAAGAAGTTTTTTTTGATAATGGGTCTGCTATGTGGACTCACCACTATGGCAGCGGAGCATAGGCTCCTATCGCCCGATGGACGACTGGCGTTGTCTGTATATACTGACAATGGTCAGCCCACTTATACCCTGTCTTTTGACCAGACACCTGTGGTGTTGCCTTCTCATTTGGGGTTGCAATTGCGTGGTGAAAAGGGGCGTATGGCTTTTGGTACAAACGAGTTTGATACTAATACGGATAAGGGACACAGTCTGATGGCGGGTTTTGAGATGGATGCAGAGGTGCAGCGTACTTCGTTTGATGAGACCTGGGCGACTGTGTGGGGAGAGGAACGCGAGATTCGCAACCATTATAACGAGATGGTAGTGACCTTCCGTCAGCGTGCAGCGGATCGCTATATACAGGTGTGCTTCCGCTTGTTTAACGATGGTTTAGGCTTTCGCTATATCTTTCCTCAACAACGCAATCTCAACTACTTTGTCATTGAGGAGGAATTGACTGAGTTTGCTATGCCAGGCGATATTACGGCTTATTGGATTCCTGGTGACTACGATACGCAGGAGTACGAATATACGCGTTGCCGCCTGAGTGAAATTCGCGCCTTGCAAGAGGGCGCACGCAAGGCGAACTTATCGCAAACAGCGTTTTCTTCCACGGGCGTGCAGACACCTGTATTGCTGAAAACCGACAACGGTATTTGGCTGAATATCCATGAGGCAGCATTGGTCAACTATTCGTGTATGCACTTGGACTTGGATGATAGCACGATGGTTTTCCGTTCGTGGTTGACTCCTGATATAGATGGCACGAAAGGTCATATTCAGACTGATGCTGTGAGCCCATGGCGCGTGGTGATGGTAGGTGCAACAGCCAAAGATATTTTGGCATCGCGTATCGTGCTGAATCTGAACGAGCCCTGTAAGATAGAAGATACTTCTTGGATTAAGCCGATGAAGTATGTGGGTGTATGGTGGGAGATGATTGCAGGTATGCGCGACTGGTCTTATACATGGGATTTCCCATCTATTCATATTGGCAAGACGGATTATACGAAAGCTAAACCTCATGGTCGCCACGGTGCTACTACGGAGAATGTGAAGCGCTATATTGACTTTGCTGCTAAGTATGGCTTTGGTGGCGTGCTGGTAGAAGGATGGAATATCGGTTGGGAAGACTGGTTCGGCAATGAGAAGGACTTTGTGTATGATTTTGTGACACCATATCCTGATTTTGACGTAGAGGGTATTCACGAGTATGCCAAGAGCAAAGGTGTGAAGATGATTATGCACCACGAGACGTCGGGTGCGATACGCAATTATGAGCGATGGTTGGATACAGCGTATCAGTTTATGAATAAATATGAATATCCTGCGGTGAAATCGGGATATGTGGGCAACCTGTTGCCTATTGGCGAGCACCACTATTCGCAGTGGATGGTTAATCACTACCAATATTGTATTGAAAAGGCTGCTAAATATCGCATTATGGTGAATGCACACGAGGCGGTTCGTCCGACAGGTTTGTGCCGCACATGGCCTAACTTGATAGCCAATGAGTCGGCACAGGGTACGGAGTATCAGGCCTTTGGAGGTGCGGCAGCGAACCATACGACCATGTTGCCTTTTACTCGATTGATAGGTGGTCCGATGGACTATACGCCGGGTATCTTTGAAAACGACATACACAAGATAAATCCGAATAGCAACTCATGGTGTAATACGACCATCTGTAACCAACTATCGCTGTATGTAACGTTGTATAGCCCATTGCAGATGGCGGCAGATTTGCCACAAAATTATGAGCGATTCCAAGATGCGTTGCAGTTTATCGTGGATGTACCTGTGGAGTGGGATGCGCCTTATTACTTGGAGGCAGAGCCCTATGAGTATGTGACTATTGCTCGTAAGCAGAAGGACAAGGAGGCATGGTTTGTGGGTTCAACGAATGGTTATGAACCCCGCACTGCGGTGATTGACTTGTCGTTCTTGCCAAAGGGAAAGAAGTATGTAGCCACCATATGGCAAGATGCGAAGGATGCGCACTATAAGACCAACCCGCAGGCATACACTATCACCAAGAAAACGGTGACAAGTAAGTCGCAATTGAAAATTTATACAGCAGCAGGTGGTGGCTGTGCGATAAAGATAGAAGTGATGGAATAATCAAAAATATCTAAATCATGAAAGCAAATTTAGCAACATCATTAATTGCTTACGCGCGTGGAGGCATGCGTAAGCAATTACTCGTATTATGCCTATTGACTCTTTGCGTTGGAAATATGTGGGGAGGAGATTTTACTGTGTATGTGACAGGAGAGATATTTACAGGAACAGGAGATAATGCATGGGATAACCAAAAGTCTGAGATAAAAGTGGATGTAAGGTATAAAGGAAATGACTATGATTTTAAAGATGGTGATGTCGATTGGAATAAAGAGATGACTTGTACCGATTATACATATAATGGTTATCCTATTTATTCTTATACGTTTACTCCTAAACATAGTGGCGGACAATTTAGGTTTAAACACTTTAAGAATGGGGACTGGAAAGAAGATTATACCTCGGATTGGCATCAAAACACAGAGCAAATTTATAGAGGATATTATAATGGTGGTCATCAATGGATGGTGTATGGTCGTGATGTGACAGTATATACTGTACCAGAGTATTTGTTTAAGGATTATTCTACCAAATTTAGCGAAGATAAACATTATCCATCCGTTTGTGTGCAGTATGGTGTTGGAGATGGTGAGTGGAAAACGATAAATATGGTTAAGACCGATTATACGTATGATAATTATCCTATTTGGAAGGCCACTTTTTTGTTAGACTACAACATATTCAAAGAATTTCAAATTAAGTATTTTGATAAAGCAAATAGTCAGCAAGTTGGACTTTACCAATATAATCAAGGCGGAAATACTGAATATCCTTCTAGTGACCTCGATGATAAATTGTATCATGGTTGGAACGGTAGTAGTCATGATTTCTTCCCTTATACGTATGATGTAAAGCTTGATCAGCAGGGTGGTTCTGGTGGTACCGAAAGCATTAAAGCAACCGATGGAGCAGACTTGCCTGTTGCCACTATGCCGGGACGAGATGGGTATATCTTTGGTGGTTATTATACGGAAGTTGGAGGAAACGGCGATATGTACTATGATACCAACGGCAACAGTTCAACCCAATGGAATAGCAGAACCATTACTACCCTCTATGCCAAGTGGACTCCCAAACCCTATACCGTCACATTGGAAGGTATGGAGGCTGATTCTGATGACCCGATATTGGTAAACGTGACCTATGATGCCGTGCTACCGTCGCTTGAGACCACGCATATAAAAGCACATTACGACCTGCTCGGCTACTGGGCGGCAAGCGATGATCACGGAATGAATAAAACGGTGCAACTCATTGATGCCAATGGTAACTGGATTCCGGACGTTACAGGCTATACCGGCAACGATGGCGAAGGACATCCTACTTGGATACACGATGGTATAAATATATCCCTCTTCGCCGACTGGACGGAACACCCTTACACGGTCACGACCTCCGTGTCGCCTGCTGGAGCGGGAACGCTGTCCTGCGGCTCTTCTGTTACTGCCAAATGGGTGACTCCAAGTGAACTCATTACCGCGACTGCTAACCCCGCATGGAAATTCGTAAGATGGGAGTACGGGGAAAATGTAGGACCGGCTACTGGTACCGGTTTGGATAATACCGTCCAAATAACAGCTGCTGTCGATGGTACGCTGAGGGCTGTGTTTGAACCCCGATTCTGTCTGGTCGGGTCTATATGGGATGATTCCGACAACGGTGGTATGCCCGGGTGGCACGACTATACGGCCGATTTTATAGTCAATAGCTATACGGACTTATCTACCATGAACTTGACCTGCGTACGATCCTTGGATCCCAATACTACCTATAAGTTTGAGGTACATGATAAGGTCAAAGGACAAAACCTCGGATATTCCGAAGCGAACACATTTATCGCTGACCAATCGTTGCTTTTCAATACGCAGACCAATGATGTGTTATTGCGGGTGAATGGTCATGGGGAGTGTACGTTCACTATCTCTGCTTTGTCTTCCGGCGATCTTTACCCGACCGTTTCTGTCGCTATTCCGGCTTCGCATCAATTGAATCTGGAATGGGCGTATGTACGCATTAACGGTGATTGGTATAAGACCAGCGATGCAGTGGGAGGTACTGTCAACGCGCAGACAACCGAGAGCGGACGCCATTTCGATATTCATAACGGCGAGTACGTTGCTCATGGCGGTGATATTACTTATACCGCTACGCCGGCTACCGGTTATACGTTTGAGGGATGGTATAATAACGATTATAATACCCGATTCAGCACCACGAATCCATATACCTCTTCCAATATTCAGACTACGGAAAATGTGGAAGCCAAGTTCGTGGAGAAAGCCACTGCGGTCACTCTCTCCAATGACGGACATGGACACGTGGAGATAGACGGGATGACGGTTTCAAGCACCACCGTAGGCGTGACCACTACTCGTGAGTTAACCGCTGTGCCGAATGAGGGATATAAATTCAGCAGTTGGTCTAAATCCGGCGATGATATTACTCTCTCCAGTACCTCCACCAACCTGACGACTCTGAGCGGCAATGGTTCCGGTGCTACTTCCGGTCAAACGGTTACCGCCAATTTCGTAGAACGCTATTCCATCAAGGGAACAATGAATGGTGAAAACTGGGGCACTACCCATACGCTCTCGAATATCGGCACTAATGCCGGCAGTAAGGATACCTGTTACGTGACAATGACTTTACCGGCTAACACTACCTATGAGTTCGCGATCTACGATGAGCAGACCAAAGGCTGGCTTAAGAATAGTACTACCGAGGTATTTAAAATGACCTATGGTAATAGTAGCGCGTGGCCATTTGATACCGACAAAACCGTCAACTGCGGTATAACGACTGCCGGAAGGGGAACCTATAAGTTTATCTTTAACATCACCGATAAGACCGTCACGGTTGTTTATCCGACATCCTATCAAGTTAACTATGGTGCTACGGTTGGCGGTAGCGTCACGTCCGTGTTGGATGACGACGATAATGTGGTTCCGAATGGCGGATACGTCCGTAAGGGTGGTTCTGTTACCTATGAAGCTACAGCGAGCGATGGTTACACCTTTACTGGATGGTGCCCAGATGATTCTTATGGCGACATATTCACGGATCATAACCCATGGGAAAATAGTAGCATAACCGCGACTTCCAATGCTTATGCTAAGTTCCACTCTACCAACTTCGTTATTTATCGCACGGACGATAAGTCATCCGACCCACGAGCCGTATGGGACGATGTGGAATCCTACGATGGTGGAACGATTAGCGAGATCATCGAGTTTCGTATGAAAGTAAATAAACTGGATTTTTGGTACACTCTCTGTCTGCCGTTTGAGGTTAATGCCGTTCGAGTATGGGAAGATGGTGAGTATTATGACATTGTGCCTTATTGGAGACCTACTGATAGTACATACTGTACTGGTCATTATATTCTTCGCAGACCTGTCACGACTACTGACTTTGCTATTGAGGGATTTGAAGGTAAAGACCGTTGGATTGATCCTAAGAGCAGTGATGTCCTGCCATCTAAGAATATCCCATATATCATTCAGTGGCATGTTGATTATTTCCAAGGTAAGTATATCTCCTTCTTTGGTACTGCTGGTCAGACAATCCCGACAGCTATGGATAAAGGCTCTTATGCAAGTTCGGATGAGACGGTGAATATCTATGGTAACAACTCTATGACTACTGGTACGGTGCGCGATGCCTATCTGCTGGATCCATATTATGGTTCAGATGGAGCATGGATGCGTGAAGAGATAGGCACAGATCGTAGCGTATTGCCTTTTGAGTGCTTTATCCTTGCCAACCCAGCAACTACGGCTAAATATCGTGTGCTGCGTCGTGATATGGCGGATGATACGCCTACAGGCTTAGATACTCTCTCTATGACAGAGGATAGTGTTTCCAAGGTGATGATTAATAATCGTATTTATATTATCCGTGGAGGCAAGATGTATACGATTCAAGGAACATTCGTGAAGGAGGTGGAGTAAGATGAGAAAACTGTTAATGATATTTGTATGGGCTATTGGTATTGCCGTTTATGCCACTGATTATACGCCTTTTGCTGCTGATATGCAGCCTTCCATGACCATGCAATCGGTGAATACCTCTGGGTATATGGTATCGGGCAGTATGTATAGCTCTGCTGTTTATGAAGTTGGTTCCTCTAGCCCGACATCCCCGCCTCCTGGGAGTCCTATTCGTAAGGCACCTCCAGGTACAGGCGGAGAATCGAATTACGACCCTGATAATCCACAGTTTGCGCCTATTGGCGATGCTGTAGGACCGATGCTACTAATGGTTTTGGCGTTTGCTGGATTGATTTATTTGCGTCGGAAGAAGGTCGTGAAATCATAGAACTAATATATCCAACACTTTAGATTGGATTCTGCTATTTCCTTGCCCAGTTCCTCGTGGACTGGGCACGGTGTTTATGGGTATATCTTTCTGCGGTGCTGTTTTGACCACTAAACTACCCGCAACGACACGGAATCGAGGGGGATATTCTCCTTGCGCGGATGGTGTAATAGTGTAACACTTCTTTTCTAATTCTCGTCCGCTCGTGTACGAAGACGAGAATAAAAAAACAAAGCAGGAAAGTCAGAGTGGTAACCGAGTGGTATGCGAAGAAACGGGTGAAATGCAGCCCATGTGCACTTTTTTCATACAAAAATACATTTTTTTCTAAAAAAATTTGCTTTAAATATGCGGGCTATCGCCCTCCATTTAACGAACTCCTGTACCTTCGGACGCCGCCTGTTGGAAACAATTCTTATCTCGCTATGCTCGAACGAATTTTCCAACATTCCCCCGAAGCTACGTTCGTTAAATGCAGCAAATACGCACTTTTTTCATACAAAAATACATTTTTTTCTAAAAAAATTTGCGTATTTGCATTTTTTGTAGTACCTTTGCAGCCGCTTTCGAAAAAAAAGCATTTCAGACATAACATGTCCTAGCACGCTGAGGCGTGGGGAAGGGTGGGTGAGTGGCTGAAACCAACAGTTTGCTAAACTGTCGTACGGGTAACCGTACCACGAGTTCGAATCTCGTCCCTTCCGCAAAAAAATCCATGAGCCATATGAACGAAGGCACATGGATTTTTTTGTAAAAACAACTTGATTATGAAAAGAAGAAATATTATCATCATCGCCGCTATAACCACATTCTTATTGGTTATCGTAGGCTTTCTCGCAAAACAATATTATCATTATTCCCAATCGAACTTCGTTAGCCACGATGGCGAAACACATAGCTACCATGTCTATCCAGATATGACTGCCGATTCGCTGATGGCTGAAATGTTGCAGGATTACGAAATGACATCGGAATTGGCGTGGTGTTTGCAGTGCAAATATCTACATTTTCAGCAACCTAAACCTGGTCATTATCGTTTCGCCAATGAAATAGGCAACCGCGAACTGATCCGCCGATTGCAATTGGGCGAAGAGACCCCCATCAAATTATCATTTACGCAGGCGATTCGTACACGAGAACAGTTAGCAGGGTTCATGGGTAACAAACTGATGTTGGATTCCTTGGAGGTGAAGAATAGATTAGACGACAAGGACTATCTGGCACATTTTGGATTGACACCAGAGACAGCCGTTTGTCTGTTTATTCCGAATACCTACGAGGTCTATTGGACCCTGTCAGCCGATCAACTTTTTGCACGTATGTACAAAGAATATCAGCGTTTTTGGAACGAAGAACGTCTGGCAAAAGCCAAGAAATTAGGACTGACCCCTACAGAGGTAGCTACGTTGGCTTCTATCGTAGCATCAGAAACCAACAGAAAAGAGGAGCACCCAACCATCGCATCGCTCTACCTGAACCGTCTGCGCAAGGGTATCGCGTTGCAGGCCTGTCCGACGGTGATCTTTGCAGTGGGCGACTTTAAGATGCGCCGTGTGCTGAAACGACACCTGAAAATAGATTCGCCATACAACACCTACACCCAGCGTGGTTTGCCTCCTGGACCTATCCGTTTGGCTCGTCCCGATGTGATTGATGCCGTGCTGAATGCACCCAAAACGGATTACCTATACATGTGCGCCAACCCCGATTTCTCAGGTACCCATGTCTTCTCCTCCAGCTACAGCAAACACAGCTCCGTAGCAAGGCAATACCAGCGGGAGTTGAATAAGCGAAGGGTGAAGTGAGGTTAGAGGTTAAAGGCTAAAGGTTAAAGGTTAAAGGCTCAGAATATGTACCGCCTTAGTTCTACATACCAGCCCATGGGCGACCAGCCCGAAGCTATCCGCCAACTGGTGGACGGTTTGCGTATGGGAGCAGAGGCACAGACACTACTCGGTGTGACAGGTTCGGGCAAGACCTTCACAATAGCCAATGTGATTGCTCAGGCGAATCGTCCAACCCTGATTCTCAGCCACAACAAAACCCTCGCCGCACAGCTATACAGCGAGATGCGACAGTTTTTTCCACACAATGCGGTGGAATACTTCGTTTCGTACTACGACTACTACCAACCCGAAGCGTATATCCCCTCTACCGACACGTATATCGAAAAAGACCTCTCTATCAATGAGGAGATTGATCGACTGCGACTGAGCGCGATAGCGGCCCTACTGAGCGGGCGGAAAGATGTGGTGGTGGTGTCGTCGGTGAGTTGCCTATACGGTATTGGCAACCCGCAAGACTTTAGCCAGTCGTGTATAACGGTAGAGAAGTACAAGCCCTTTAAGTTGGAGGCATTGCTGCATGCGCTGGTGGAATCGCAGTATGTGCGCAACGACAATGAACTCACGCGCGGTCGCTTCCGCGTGAAGGGCGACATAGTGGATATAGCCCTCGCATACGCCGATTATGTGTTGCGCATCGAGTTCTTTGGCAACGAGATAGATGCTATCACCACGCTGGATATGGTGACGATGGACGTGATCGATGAGTTTGATACCTATAATATCTACCCTGCTACGATCTTCTGCACCAATCCCGACAAGGTGGCTACCGCCATGGCACAAATCAAATTGGATTTGGCTAATCAGGTGATGTATTTCCAAGAGATAGGCGAACCGCTCTATGCCAAGCGCATAGAGGAGCGCGTGAAATATGATTTGGAGATGATTCAGGAGTTGGGCTACTGCTCAGGAATAGAAAACTATAGCCGCTATTTCGATGGTCGAGAGGCGGGTACACCGCCGTACTGCTTGCTGGATTATTTCCCCAAAGATATGCTGCTGGTGATTGACGAGAGTCACGTTACCGTGCCGCAGATTCATGCCATGTTTGGTGGCGACAAAGCGCGCAAAGACAACCTCGTGCAATATGGTTTCCGCCTGCCTGCGGCGCGCGACAACCGTCCATTGACCTTCGATGAGTTTGAGCAAAAAACAGGTCAGACCATCTACGTATCGGCTACGCCTGCGGACTACGAACTGAAGCGTTCGGAGGGAGTGGTAATAGACCAATTGATTCGTCCTACGGGTCTGCTGGACCCAGAGATTGAGGTTCGCCCATTGGATCATCAGGTGGATGACCTGATGGAGGAGATACGCCAGCGTGTGGAGCGTGAGGAGCGCGTATTGGTGACAACGCTTACCAAACGCATGGCGGAAGAGATGGACGAATACCTGCGTCGCTATGGTGTGCGTTCGGCGTATATCCACTCGGACATTGATACGCTGGAGCGTGTGCAGATTATGGAAGACCTACGGCGCGGGCTATACGATGTGCTGGTAGGCGTGAACCTCCTGCGCGAGGGATTGGATTTGCCCGAAGTGTCGCTGGTGGCTATCTTGGATGCCGACAAAGAGGGCTTCTTGCGCGACCACCGTTCGCTGACCCAGACAGCTGGGCGTGCTGCGCGCCATGTGCATGGTCATGTAATCATGTACGCTGACCGTATCACGCGTTCGATGCAAATGACCATTGACGAGACCAACCGTCGCCGTGCCAAGCAGATGGCATACAACGAAGCGAATAACATCACCCCAACGGCACTCAACAAGAAGATTGAATCCAGTCCGCTGATAGCCCTCATGCGCAAAGAGCAGGAGGAGCAACAGGTGCTGGAGAAGAAGATTCAGGAGGGCTGGAAGACTGCCGCATGGCAGCAATACAATGCCAAAGACCTGCGCAAAGCGATTGATAAACAACGCAAAGCGATGTTGGCAGCGGCGAAAGACCTCAACTTTGATGTGGCAGCACGCCTGCGCGATGAACTGCTGCAAATGGAGGATAAGTTGCAGGCGATGGAGTAGGTGTTGGGGAGCGGTTATTTACAGAGTGCGGCAAAGGCACAGTGCTCGCAACGTTTGTTGACCGTCGTCGGAGCAAACGGTTGGGCGGGGTCAAAAATCTCTTGAAGGAGGGTGGTCAATCCCTCGATGAACGCAGATTTCACTTCTTCGTTCCACACAAAATCAGTATTTCCCTTCTGATGGACAAGTGTCTGCACTTCGTCTGTCTTCGCCATTTGGCGAACGGGATAGATATGCGGTGCGATATGCGACGTATGGCGTAGCAGTTGTGGGGCATGGTGCTCCAATAAGTAGCAATAGAGCATGGTCTGGAGCGCCTTGTCCTGATTCTCCGAACGGTCGAAGATATGCTCCATATCGCGGTACTCCATTTGGGCTTTACCCGTTTTGTAATCAATCACGCGCAGTGTGTCACCTTGCTGGTCGAGGCGGTCAATATAGCCGTAGAAAGGTACAGCACCTACCTGAGGTACGGATAGCGTATGGCGCACTTTTTGTTCGCCATTGAGATAAGTGAAAGGCGCTTGCTGCTGGTCGTAGAGCAAAATGTAGCGCACATAATTCTTGACAATGAGGGTGGCAAGTAGGTCGGTGCGGATAGCATCGATAGGCAACTGATCCCAGCGCTCCTCCGTGAGTGAGTCCAAGATAGATTGAATATCGGATGGAGTGACGGTGCGGTTGATATAGGGCTTGTATAGCTGCTGTATGATAGCGTGCAGCACGGTACCCTGCGTGGCTTCGGAGGTGACAACGTCCTCCTCTTGTTCTGGTTCGTGGAGCCCCTGAACGTAGCGATAGAAGAACTTCTTTTGGCAGTAGAGATAGGCATTCATAGCCGAAGCGGAGAAGCCCCGATGCTGCGCCTCGGAGAGCAGTTGTAGCACAGCCTCATCCTTGCTGATGTCGGTAGGTTTGGGTGCGGGGGAGGAGAGGGCGTTGACGACATTCACCTGCTGGATATTCACGCCGTATTGCCATTGCAGTTGATAGAAATAGCGCGACACCTCGCCTGAGTGTTGGTCATCGGCTACCGCATTGGTGATGAACCATACGCGTTTGGCGTATGACAGCATACGGTAGAAATTGTAGGCAAAAATAGCATCCTGCCTCTCTGGGGTAGGCAATCCAAATCCGCGGCGCAGGATATAGGGTATAAAACTATTGTTGTGCGCACGACCAGGATAGAGGTCGTCGTTGAAGCCTGTGATAATGAGATTGTCGAAGTCCAGCGCACGTGTCTCCAGCACACCCATGACTTGTAACCCGTCCAGCGGTTCGCCTGTATAGGGAATGGTGCTCTGCATGGTCAGCATACGCAGTATTTGCATGACTGCCTCGGCGGAGATAGGAAGCTGAGGATATTGCACCAGTGTATGCTCCACCATGTCCAATGCCTTGGTGAGCAGGTAGCAGGCTTCGCTGTTGGCAGGTGTGCGCATGTCGCTGAGGCGTTGGCGCAGGGCAGCAGTCATCTCTGCACCCGTTGCAGGCATGGGTGAGAAGTACTGCTCGGGATAGGCAATGGGCATATACAATTCCGAAGCGCGCAGCGGGTATCCCATGGTGACATTGATCTTCTGCACCCCCTCTGGGAAACAGTCGAGTAGCGGGATAAGCAGCTGCTCATCGGGCAGCACGACTGCCGTACGCGTGTAGTCGGTAGTTAGTGGCGTATCCTTGGGGTAGAGTTCGTTCAACACATGGTACACCTCGCGTGCTTCGCCCACGGTGGAGTCCACCGATAGGAGGGTTATCTTAGCACGCTCTCTATCCGTGCGCTCAGGTACTGTGTAGCGCGAAGGGAAAGTGCGCAGGTTATCCTCGCGGAAAAGCGAAGCGCGGTTCTCTGGGTCGGAGAGATAGGCGTCCTCGTAGTCAAAGTAGAAATCGGCACAACCGCGGTCGCGGAGATGAATGAGCAACTGGCGCTCCGACTCGGTGAGGGCATTGAAGCCTACAAACACATAGTGCTGCTCAAAAGCGCTATCGGGTATCTGCTGCCAATGCTCAATCACCTGGCGGTGAAGCAGACCCTCGTATGCCAGTTGGTCGGATAGGAGGCTGTCGCGTAGGCCTTGATAGAGCGGATAGAGCAGCTCCCATATACGGATAAATCGGTGGTGCAGTTGGTTATCGTTCTTGTCAATGGCGGCATAGAAGTCACCCCAGAACTTCTTGATAGCGTTACGCTGTGTATCGGTGAGTGACAGGAAATGGTCGTCTATATCGTGCACGTCTTTGACTGCCTCGTATAGCGCTTCGACGTTGGATACCAAGTGGTTGTCAATCTCGGAGAAGTCTGCTAACATCATCTTGCCCCAATGCAAGAACTGCTCTAATGGGTCTGGGTCGGGGCGCAGGTCGCGATACAAGGAGTATAGTCGCATGACTAGTGTCAGCTGGTCAGCCACGCGCAGATTGGACAGGGAACGGAAACATTCGTTGATAGTCATTACACGGGGCGAGAAAATAGGTTTGTCCAAAGCCTGACCTAAGTGGCGACGGAAAAATAATCCCGCACGGCGATTGGGGAATACGAACGTGTATTCCGATAATCCATCGCCCACCTCGTGAGCAAACACATGTGCCAATCGTTGTAAGTAGGACATAACCTTGCCTTTAACCTTTCGCCTTTAACCTTTAACCTTTAACCTTTAACCTTTCACCTCTAACCTTTCACCTTCAACCTTATCGCCTCCCATCCTTTGCGCAAGAATCGTTTGACACGCGTAATGATAGACCAAGTCGTGCTGGCTGGTGGAATCTCCATGAGCAGTGTGTCCATATCGGGTCCTCCAGTGAGCTGTTCTGGGTAAACGACCATCGAACTGAAGTGGGTGAAATGCTCGGTGAGCATGGTAGGAATACGCTCAAAAAGTGGGTTGTAGCTGGCTGTGGATTTGCGTGAAGACAGCAGTACCAGCATATCGTTTTCTACTATTGTTTGCGAGATGATACCGACTTCTTCCCAGCCGTCCATATTACGGAACGAAGCGCGTAGGTACTTGCCAGGACGGCGGCACATGGCTTGCAATGCCACTTGCGTGTCGGGGTGGGCGTAGAATACTACCTTAGCACCCAATTCACCCGCCAAACGGCGCACCAGACCAAAGCAGGTGATGAAGTCACGCTCTTTCTCGGCATAGCGTGGAACGGCTACCACCAGGCGGTTGATGGTGTTGATGGGTTGCACTTCATTATACACAATCACGGACTTGCTGGTGTGTTCTACCATGTTTGAGACATCCAGCCAGTCGGCAGACTGCTTGATTTCAATATTATCCAGCGAAGCCATCTCGCCTATATCACGCAGTGTAGGGCGCAAGTCTTTACCAACGGAAGTCAAGAGCCAATAGTCGTCCTCGTGGTCAGATTCGAGTTTTGTGCTCTCCTGCAGTGCGATTTCCTTGGCTGCATGTTCGGATATGAAACTAGCAGTCGTGCATAGCACCAAGATCATTAGGACAGAAGCGTTCAGCACATCCGAGGACAAGATACCCATCTGGTACGCAATCGTTACGATAGCCAAGGTACCTGCTGCTGTAGCATGCGTAAGACCAAAAATGAGTTGGCGCTCATGTTTGGAGAAACGGAAGACGACTTGTGCTATCCAAGCCGAGAGGCTCTTGCCTATCAGTTTAGTTATGATCATCACAATGGCTATTGTCACGGTGGTCCAGCTACTCCAGAAAGCATGAATATCAATCATCAAACCCACACTGATGAGGAACAAGGGCACGAAGATACTATTGCCAACAAAGGTAATACGGTTCATGAGTGGCGAACGGTTAGGTAGCAAGCGATTGAGCGACACACCGCAGAGGAAGGCACCCAAGATACCCTCTAGACCTGCTAAATCAGCCAATAGTGCGCTACCTACCAGCATCAGCATCACCACCATAAACTCGGAGATAGGGTCGCGATAGCGCTTGAAAAACATACGCGCAAAGCGAGGGAAGAGCCATAGTACAGTCAGTAGGAATATCGCCACTAAGGATAATTGTATTGCATACTCCGTGATACTCTGTGCCGAACGACTCCAACCTTCTACGATGGCTAACACAATGAGCGACAGAATGATAGCCACCATGGTGGCGCCCACTGTGATGTTGACTGCCACATTCTTCTGCACACCGTAGCGACTGACAATAGGATAAGTCATCAGCGTATGACTACCATACATCGCGCCCAGCAATAGACTGGGTAACCAACCAAAGGGAAGAAGAAATCGACTGGTGATGAGACCCAAAACAAAAGGAATGAAGAATGTACACAGTCCGAAGAAGAGCGACCTATACTTATATTGCTTGAAGTCGTTGATGTCGATTTCGCTACCCGATTGAAACATGATATACAGCATGCCCAGCGAGCCGAGTATCTTGATGGTGGGTGTCTGCCCTGCTACCCCTAGTACCGATGGACCTATCACAATACCCGCCAAGATAAAGCCCACAATGCTGGGTACGTGAATCTTGCGACACACGATTGGCACAAACCAAATAATGCCAATGACCAGGGTAAGTATGAGGAGAGGTGATAAATTCATGGCTTTCGTTTTCGGGTGCAAAATTACAAAAAAAAATGCACATACGCAAGAAAAAGCATTATGTAGGGTGATAAAAGTAAACTTTTCTTGTCGTCAGATGTAGTATAGCTGTCATTAGATATATCTGCCTGTGATGCTGTGCGGGTTGTTGCGGAGGTCGTCCACTGTGCCAGTCGCGACGACGGTGCCACCTTCGCGACCGCCATCGGGACCCATATCCACAATATAATCGCAGGAGCGAATGACATCGGGATTGTGCTCGATGATAATCACCGTATTGCCTTTATCCACCAAGCGGCGCAGGACGCCCATCAGTACGCGGACATCCTCGAAATGCAGACCCGTAGTAGGCTCGTCCAAAATATACAAGGTCTTGCCTGTACCTGGTCGTGCGAGTTCGGTCGCCAGTTTCACACGCTGGCTCTCGCCACCCGAAAGCGTGGTGGATGATTGTCCCAATTTGATATAACCCAGTCCCACATCTTGCAAAGTCTTAATTTTCTTCAATATATATGGTTGGCTCTCGAAGAACTCTACCGCTTGGTTGATGGTCATATCCAGCACATCGGCGATTGACTTACCCTTGAAGCGTGCCTCGAGTGTCTCGCGGTTGTAGCGTTGTCCACCGCACACCTCGCAGGGCACATACACATTGGGCAGGAAGTGCATTTGTATGGTCTTGTAGCCATTGCCGCTGCACTCTTCGCAGCGTCCGCCCGCGTTATTGAACGAGAATCGACCTGCTTTCCACGAGCGAATCTTACTCTCGGGGAGTTGGGCAAAGAGGTTGCGAATATCGGTAAAGACGCCCGTATAGGTGGCAGGATTGCTGCGCGGTGTGCGACCAATAGGCGATTGGTCCACGCCAATCACTTTGTCGATATGCTCTATACCCTCTATGCTGTCGTATGCCAGTGGCGCACGCAAGCTGCGGTAGAAATGTTGGCTGAGGATAGGGTAGAGCGTTTGGTTGATAAGGGTGGACTTGCCACTACCCGATACACCTGTGACGGCAATCATCTGTCCGAGCGGGAAGGATACGTCCACACCCTTGAGGTTGTTGCCGTGGCAGCCATGCAAAGTAAGATAAAAAGTTTCATGCGGTAAAGCCGCTTGTTTCACGTCCCGTGGGCTTGTTTCAACATTGGAACCTTGAAACTCTGAAACATTTAAACTGCTATCCAGCGTAGCAGAGAGTTCGCCGCTGAGGTATTTAGCGGTGAGGGTATCGGACTTGAGGAGTTCGGCGGGTGTGCCGCTGAAGACGATATGTCCGCCCAAGCGACCCGCTTTGGGACCAATATCAATGATATAGTCTGCCTGACGCATCATATCCTCATCGTGCTCCACCACAATGACGGAGTTGCCCATATCGCGCAGCTGTTTGAGCGAATCAATAAGACGCTGGTTGTCGCGTTGGTGGAGACCGATACTGGGCTCGTCCAAGATATAGAGCACATTGACCAATTTGCTGCCGACCTGCGTTGCCAAACGGATACGCTGGTTCTCTCCTCCCGATAGGCTATCCGATGAGCGCGAGAGGGATAGGTATGATAGTCCGACACTGAGCATAAAGCCGAGGCGGGAGATAATCTCTTTGATGATAGGTTCGGCAATGGCGCGCTGTTTGTTGCTCAGCTTGGCAGGCACATTCATGAGCCATGCTCTGAGGTCCGTGATGTCCATTGCCGAGAGTTCGGCAATATTCTTATCGGCTATACGGAAACTGAGTGCTTCGCGGCTGAGGCGTTGTCCTTGACATGCGGGACATACTACCCACTGCTCCTCTTTCTCCTCTTTTTCTTCGTCCCCCTGCTGTACATAAGCAAGCATGCGTGTGTACCAGTTATCATCATCCTTGATGATATTGTCCAATTCCTCATCGTCTTTCGCCTCTAATCTTTCGCCTTTCACCTTACCTAATCCTCTACAGCATGGGCACCAACCCTGTGGCGAGTTGAAGGAGAAAGTATGCGGTGCTGGTTCGGCATAACTCATACCTGTAGTGGGGCACATGAGGTGGCGAGAGAAGTAACGGACCCCCTCTTGCTCCCCCTTCAGAGGGGGAGTATCCCCTCCCTGGGAGGGAGGGTTAGGGAGGGTCAGCGCCATTACGCCATTGCCTTGGGTCATGGCTTTATCCACTGTGGCGCGCAATCGCTTGAGGTCTTCTTCGTTTTCGCCTTTCAGTTTAAGACGGTCAATGACGACCTCAATGGTGTGGTTCTTGTAGCGGTCGAGCTTCATGCCCGCGTATATCTCTTGCACCTCGCCGTCCACACGGACATGTAAGTACCCTTTGCGGCGAATGGTCTCAAAGAGTTCCTTGTAATGTCCTTTGCGGTTATTGACCATAGGTGCCAGTATCAATACCTTTTGTCCTGCATACTCTTTGAGAATCAAATCAAGGATTTGGTCATCGGTATATTGCACCATTTTCTCGCCCGAAGCATAGGAGTAGGCATCCGCTGCGCGCGCAAAGAGCAGGCGCAGGAAATCGTACACCTCCGTGACCGTACCCACTGTGGATCGTGGGTTACGCGAGGTGGTCTTCTGATCGATGCTGATAACAGGTGAGAGGCCTGTGATCTTATCCACATCGGGGCGTTGCATGGTACCTATATATCCGCGCGCGTAGGAGGAGAAAGTCTCCATATAACGGCGTTGTCCTTCAGCAAAAATGGTGTCAAATGCCAATGAGGATTTGCCGCTACCCGATAGACCAGTAATGACCACAAGTTTATCTCGTGGAATACGCACATCGATGTTCTTCAGATTATGAACGCGTGCGCCTGTGATGATGATGTCGTTGTTTTGCGCCAAATGTTAAATCCGTTCGAGGTGTGCGAGTGGCATCCAACCGATGTAGTTGCCGACATGAATACAGCACCAGTCGCCTATGGTTTCGGTGATCTCAACTTTCGTACCTTCGTGCACGGTAAAGAGGTCTGTACCAGAACGATCGGGCGAAGATTTGGCATTGACAATACCCTGTGTGATGATGGCTTCAGCACGCTCGGTGTCGCGATGGTGCAGGCTACCTGCATTGATACATGCTACGAAGGAGATTAGCAATGCCACCAAACTGGTGTAGAAAGCCGTCTTGCGCACCCATACCGTTTGACTAAACGCAAACAAGAAAAATCCTATCAACATGCAGATAAACAATGCAATAGATAGTATCATCCATGTCTGTTGGTTGAGCGCGTTGCGTATAGCTTTGAGCCAATTGGAGAGGAAGAAGGACTGGGTGTCTTCGATGTTATCCACGATACGAGATTGCGCAAATAGGAGGTTGTGCTTGGCGTCCTTGTACGACGGTTCAATGCGCAAGGCACGTTCGTAGGCGAGGATGGCTTGCGCCAGTTCGCTCTGTTTGAAATAAGCATTACCGAGGTTGTAATAGGCTTCAGCCGATGGCTGCTCGGTAATCACCTGTTCGTATTGCGCTGCTGCTTCTGCATAATTACCTTCTGCATATTGTGCGTTGGCTTGCGAGAAGAGGAGATTGAGGAATATAAATAACAGTTTCATAGTTTTGCGTTCTCTAATTGATTGATGATATTCGTAGTATCGTTATACATGTCTTGCATAGCATGGTCGGAGGTGGGGGCATAACGAGCGAACTCGGCAGTGGTAAGCACACGATGTAGTTCGCCAATGATAGTTTGTGACACGCCCTTGTTACTGAGTATCTGCGCGATGTTTTCCTTATTGAGTTGTGCTGTGGGAATCGACAGACGGTCGCTGAGGTAGGTCCACGCAGCACGCTCAATCTCCTCGTAGAATGCCTCTTTTTGGTTCTCTTTGAGGAGTTTCTCTGCTACTTTCAGTCGGCGTTGTGCTACCTTGTTGGCTTTCTTGTAGCGGACACGGGTAATGTCAGCATTCTCCTTGATTTGTTTGCGGAAGAGGAAGAATAATATCGCAGCAATCAATGTGGGAACACCATACCACAACCAAAAAGTGATCGAACCAAATACAAGGGTTGACGATTGCTGGATTAACTTGGGCTGTTCGTTGGTATAGATATAGCGGATATCGCTACCAAACTGTTGAATCTTTTCTTTTTGCACGAAATTGTTAACAACAGTAGCCCCGCCTTCTTCATTAGCACCTCGCGCAATATTGAGGGTATATTCGGGCGTGGTCAGTGTCTTGTAGGTGTTGGCTTGTGTGTCGTAATAGGCAAAGCGAATAGGAGGAATAATATACGTACCTCCTGCACGTGGAATAGCTAAGTATTCGATAGTCTTTGTACCGCTAACACCTGCGAGTGAATTCTTGAAGTTGTTGGTTACTTTTGGATCGTAAACCTCAAAACCTTCTGGCCAATCTACGGCTGGAGTCTTCAGCAGTTTCATATTGCCTGCACCCTGAATAGTGAGCGTGAGCGTAACGGCTTCGTTGGCTTGCAATTCGGTATTGGATATGCGACTATTGATACTAAACTGTCCAACTCCACCACTGAAGGCTGTGGGTTTCCCTACGGGCAGTTCGGATACGTGAATAGTAACACTCGGTGCAGTAAGTGGTTTGGCTACAGTTGTGTAGCTGTTAAAGAAATCATCAAATATACTACGCACTTGTGCTCTGTTTTGTACACGCAATATAGCCTCAAATTGTGCAGGGTCAATGACGATATCGCCGCTGCGTTGAGGGAAGAGTAGGGTGCGGTAGATAACGGCGGTCTGGTAGTTACGGCCATTATAATGTTCTAATTCGGTTTGAATCTCACCTATCTCTAACTCTTGTTTCAAGAATCCTTTGAACTCGGGCAAACGGGTATTATTGGTGAATTGTGCTACATCTACTCCTGCGAAATATAGTTTGTAGGTTAGGGATATCACTTCTTGCTCGTACACCTTAGTTTTGCTAACGAGTGTGCGCATAAAGATGTTTTCAGATGACGTATTGCGATTCTGAGCTACGTTGGCACTATTCGTATTGAATGGTTGGTCTGAATTATCCACAGAAGCCTTAGTGGTTGGTTGATCTGGGGGTAATACGGTAATGCGTACACCATTGGAGGTGTGTTGATTGCCATCCACCTTGATGGTTGCAGGAGGAATTGTAAAAGTACCTTCCTTATTAGCCATCAGTGTATATGTATAGGTAATGGTAAACGATGATGTGCGCTTGCCATTCACATAGGTGGTTGAAGATGCCTGCGAGGAATAAGGACCTGCTATGTAGTCGAAGTCTGCAAACTCTGGTGCACGCAGATCTTTAGCGCGTTGATTAACTGAGTAGGTGAGCTGAAAGGGCTTACCTATAATCACTTGTGCTGGTGCTGAGGCTTTAAACTCTACGGCATCATCGGCATAAGTGACAAGTGCCATGCTGCAAATAAATAATATCGATAGTATCTTTTTCATAATCTTACCATTCTTTTTCTACGCGACGTTTCTTGCCTTGTTGACGTTGAAGTTTCTCTTGTGTCTCTTGTTCGTCTTGCTCCAGTGCCTGCAAAATCTGTTCGGCAGTTTCCTGATCCATTTGTTGATTGTTTGGTTGCTGCTGTTGCTGTTGCTCTTGCTGCTGTTGCTCCTGTTCCTGCTCTTTTTGTTCTTGTTGTTGCTGTTGTTGAGTAGAATCGTTTTTCTGTTGTTGATTTTGTTGTTGGTCTTGGTTCTGCTGCTGTTGTTGTAATTGTTGCATCGCTTTCACCAGATTGTATCGTGTGTCATTGTCTTTGGGATTCAAGCGCAGAGACTGTTGATAGGCACCTACTGCCTTGTCGTATTGCTGCTGTGCATAGAGGGCATTACCCATATTATGATAGGTGTCAGCCAAGCGGCTATCCACTTTTTCTTTTCTTGTTTTGTCATCCGCCTTTAGCAGTTTCTCGGCTTCGGCGTATTGCTCCAATGCCTCTGGGTATTTCTCTTGGCGGAAGAGGGCATCGCCCAAGTTGAAGTGTGCTTCAAACGATTGGTTGTTTTTCTCCAAACCGCGTCGGTAGTTCACTTCGGCTTCAGTGTAGTTGGAGTCGTTGTACTGCAGGTTGCCACGGCGCACATCGCTACTCTCCTGCTGCGCCAACAGCAGCGAGGCTACGCATAATGATATGATTGTCAATAAAAATCGCATATTAAATCCCTTTTTCAGTTGTCAGTTAACAGTTTTCAGTTGTTAGTTTTCTCCTTGAATAAGTCCATTCGATTGAGGCGATGATTCTGTCGCATCAGAATAAAGCAATCAATCACCAAGAGCAGTAGTGCTATCAGTAGGAAGGATTGGTATTGCTCGTTGTAGTCGGCATATACGGTGGTCTCAAGGTCGGTGGTAGCGATGCGGTCGAGCTCCTGTTGCAGGGCGCGCATAGCAGTATTCGTATTATCACAGCGCACATATGCACCTTTGCCTGCTTGGGCAATCTCTTGGCACATCTCCTCGTTGAGGCGACTGACTACCACTTGTCCGCTGCGGTCTTTGATATAGTCGTTGGTGCCAGGTACAGGGATGGGCGAGCCTTCGGGTTTACCAATACCAATCACAAACACCTGTATGCCCAGTTCCTGTGCCTGTTTGGCTACGGCTGTAGCATCATCTTCGTGGTTCTCGCCATCGGTAATGAGTATGATGGCTCTGCCTGCATCGCTCTCTTGGCTACCAAAGGAGCGGATAGCTGTTTGCAACGCTGCGCCGATAGCCGTACCTTGGGTGGGAATGAGTTTGGGCGAGATGGTATTGAGAAACATCTTAGCTGATACATAGTCGCATGTGATAGGCAGTTGCGTAAAGGCTTCGCCCGCGAAAACAACTAAACCCACTTTGTCGTCCGTCATGTTGTCAATCATCTTGCTCAGCATTTGCTTCGCACGGTCCAAACGATTAGGCGCTACATCTTCTGCCAGCATGGAATTGGATATATCCAACGCCACCATCACTTCGATGCCTTGGCGTTTCACGGTTTTCTCTTGTTGTCCATATTGCGGACGAGCAGCAGCCACAATGAGTAACGCAAGTGCTACGATGAGCAGCGTGAACTTAACGATAGGACGACTCTTAGAGGCATCAGGCATCAGTTGTGCCATCAGTTCAGGGTCACCGAACTCCATTAACTGGCGTTGTTTGCGCTTGGTGATGATGATATAGGCAATCACAAATACGGGGATTGTGATTAGCCACCAAAGCATTTCTATATTTGCAAATCTAAACATATCTCTAAACACTAAACTCTAAACAGTAAACTATTCTGCGACAGTGCGAAGCACGAAGAATCGTATGAGAACTTCCATCAGCAGGCAGAGCAGGGCAGCCAGTAGGAATGGTGCAAAATGCTCGGTGCGCTTGGAGTATTCGCGAACGCGAATCTTGGTCTTTTCCAGTTGGTCAATCTGTTGGTAGATGGCCTTCAGGCTATTGTTGTCTGTAGCACGGAAATACTCGCCGCCTGTCATCTGTGCGATATTGCGCAGGGTACTCTCGTCAAACTCCGAACTCATCGTACCATATTGTACGCCGTATGGCGTATGAATAGGCACGCGCACTTCTTTGCTATAACTACCTACACCAATGGCATATACGCGTATGTTAAAGGTCTTGGCAATTTCGGCTGCGGTCATGGGATCAATGTCGCCGCGGTTGTTGCTTCCGTCGGTGAGTAGGATGACCACTTTGGACTTCGTTTCGGAATCTTTCATGCGGTTCACGGCATTTGCCAATCCCAAACCGATAGCTGTTCCGTCTTCTATCATGCCGAATTTCACAGACTGAAATAGGTTCACCAATACGGCATGATCTGTAGTCAATGGACATTGCGTAAAACTCTCGCCTGCGAACACTACCAAACCAATCTGGTCGTTAGGGCGCGATAGTACGAAATCGGTTGCTACGGTTTTGGCTGCTTCCAGACGATTGGGTTTCAAGTCCTCGCCCAACATGGTGCCTGAAATATCCAACGCCATCATAATGTCGATACCTTCGGTAGATTCCGACTGCCAACGATTGCTCAGCTGAGGGCGTGCCAATGCCAAGGACAATAGGGTAATCACCATCACTCGCAAAGCAAAGGGCACATGTATCAGCCATACGCGAAGACTTTTGGGCTGACGACGCAGACTATCGGTGGAGGACAACTGCACCGATGCACGAGCGTTTCGCAGTTTCCATATGTACCAGCCCACTACAGGAATCAGCAGCAGGAGCAGAAATAAATATCCAGGGTTAGCAAATGTCATAGTATTTACAATTGGACAATGTACAATTTAATTTTCTGTAGGTTCTTCTTCAACAGGGGTGGTTTCTTTGACGAAGGTATATGCATTGCGCAAACTGATTTCATTCTCATCGGGAGTGGTGGTCCACTTAGCAAACTTTACCAAGTCTGCCAATGTCAGCATCTTGCGGAGGTTGTCGTACAACTCTTTTTTGTCGGAGAGTAATCCGCGCATAGCACGCAGCGTTTCGTCCGAAGTCTGTTCCGTACTGCTCACCTCAAAGCGACGAGCGATGTATTCGCGCACCACATCGGTGAGTTGTGTATGGTATTCTTTGACTTGTCCGCTCTGCCATATCTTCTCCTCGCGGATAGCATCCAGTTTCTCCAGTGCCACCTCTTCGGCAGGACGCAATGGCTCCGTAGGTTCGGCTGTTTCAGGTGCATCGCCGTAGCGACTACGCAGATAAGTGATGAGGTAGTATCCTCCCACACCTATGCCTGCTATGGCTAATGCCAATAATACCCAACGCAGGATGCCCCACCACCATATAGGGGCGTTGTAGATACCTTTGATGTCGGTGATAGCCATGTCTGTACTATCCATCTCGAATGGTTGCACCACATTCAGCATGAGCGACTCGCTCCATACCGTATCATCGCCGCTCACGAACGCCAGTGGCTCGATGTAGAACAGCGAGTCTTGAAACGAAGTGAGGGTTAGGTATTGGTTGTATTGCACGCGTCCATCTTGCAGCGTGGTTGTATCTACAATAGTGCGATCTATAATCTCTATGCCAGGAATGAGCTGCTCACTCAATACGGGCATCTGCACTTGTTCGCCCACCTCACAAGTGGCACGCAAATGCAAATCGGTCTGATCGCCAATAAAAAGGGTGGTACTATCTATTGCGGCACTTACCACCAGTGCCAATATCGTTGTCAGCATTTGAATAAGTGCATTAGGGCTTTCACATAATCTTCGTCGGTACGCACACTAATATGGTTTACGCCCGTGCGCGTGAAGAGTTGCTCCAGCGAGTCTTGATTCTCTTTCCATGCTTGCGCATAATCACTACGAACGCTTGCTAGCGAAGTGTCTATCCATAGGTCGTTGTCCGACTCGGCATCGTGGAACTTCACCAATCCTATATTGGGTAGTTCGGCTTCGCGGCGGTCGTATATCTGTATGGCATTCACCTCGTGTCGGTTCGATGCAATCAGCAATGGCTTGTCCATAGCGCCTGCTCCGATAAAGTCGGAGATAAGAAAGGCGGTGCAATGGCGTTTTTGTGCGTTGGCAAAATATTGTAGCGCCTGTGCCATGTCTGTACCTTTGGATGAAGGCTCAAAACTCAGCAGTTCGCGAATGATATGCAGCACATGGGTCTTTCCTTTTTGTGCAGGGATGTATTTCTCAATCTTGTCGGAGAAGAATATCACACCCACCTTGTCGTTGTTGGCAATCGTGGAGAAAGCCAGCGTCGCCGCCACTTCTGCCATCATATCGCGCTTCATTTGGCTCAGTGTACCAAAATTGCGGCTGCCCGATACATCCACCAGCAGCATTACGGTCAGTTCGCGCTCCTCTTCAAAGACCTTGATATAAGGCTTGTTGAGGCGTGCGGTCACATTCCAGTCAATAGAGCGAACATCGTCGCCTGGCTGATACTCCCGCACTTCTGAGAACGCCATACCGCGTCCCTTGAACTGCGAATGGTATTCGCCAGCGAAGATATTGCGACTCAGTTTGCGAGTCTTAATCTCTATCTTCCGTACCCGTTTTAATAGTTCTTCAGAGGTCATTCTCTCTAAACACTAAACACTAAACACTAAACTCTAAACTAATCAAGGTACTTGAACAGCGTTCAATACTTCGGTGATAATATCCTCTGTAGTGATATTGTTAGCCTCTGCCTCGTAGGTGAGTCCGATACGGTGGCGGAGTACATCGTAGCAAACAGCACGAACATCTTCTGGAATCACATAGCCGCGGCGATGGATAAAGGCGTATGCGCGTGCAGCCAATGCCAAGTTGATACTTGCACGAGGCGAACCGCCAAACTGAATCATTGGCTTCAGGTTATCCAGACCATATGCTTCAGGTTGACGAGTAGCAAACACGATGTCCACAATGTATTTCTCAATCTTTTCGTCGATATACACTTCGCGAACGATCTTGCGCGCTTTGACAATTTCATCGGTGCTGAGTATAGGAGTAACAGTGATTTTTTCGCCTGTGATATTTTGGCGAATGATTTGCATCTCCTCTTCTTTCTTTGGATAGCCAATCACCACTTTAAGCATAAAACGGTCGGTTTGTGCCTCTGGCAATGGGTAGGTACCTTCTTGCTCAATAGGGTTTTGGGTCGCTAATACCAAGAATGGTTCTTCCAACTTATAAGTCTGTTCGCCAATGGTAATCTGACGCTCTTGCATCGCTTCGAGCAGTGCTGATTGCACTTTCGCTGGGGCACGGTTAATCTCGTCCGCAAGAACAAAGTTAGCAAAAATAGGACCTTGCTTTACCTTGAACTCTTCGGACTTTTGTGAGTAGATTTGTGTACCTATCACATCGGCGGGAAGCAAGTCGGGTGTAAACTGAATACGACTAAAATCTGCTTTTACTAATTTTGCCAATGTGTTAATAGCCAATGTCTTTGCCAATCCTGGAACACCTTCCAAGAGGATGTGTCCATCTGCCAACAAACCAATCAAAAGACTTTCCACTAAGTGCTTTTGACCTACAATCACATGGTTCATGCCCATGGTCAGGGCATCTACAAATGAACTCTCGCGCTCAATGCGCTCTTGAAGTTCACGAATATCAACTGTTTGCATATGATAAATTTTTAGTATTTACGAACTTTCTTTCTTTATACAAAAACCATGCCAAAACAAAAAGCATCAGGATTCAACCCTGATACTCTCTGTATGTAAAGCGTTCATGACTTCATGTATTACTTCTTCGCTCAGACCATATTGCGAGCCCACCTGTCGACAATGCTTCAATACCTCTTGATAGCGTTGTGTTTGCACAACAGGTTCACCATGTTGATGTTTCCATTCGCCTATCTGGCGAGCTACATCCACACGCTTGCCGATGATTTCCCACAACTGCTCATCCAGTTGGTCAATCTCTGCGCGAAGTGAAGACAAGTCTTTCATATTAACCTTTCAACTGCGCAATTGCCTCTTTAATGGTGGCAATACGGCTTTCGGCATCCGCTTTCTTTTTGCGCTCTAGCTCAACCACCTCTGGCTTAGCGTTTTGCACAAAGCGCTCGTTGTTGAGCTTGCCCATCACGCCGCGGAGGAAGCCCTCTTGGTGAGCCAACTCAGCCTCAAGTTTCTTCAATTCCTCGTCCACATTAATGAACTTCTCCAATGGCACGCTATACTCGGTAGTACCGATGATGAAAGATGCGCTACCTGCGCTCTTCTCTGCACCTACTGCCAACTCTACATTCGCCAATTTCACTACCACTGCTGGCAATGCCTCTGGGCAAACCAATGTCAATACCTCCTTAGGAGAGATATTCTTTTGCGCACGGATATTGCGGATAGCAGAGATGATGTCGAAGCATTGTGCAGCGTCGTTGAGCAATTGTGTAGTGTTGTGTAGCGGTTGTGTAGCGTTGAGTGGGGAAACCATCAAACTTTCACCTTCTTGGCGCTCCTCAATCGCTTGCCATAACTCTTCGGTGATGAATGGCATGAATGGATGGAGCAGTTTGAGCATCGTATCCATAAATTGGATAGTCTTTTTATAGGTTGCCTTATCAATTGGTTGACCATATGCAGGTTTGATAATCTCTAAGTACCAACCAGAGAAATCGTCGCAGAAGAGCTTGTAGATAGCCATCAACGCTTCGCTGAGGCGGTATTTGCTGAACAAGTCAGCCACCTCTGCTTGTGCTTTAGCCAATACTGCCTCAAACCACTCTACGCCCCATTGATTGGTCTCTGGCATAGCTATGTCGGCAACCTCCCAACCCTTAATCAATCGGAAGCAGTTCCAGATCTTGTTGCAGAAGTTACGTCCTTGCTCGCAGAGGCTATCGTCAAACAAGATATCATTGCCCGCAGGAGCGCAGAGCATCATACCCATACGCACGCCGTCCGCACCAAAACGCTCAATCAAATCCAATGGATCAGGACTGTTACCCAATGACTTAGACATCTTGCGACCCAATTTATCACGCACGATACCGGTGAAATACACATGCTTAAATGGCATCTTGCCGATATACTCATAACCCGCCATGATCATACGAGCCACCCAGAAGAAGATAATATCTGGACCAGTTACCAAGTCGGCGGTTGGATAGTAATAGTTAATCTCCTCATTGCCTGGATTCTCGATGCCATCAAAGAGGCTGATTGGCCAGAGCCATGA